>CALUOB010000004.1 GCA_944322175.1 uncultured Coriobacteriaceae bacterium
GGATCGGCGCCCACAAAGGTCAGATGCGTGGCCAAAAACACGCGGATGATCTCGTCGGTATAACCCGGCGAGGGAGCGATGTTGGTCAAGAAGGCGATCTTGCCCGCCTCGAAGCCCGTCTCCTCGCGCAGCTCGCGCTTGGCCGCCTCGAGCGGATCCTCGCCCGGCTCGAGCTTACCAGCGGGAATCTCCACCGTCACGCGGTCGAGCGAGGTGCGGTACTGGCGCACGAGCGCGATCTTGCCCGAATCGGTAAGCGCCACGATCCCCACGCCGCCCGGGTGCCGCACGATGTCGCGGTGCTTGATGTGCCCGCTCGGCACCTCGACGCGCAGGTCCTCGACGCGGATCACGCGGCCCTGCCACGCCGTCTCGCCGTCGACGTAGCGCTCGTGAAGCATCGGGTCGCGCTCGTCTTCGTCGCCGAGCACGAGCGTCGGCACGTACTCCTCGGCCTCGGCGTCGTCATCCTCAACGGCCGTGCCCACAAAGCCCTCGTCGGGAGCCTCTACCTCGGGATCCTGCGTCTGCCGGTCAACATGTTCCTGATCTGCCATTGCAACCTCCGCATGCAGCCCTGCGTTTATCGGCATCAGTATACCCGCCGCGTGCGGTACGCTCGCACGCCGCGCGGGCGCGCGCTCCATTATCATGAGGAAAGCAAGGCGAGAAGAAACGAGCATCATGAGCGACCACAACGCAAACGAAGCGACCGATACCGCACCGCGCGAGCTGACATTGCCGGACCTCTACCCCTACGAGGACGAGCCCTGGCTCGAACCCGACGAGGCCTTCGAGCGTTTTTTGGAGTGGGCGGAGGCGCGCGGCATCAACCTCTGGCCGCACCAGGAGGAGGCCCTTCTGAGCATCGCGGCGGGCGACCACGTGATTCTCGGCACGCCCACGGGCTCGGGCAAGTCCATGGTGGCGCTCGGCATGCTCTTCATGGCGCTCACCGCGGGCAAGCGCGCCTACTACACCGCACCCATCAAGGCGCTGGTCAGCGAGAAGTTCTTTGACCTCGTCGAGCTTCTCGGACGCGACTGCGTGGGCATGATCACCGGCGACACGCGCATCAACACCCATGCGCCCGTGATCTGCTGCACCGAGGAGATTCTCGCCAACGACGCGCTGCGCGGCGGCGAAAATGCCGAGATCGCCTGCGCGGCGCTCGACGAGTTTCACTTCTTCGGCGACCCCGACCGCGGCTGGGCCTGGCAGGTGCCGCTGCTCGCGCTTCCCAACACGCAGTTTTTGCTCATGAGCGCGACGCTCGGCGACACCACGGCCATCTCGGGTCTGCTCGAGGAGCGCACGGGGCGCACGGTCACCCAAGTTGCCGACGCTCCGCGCCCGGTTCCGCTCAGCTACGAGTACGTCAAGACCGCGCTCGAGGGAACCGTGGAGCTGGCGCTGCGCCGCGGCGACGCGCCCATCTACATCGTGCACTTTGCCCAGGACGCCGCGCTTTCGAGCGCGCAGGCCCTGGCGAGCTTCGGCGTTGCGAGCAAAGAGCAGCGCGAGGCTATCAAGCAGGCATGCAAGGGCACGAGCTTCTCGACCACCTTCGGCAAGACGCTCAAACGCCTGCTCGGCTGCGGCGTGGGCGTGCACCACGCCGGCATGCTGCCGCGCTACCGGCTCTTGGTAGAGAAGCTCGCCCAGCAGGGGCTTCTCCCGGTTATCTGCGGCACTGACACGCTGGGCGTGGGCATCAACGTGCCCATTCACACCGTGCTGCTTACCGGGCTGACCAAATTTGACGGGCGCCGCATGCGGCGCCTGCGCTCGCGCGAGTTCCATCAGATCGCGGGGCGCGCCGGACGCAGCGGCTTTGACACCGAAGGCATCGTGCTCGCCGAGGCTCCCGAGTTTGAGATCGAGAACGAGAAGGCTCGTCTCAAGGCCGGCGACGACCCCAAGAAGCTGCGCAAGATCAAAAAGAAGAAGCCGCCGGAGGGCTTTGTCACCTGGAACGAGGGCACGCTCTCGCGCCTTATCGAAGCGGCGCCCGAAGCGCTCGTGCCCCACCTGCGCGTTACGCACTCCATGGTGCTTGCCGAGGTCGAGCAGGGCGGCGACGCGCGCTCGCGCGTCATGGAGCTTATCGAGGCATCACTTCAGACCGCCGAACAAAAAGAGCGGATCCGCGAGCGCGCCGACGAGATCTTTGCCACCCTCATCGACACCGGCGTCATCGAACGGCACCAGTCGCAAGACGGTACCGAGTCGTACACCACCACGGTCGATCTTCCCGATAACTTCGCGCTCGACCAGCCGCTCGCGCCGTTCATGATCGCAGCGCTCGAGCTTCTCGACCCCGCGTCCGAGACCTACGCGCTCGACGTGATCTCGATGGCGGAGGCAACGCTCGAGGACCCCCACCAGATTCTGCGTGCGCAGGAGCGCGCCGCGCGCGACCGCGCCATGGCCGAGATGAAGGCCGACGGCGTGGAATACGAGGAGCGCGTGGAGAAGATCGCCGACATAACCTACCCCAAGCCGCTCGAGGACCTGCTCGAAATGGCGTTTGCCAGCTACTGCGAAAGCGTGCCGTGGGCAAGCGACTACAGCCTGCGACCCAAGTCGGTCCTGCGCGACATGGTCGAATCGGCTTCGGACTTCAAGAGCTACATCGGACGCTACGGCATCGCGCGCTCCGAAGGGCTTCTGCTGCGCTACCTCTCGGATGCGTACCGCGTGCTCGCGCGCACCTTGCCGCTCGACAAGCGCGACGAGCAGCTCGAAGACATCATCGCGTGGCTCGGGCTCGTGGTGCGCTCGGTCGACTCGAGCCTGGTTGACGAATGGGCGCAAGGCGGCGCAGACGACGGAGCCGGGGCCGAGCTTGCGGCGCCCGGCCAAGCAGACGAGGTCGTGCGCGACCGGCGTGGCCTCACCGTCCTCGTGCGCAACGCACTTATCCGTCGCGTGGGCCTGGCGCTGCGCGGAAACACCCGCGAGCTCGGCGCGCTCGACCAAGACGCCGGCTTTGGCGAGGCGCGTTGGAGGCGCGCGCTCGACGCGTTTTACGAGGAGCACGACGAGATCGTGCTCGATGCCGACGCCCGCAGCATGGCCTACCTCGTCATCGACGAGAAGGACGAGAAGGCCGAACACGTGTGGCACGTGCGCCAGATCTTCCGCGACTCAGACGACGCGAGCGACTTCGGCATTGCCGCCGACGTCGACCTCGATGCCACACAGGAAGGCGACGGCGTGGTGTTTAAGAACTACCGCATCGGCTTCTTCGAGGATCTGTAGCGGCAAGCGGCGCTGCGGCCACCCATCATGCCGCCGCAGCGCCGACCAGCCGAAAGATTACGCAGATCGACGCATGTGCCACAAGATTACGCAGTCGGACGGCTTTACTCGGGCGTTCTTGTCGATAAACACGGGCCGCTGCGTAATCTTGCGGTATGTACGGGCAACTGCGTAGTCTTGCGGGCCATCCTTGCGGGTGATTCTCGCGGGTGATTCTCGCGGGCGACCCCGCCGACCCTCCCGTCAGCTCAATCTGCGCGGCGCAAAAAAGCCCCTGCAGCGAGCATGCTGCAGGGGCCAAGCAGTCAGGTTGGCTGCGCAAGCGAGACGCGTTACTCGTCCCAGGCTGCACGGCCCTTGAGGGCGCGGGCGCCGATGTCGCGGCGGAAGGTCTTGCCCTCAAAGCTGATCTTCTCGCATGCGGCGTAGGCACGCTCGCGCGCCTCGGCAAACGTAGGCGCCATCGCCGTTACGTCGAGCACACGGCCGCCCGAGGTCACGAGCTCGCCTGCCTCGTTGATAGCGGTGCCGGCGTGGTAGACCGTTACGGCTTCGAGGGCCTCGGCGGCCTCGATACCGGTGATAACCTTGCCCTTCTCGTACGACCCGGGGTATCCGGCGCTGGTGAGAACCACGCTCACGGCGTACTCGTCGGCCCACGCGAGGTCGACTTCGGCAAGCGTCTGGGTCGCGCACGCCATCATGACCTCAACGAGGTCGTTCTTGAGGCGGGGGAGAATAACCTGCGTCTCGGGGTCGCCGAAGCGCGCGTTGAACTCGAGCACCTTGGGGCCGTCCTCGGTAAGCATGAAGCCGCCGTAGAGGCAACCGCGGTAGTCGATGCCCTCGGCGTCGAGCTCGGCCACAGCCTTGTTCATCATAGCGACCATGGCCTCGTGCTCGTCGTCCGTGACGATCGGCACTGGCGAGTACACGCCCATGCCGCCGGTGTTGGGGCCCTTGTCGCCCTCGAGGGCGCGCTTGTGGTCCTGCGAGGTAGCCATAGGCAGGACGGTCTTGCCGTCGGTGAACGCGAGAAGCGAGCACTCGGGGCCCTTGAGGCACTCCTCCACCACAACGGTAGCGCCGGCGTCGCCAAACGCGCCGTCGAAGCAGGCGCGGACGGCCTCTACGGCCTCGCCCTCGGTCTGCGCGACAACGACGCCCTTGCCGGCTGCCAGGCCGTCGGCCTTAACGACCACCGGCGCGCCGAGCTCGCGCACGTAAGCCTCGGCCGGGGTAGCCTCGGTGAACGACTGATAGGCGGCGGTGGGAATGCCCGCCTTGCTCATGATGTCCTTGGCGAACTTCTTGGAGCCCTCCATCTGGGCACCGTCGAGCCCGGGGCCGAAGCAGGGGATGCCCGCGGCGCGCACGGCGTCGGCAACACCGACGACGAGCGGGGCCTCGGGACCGATCACCACGAGACCGACGCCCTTCTCCTGGGCAAAGGACACCACGGCCTCGGAGCTGTTCTCGTCGATGGCGACGTTCTCGCCCTCGCGAGCGGTGCCGCCGTTGCCCGGAGCAATGTAAAGCTTCTCGCAGTGGGGCGACTCGGCGAGCTTCTTTGCGAGCGCGTGCTCGCGGCCGCCGCTGCCGAGCAACAGAACCTTGATCTTCTCGTCTGCCACCATTGCCATGCGCACATCCTTTCTCTTGGGGGCGCCGATGCGCACACGCCCGTTGTTTGTTCTAGAGCTTCTCGGTTACCTGCAGGGACACGCGTTAGAACGTAGGAGTGAGATAGCGGTCAAGATCGTTGAGCTCGGTGGCGTGGAGGTCTGCCGGAAAGCGGAAGAGCCCCATAGCGCCGAGGCCCACATGCGTGGCGATAGTCGGGCCGATCGTGCCAACGGTCAGGCACGAGCCGACGTTGGCGGCATGGGTGCCGAGCGCGTACGACAAAGCGTCGAGTGCCTCCGGAGCCTTGAGATAGAGCTTGTAGTACACGAGCTCGCCGAGCTCCCTGGAATCGCGCGCGAGCTGCTTGGCCAGATACGTTGCCGCTGCCTTGACGCCTTTGCACTTGTGGACGACCTCGATGGCGCCCGTCTTGTCGAGCGACACTACGATCTTGATGTTGAGAAGCGACGTCGCCAAACCCTGGAACTTGCTCGCGCGGCCGCCTTTGACGAGGTTGTCGAGGTTGTCGGGCACGAAGTAGATCTTGTGCCCGTCGCGGATGCGCTCGATGCGGTCCAGAGCCTCCTCAACCGTGCCGCCCTTGCGCGCAACCACCGCTGCCTCGAGAACCATAGCCCCCTGGCCGACCGTGGCGCTGCACGAGTCGAACACCGTGATACGCAGCCCGTCGTGCTCGGCCATGAGCTTTTGCGCGGCAAAACGGGCGCCCTCGATAGTGCCCGAAAGCGTGCCGGCAAGGTGGATCGAGAGAATCTCGGTGGCCCCGCGGTCGATAAGCTCCTGATACGCCTCGATAAAGTCGCCGGGAGTCGGCTGGGAGGTCACGGGCAGCTCCTTGCCTCTGCCCTTAGCATCCTCGAGGATATCGCAGAACCGGTTGATGTCGATGTCGACGCCGTCGGCATAGTCGACCCCTTCGTAGCTCACGTGAAGCGGCACGACGTGCACGTCGTATTTCTCGATAAGCTCGCGCGGAAGATCGGCGGCGCTGTCGGTAACAATGGCGAAGGTGTTCACGGATCGTCTTTTCTTACACGATGGCGGTTACGGAAGCGCCCCTTCTGCGGCAAGGTGCCGAGTGGGGCGCAAAACGACCGGATGAGCGAACGGGCGCCCGCACGGGGCGCCCGCAAAGCACGTGCTATTTCCAGCCGCGCATGAACGTCTGAGAACGGTCGGCGCCGACCGAGATAATCGAGATGCGCGTTCCGGCGAGCTTCTCGATGAACGTAACGTAATCCTGCGCCTCCTGGGGAAGCTCCTCGAACGAGCGGCAGCCCGTGATGTCGGTCTTCCAACCGGGAAGCTCCTCGTACACCGGAACGGCGTGATCGAAGGCCACCTCGTGCTCGGGAACCGTGTTGTAGCGCACACCGTCGCAGTCGTAGGCAACGCAGACGTTGATGGTGTCGAACTCAGAGAGCACGTCGAGCTTGGTAAGCGCGATGTCGGTGAGGCCGTTCACACGGGCAGCGTAACGGGCGATGCAACCGTCGAACCAGCCCACGCGACGACGGCGGCCGGTGGTGACACCGTACTCGCCGCCAACCTGGGTGAGAATCTCACCCGCGGGCGTCTCGAAGTCGAGCTCGGTCGGGAACGGGCCGGAGCCGACGCGCGTGACGTAGGCCTTCATGATGCCGAGGATGCGCCCGACGTACTTCATGCCGGTGCCGCTGCCCGTGATCGAGCCGCCAGCGGTGCAGTTGGACGAGGTCACGAAGGGGTACGTGCCGTGGTCGATGTCGAGCAGGGTCGCCTGCGCGCCCTCAAACAGCACGTTCTTGCCCTCTTCGAGCGCGGTGTTGATAAGCAGGCTCGACTCGCAGATATAGGGGCGGATGCGCTCGGCGTACGGCAGGTAGGTCTCGCAGATCTGGTCGACCGTGTAGGTGGGCAGACCGTAGATCTTCTCGAGCACGTCGTTGGTGCGCTCAAGCGCAACGGCGAGCTTGGCACGGAAGATGTTCTCGTCGAGCATATCCTGGATGCGCAGGCCGATACGAGCCATCTTGTCCTGATAGCACGGACCGATGCCGCGGTTGGTGGTGCCGATGAGGTTCTTGCCGAGACGCTTCTCGGAGGCACCGTCGAGGTCGATGTGGTACGGCATGATGATGTGCGCATTGCCGGAAACCTTGAGGCGCTCCGTGGTAACGCCGGCGGCCTCGAGCATGTCGATCTCCTCGAGCAGCACGTGCGGGTCGACCACGACACCGTTGCCGATGACCGGGGTCACGTTCTCGTACATGATGCCGGAGGGAATCAGGTGAAGGCCGAACTTCTTGTTGCCCGACTTAATGGTGTGGCCGGCGTTGTTGCCGCCCTGGTAGCGCACGACATAATCAAAATCAGTGGCCACGAGGTCGCAGATCTTGCCCTTGCCCTCGTCGCCCCACTGCGTTCCAACCAACACGGTAGATGGCATAGTGTGTCCTTGCTCTTAGATCGGCGCGCGCCCAAAGGCGCACAGTTACTTCACTATTATATGTCCGCACCTGATGAAGCCCCAAGAAGAAGCTCAGCAGGTTTAATAAAAGTGTACGCGAGCGGTTAAAGAAAGCGCCTGGCGGCGTCCCACAAGGAAATCCGCCAGGCGCTGCGAGATGCCGCGTCTTTTATGCCTCGTGCTCCTCGTCGAGCTCGTAGAACTTGGTGGATGCGGACAGGAACATAAGGTCGACATCGCCCACCGGGCCCGAACGGTTCTTGGCCACGATGACGCGCGTTACGTTGAGACCGGGGCGGTCGGGACGCTCCGCCTCTTGCTCGTCGGCAGAACGGTCGAGGAACATGACGATGTCGGCGTCCTGCTCGATAGCGCCCGACTCGCGCAGGTCCGAGAGCATAGGGCGCTTGCCCGAGCCGCCGCGCTGCTCGACCGCACGTGAGAGCTGCGAGAGCGAAAGCACCGGCACGCCGAGCTCCTTGGCCATGATCTTGAGACCACGGCTCATCTCGGAGACCTCGACCGCGCGGTTCTCGGCACGGCGCCCGGCCGGCGGACTCACGAGCTGAAGGTAGTCGAGAATGATCAGGGCCTTCTTCTTGTTGTGCAGCATGCGGCGCGCCTTGGCGCGAATCTCGGTGATAGTCGTACCGGGCGTGTCGTCGATGAGAATGTCGAAGGTCGAAAGCAGCCCCGTTGCCTCGTTGATGTTCGACCAGTCTTGCGGACTGATGCGGCCGATGCGGAAGTTAGAGATCGAAACCTGCGCCTGCGCGCAGATCAGACGCTGGGCGATTTCTTTGCCCGACATCTCGAGCGAGAAGAACCCGACCGTGTAGCCGGCGGCAGCCGCGTTGGTGGCGAGGTTGAGAGCGAACGACGTCTTACCGACGGCAGGACGGGCGCCCAGGATGATGAGCTGGCCTTCGCGCAGGCCGAGCAGCAGCCGATCCAAGCGGCTGAAGCCCGTCGGTACGCCATGGGCGTCGCCTTGGTTGCGCGAAACTTCCTCGGCCTCGTTGTACGCCTCGACCATGAAGTCAGTGAGTGTGCGGTACGAGTTGCGCACCTCGCGCTCGGTTACCGAAAGCAGCATGGACTCCGCGCGCTCGATAACCTCCTTGGTGTCGGTCGGCGCATCGTACGCGAGCGCGTTGATCTGGTTCGTGGCGCCGATGATCTCACGGAGCATCGAGTCGCGGCGGACGATCCCGGCATGGTGCTGCCAGTTGACAAGCGCCATGGTGTTGCCGATGAGCTCGAGGACGTACGCCTCTCCGCCCACTTGGTCGAGTTTCTCGATGGAGTTGAGGTAGTCGATGAGTGAGATGGCATCGATAGGGATGGTCTTCTCGTACATGTCGCGCAGAGCCGAGAAGAGCGTGCGGTGAGACGGGCGGAAGAAGTCGTCGTCGCGCAGCTCGACCAACGCCTCCTCAACAACCTCGGGCGAAAGCAGCATGGCCGCGAGAACATTGGCCTCGGCGTCCTGGTTGTTGGGCAACCCGCGCGGAGCCGAGCGCTCGGCCAGACCGGTTGGCGACCAGTCGTATGTAGGGGAGGCGGGCGAAGGCGCCATGCGATCACTCCTTGAACGTTGCAGCAGAGCCCCGGGAAGAGGCTGTGACAACCATGGTAAGGCATCGCTTACCACAGAGGGCGGTTGCATGCCAGAGGGGTTTTGCGTCCACAGCATCCTGTGGAAAACCTTGGATTTGTTTCCTGCGGAAAGGTGAGTTTTCAACGTTTTCCACCATTTTTTACCCAACAGCAGGTTCATCTCAGCTTACACAGGCGTTACCTGCGGATATTCACAATATTAAACAATCTTGCGATCTATATTCATATTTTTGTGCAGATTTAATGAAGTCCCAGTTAATACCCGATAGATTATACATTCTGCAGCTTACGCACGGTGCTGGAAATGCTTCCCTCGCATCGCATATCTGACCATTCGCTTACACAGAGAGGGGTCCCGACAAAAACGACGGAACCCCTGTGGAAAGCGGCTGTCGCAAACGAGCGGAGACCCTCAGAGGCGCTGCGCCCCCGACCTGAACGTCCAAGCGCGCGCGGACGAGCGCTATCGATCGCTACGTCCGTACTGGGAATCGCTTTCCCGGTTTTCCCGGTACGTTGACCGGTTACTGCATCGATCTCTTCGAGCGCACCGCGTCAAAACCCTCGGCAAGCGCAACCAACCAGAAAAAAGCCCCGCCTTCACACGGAAGGCGGGGCTCATCGGTGAGATGACCTCTTTGCGAGGAGATGCCTACTCGGCGTCCTCGACCGTCTCGACCTCGGCAGCCTCGGTCTCAGCCTCCTCGGCCTCGACCTCCTCCTCAGTCTCGTTCACACCGACGAGAACCGTAACGACAGCGTTGACGTCGCGGTAGATCGACAGCGTGACCTGGTGGGCACCGGCGACCTTGATGGGGTTGTTGAGCTCGACGCGACGGCGATCGAACTCGACGCCCAGCTGCTCCTGAATGGCGGCGACGATCATGGCGGAGGTAACGGAACCAAAGAGCTGGCCCTCCTCGCCGACCTTGGCGTCGATGGTGATGTTCTTGCCGTCGAGCTGCTCCTTGAGAGCGTTCGCGTCGGCCATGCGCTTGACCTCGCGCTTGGCGATGTTGTTGCGGCGCTCCTCGAGCTGCTTCAGGTTGCCCTTCGTAGCGAGAATGGCGATCTTCTTGGGGATGAGGTAGTTCTCAGCGTACCCCTGAGCCACGTCGATGACGTCGCCCTCGCCGCCCTTGCCACGGAGCTCACCCAAGAGAATGACCTTCATGGGAACTCCTTCGTACTTATCGTATGCCCTCGGTCTTACTTACGGCGACGATCGCCGCGAGAAGACACCACCGGAACGGTGTAGGGCAGGAGCGCCATCACGCGAGCGCGCTTGATGGCGTTGGCAATGTCGTGCTGATGCTGCGTGCAGGCGCCAGTGACGCGGCGCGGCTTGATCTTGCCGCGGTCGGTCATGTACTTGCGGAGCAGCTGAGTATCCTTGTAGTCGATGTACTCAGTGTGATCCTTGCAGAACTGGCAGTACTTGCGACGCGGCTGACGTGCGAAATCCTGAGCCATGTCTTAAATACCTTTCTTGATGCGGAGCCGCCGCACGGGCGGCTTCTCGCAACACGGAACTAGAAGGGGATATCCTCGTCGTACACATCCACCTGGGGAGGCGTAGCCGGTGCCTGAGGCGCCGGGGCCGGAACCTGCTGCGGCGCATAGCTTGCCTGCTGAGGCTGCTGGCCGTAGGCAGGCTGCTGCTGCGGCTGCTGGGCGTAGCCGCTCTGAGCCGGAGCCTGCTGCTGGGGAGCGTAACCCCCCTGGCCCTGGTTGCGAGACGAAAGGAACTCGATCTCGTCAACGATGACCTCGAGCTTGCTGCGACGCTGACCGTCGCGCTCCCAGCTGGAGTAACGGAGCTTGCCCTCGATTGCCACGCGCGTGCCCTTCGTGAGGAAGCGACGCAGCGCCTCGGCACGGGAGCCGAACATCGTGCAGTCAACGAAGTTCGGGTAGTCCTCCCACTCGCCGGTCTGCGGGTTGCGACGGCGGTCATTCACGGCAACGCCGAAGCTCATGACCTGGGTGCCGTTCGCAGTTGCGCGCATATCGGGATCGCGCGTGAGGTTTCCTGAAATGTTGACGCGGTTGATGCTCATTGAGCTCACGACCTCTCATAGACGGGATAATCCCGTGTGCGGCCACACGTGCGGCCGCCTTCCTGCGTTACTCCTGCTCGGGGCGAGCAACGATCATGTGGCGGACCACCGCGTCGGTGATGCGCAGCACGCGATCGAGCTCGGCGATCTGCGTGGGATCAGCATGGAAGTTGATGAGCGTGTAGTCGCCGTCGGTCAGGTGGTTGATCTCGTAAGCGAGCTTGCGCTTACCCCACTCCTCGACGTTATCGACCTTGCCGTCACCCTCGGCGATCGTGACGTCGATGCGCTTCATAACAGCAGCGCGCGTCTCGGGATCGAGGGACGGATCGACAAAAAACAGCAGTTCGTAAGCCTTCATTTTGTCACCTCCTCCGGACATAAGGCCTTGGGTCGTGAAGGTTAGCGCCCAAGGCAGGAAAGGACTGGTTAAGTGTAGCGTTGCACCATCAACCGCGCAAGCCGCTCGCTTCTCTCACCGCACGAGAACCACGAGCTTCACATGTTGCGCACAGCGCCCGGACTTCCATGCCGAATGGACCCTAGACCATGATCTCGCAGGCGCCCGACCGTTTTCAAAAATCTTCACCGACTGGTTGTGGGCGCGTATCCTGCCCTGAGCTGACCCCGGATCCAACCATGTGGAAAACTCAGACAAGATGGGGGGCACTCGCGGCCGGAAGCTGGGGCGCTACGCGTTGTCGGTGGGAAGCGGATCCGCCGATCTGCCCCAGCGACGAACCTGGAACCGATTGAACCACTGTCCCATAGCGTTGACCGTGATAAGGCGGCCGACCACATAGAGCGCAAGGTACGCAAAGACGCAGACCACCGCCGCGGCGATGATCGCAACCACCGGCAAAACCGCCGTTGACGCGAGCTCGGGCACCGTCATCCCGTAAGAGGCCGCATCAAAGATAAATGCCGTCGGAAGCAGGAGGACCAGGCCGACCGTTACCGCAACCGTCGCAAAGACCGCCTGAATGAGATTCGCGAGTACCGACACGAGAAAGACGTGCAAAAAGCCTCCGAGGTCGCGGCTGATCATCTGCACGATGCGGTCAACGCGCCAGCCGGCGCTGAACTTATCGTACAGCGTAAGACGCAGGGCGCACGCGCTGATAAACGTGTCAGACAGAGCGCCTACAACGACCGTCGCCGCCATAGCGAAGAGCGTTCCGGCGATAAGGCCGGGCACAACGTTTAAGGGCGAGAGACCGGCAACGAGCGATCCGGCACTTATCCCCACGACGGGGAGAAACGACGTAGCTATGCCGACAATGATCGCCTGGAGCACCGTGAGACAGAGCACGAGGGCTCCTGTGGCGAGCACCTTGCCGTAGCGCACGCCTTGCTGCTTGGGAGCGGCGTCGACGCCCCAAGCGGTGAGGCGCGCCCACTCATAGGCATAACCGAGCAGTGCAATCTGCCCGAGGACGGGAATCACGCCGACCAGCGTGAGCAGGCACACCGGCTTAAGCCAGCCCTTATCGCGCGTCAACATACGCCACGACGAAACGAACCCGAGGTTGTCGGCGTTCTTCATGCAGTCCCCTTTCTCGGTTACGCCCAGTCTAGGGGAGTTTTACGAAGGCTGGCAGAACTTAATACACCTTTAAGTGGCACGACCGCAACCGCCGCAAGATTACGCAGAGCCGCGGATCTGCCGCAAAAGCGATCAGGCGCACGACGAGAGGGGAACATGCGCCCCGCAAGATTACGCAGGAAAACGGACCTACCGGGAGATTGCGCAGCCCGACGGCTCTACGGCCCCGTTTTTGTCGATAAACGCGGCCCGGTGCGTAATCTTGTGGCACATACGGGGAGAAGCGCAATCTTCAGACGCGCGACCTTCTCCAAGCAGGGGAAAAGCGCCCTCCCGATGCCGGGAACCACCGAACAACCTGCGTCCCTATCGGGGTCGGGCGGAGGAGGAGGGATTCGGCGCGGCTGGCGCCGCGCGCTCGCTCGGGCGCCACGCACCTTCGCGCGCTCACTACGGAGAGGCCACAGACCTCTCCGCTTAACGTTCGCGCCCTCAACAGGGTTCGAACCCCTCCTCCTGCACGTAACAGAAAGGAGCCCGGAATCGGGATGATTCCGGGCTCCTAGCTCAATTCATAATGGCGGAGGAGGAGGGATTCGAACCCTCGTACCCGGGGATACCGGGTAAACGGTTTTCGAGACCGCCGCATTCAACCACTCTGCCACCCCTCCGCATGGGGTGAAACGGCGCCTTACCGAGAAAACTCGGGGGCGCCGGAGGTTAAGCAACTGGCGGAGAGTCGGGGATTTGAACCCCGGAGACGGTTTTGCCGCCTACACGATTTCCAATCGTGCTCCTTCGGCCACTCGGACAACTCTCCGTTCATAGCAGGGGACATTTTACCGTATCTGACCCATATTGCAAGCCCTTTACGCAAAGGATTTGCCGCTCCGGGCAATCGGTTCACATCCTCACCACTGCCCGGGCGCGCCTACCCGCCGAATACTTTACATAAGCCTGACATGCCCCTTACACATCAACAGCGCTATGCCCGATACCTTATAGAAATGCCCACAACATTTTGTGCAATATCAGCCGGCGACCCCGAAACACAGCCCCCTCATCGCGCACTCTACGTATGAAAGGACCGTCATGGGCCGACCCAGCGACATCGGAAGGCGCGTAAGAGCCGCCCAAGGCAATGCGCGCAAAGCCGATGACCTGGTGCGCGACTACCTTCCGTTCATCAAGGCCGAGACGGCAAAGTTCCTGTCGCGGCCCCCGATTGAAGGGCGGGACGACGAGCTCAGCATTGCGCTCTTCGCCTTCCACGAGGCGATCATGTCTTACGACGGCAAGCGCGGCGCGTTCATCCCGTTCGCAGCGCGCGCCATTCGCAATCGCTTGATCGACTTTACCAGGCGAGAAGCGCGGCACGCCCACACGGTCTCGCTCGATCAGCCACTCGACGAGGAGGGCGGCACGCTTGGCGACAACATCGGCACAGAAACAGCCGAACTCCATGATCTCGGCGACCGTGAGGCAACGCGGCAGGAGATCGCGTCCTACGCTGCCGCCCTCTCCGAATACGGCATCGCGTTCGTCGACGTGGCGGAAAGCTGCCCGAAGCAGGAGCGAACCCTCGACGCGTGCCGGCGCGTTCTCGCCTGTGCGCGCGAAAACCCTGAACTTCTCGACAAACTCGAGTCCTCGAAAAAGCTCCCTATGGCCGCACTGGCGAAGAAAAGCGGCATTGACCGCAAGACGCTCGAGCGTCACAGGCGCTATCTCGTGGCGCTGCTCGTTGCCTACACCAACGGATTCGAGATCATCCGCGGTCATCTGCGGGCAGTTGCCGTACCGGGTGGAAGGAGCGCGCAATGACGTACCTCGTCCTTGAATGCGGTCTTTCCTACGCGGTCGTGCTGAGCGACGACGGCCGCTACCTCACGGTCCCGAACCTCGGCTATCAGGTGGGCGAGACCCTGAGCGAGGTCGTCGTGCTCCCTGAGGCGACGCCCGAACCGCGCAGGCGCCTGAGCGTGGTGCACGGACGAGCCTTGCGGGCTCTCGCAGCGGCGGCGTGCCTGTGTGCTTTGGCGGCGGGCGGCGCAGCATGGCAGTCGCCCATGGGCACAGTTCACATGAGCATCAATCCCGAGGTGTCGGCCGACGTCAACCGCTTTGACCGCGTCGTTGCACTCGAAGGGGACAATGACGATGGACAGGCGCTTGTCGACGGGTATTGGGCGTACGGCAAAGACATCCGCACGGTGACCAACGAGCTTGCGGACCGAGCCGAAGACATGGGCTACCTCGACGAAGATGGCACGATCGAGATTGACGTCACGTCGCAAAACGACGAATGGCGCATCGTGCTCGAGGATCAGCTCATCGAGGAGCTCGTGATTCACGTTGACGGGTCGGTGACCGTGCAGCGCTACGGCGCCGGCGCAGAAAATACTGGCGAGGGGAGCGACGATCCGATGCTGCCGGCGGCAGGAACGGATGAGGGCGACGACGGTGATGACAAACGACAGGAAGTGGTCGTGCCAACCGCCGAGGTGCCGGAACAGCCTCAGCCAGCTACCGAGACGCCTACTGCCGCAGCACCGTCCAACCAAGCCCATGGCGACGATGACGATGATTGGGACGACGACGGCTGGGGCAGCGACGACGATGATGACGACTGGGACGACGATGAGGATGATGATGATGATGAAGAAGACTAGCGCCCAGCTGTGACCAGGGACCTCAAAGAAAAAGAAAAAAACTTTCGAGCGACCCCGGTTTTACCCTCTGCCCCCCGCAGTCTACGGGTGTAAGGCGGAAAACAACACACCGTCCCACGACCAAAGGAGAGAACGATGAAGAAGACCAAGATGACCCACGTCCTCGCCGGCCTCGGACTGTGCGCGTGCATGTGCGCCGCACTCACCGGATGCGGAACCAACGCTCCCGAAGCGAAAGGGGCTGCAACCGCTCAGGCGATCGGAAGCATCCTCCTCAGCGTTAACCCTGAGATCGAGATCAGCTACGACGCCGAAGGCCAGGTCGTAGAGCTCGAAGGCGTCAACGACGACGGCCAGAAAATCGTCACCGACTACCGCGACTACGAGGGTCGCCAGGCAAGCGAGGTCGTAGGCGAGCTCGTGACCGCCATCGACGAGGACGGTTACTTCGCCGACGGTATCGGCGGGCACGAGAAGAACATCGTCCTCAAGCTCACCGAGGGGTCCGCGTACCCCGACGACGCGTTCCTGGACGACATTGCTCAGCAGGCTCGCAACTCCGTGGAGAAGCGCGGCGTGACCTCCAAGGCCTACGCCATCAACGACGACGACCTCGACAAGAACGGCCTGATCGGCATCGAGGCGGCGCAGGAGCTCGTCCTCGGTCAGCTTGGAATCGACCCTGCCACGGCGACTTTCCACGACCACGAGTACGAACTTGACGATGGCGTGTACGAGCTCGAGTTCACCGCCGACGGCGTCGAGTACGACTACGAGGTCGACGCACGAACCGGCAAGATTCTCGAAGCTGACTTTGAGCGAAACGACGATTGGGATGACCGCGACGATTGGGCCCCCTCGGGCGGAACGGCGGCCGCCGGCGTCGACATCGATGACGATGACTGGGACGATGCCGACGGCCGAGACGACGACTGGGACGACGACATCGATGATCGCGATGACATCGACGACCGAGACGACGATGACTGGGATGACGATCGTGACGACGATGATGATCGCGACGACGATGATGACGATGATGACGATGACGATGATCGCGACGACGACGACGGCTGGGATGACTAACCGCGCAAGCAAGCTGGCCGAATATGCACCCGAGCGCGCATAGCACCTACGCTAGGCTCACATAATGGAGCGGCGCCTGATTCAGGCGCCGCTCCTTTTCCGCAAGCACCGCGTGCCGCTCACCGTAAACCGCCGGGAAGAGTTCACGCAACACACCGGCGAGGTTCGCGGTAGACTGTCCCTGTTTTTCCTTTGCACCATATCCCGTTCGCCTACCTACGACAGGAGAACTGTGGACGTCGACTTGCTTGGCCTCATCACCAGCTCGCTCTTTACCACGATCCCGCCCGACACCGCCTCGGTAGCTATCCCGCTTTGGATGGACCTGCTCGCCGCAGCCACCGGCAGCGTCGGGGGCGCGCTCATCGCACGTGAATACAAGCTCGACCTGCTCGGCGGCATCGCTATGGGAATCACCACCGGGCTCGGCGGAGGTCTTCTACGCGACATGATCCTTCAGGTCGGAAACGTCTACATCCTGCGAGAACCTCTCGCCATACCGGTCTGCGCCGCTGCAGCGGCGGCCGTGCTGCTCTTCCCCCGCGCCATCGCCAACCAGGACCGGCTCTTCAACCTGCTTGACATTTTCGCCGTGGGACTCTTTGCCGCTATCGGCGCCGATAAGGCCCTGGTTCGCGGATTCGAGCCCGCCGTCTGCATCATCATGGGGTTCTTCACCGCCGTGGGCGGCGGCATGCTACGCGACATCTGTATCAACCGCACACCGGCGATCTTCCGCAAGAGCAACCTCTACGCACTCGCCGCCATTGCCGGATCATGCGCGTTTTTAGTTGCAGCGTGGATGCTGCATCTTCAGAAGGTGGGGTGCGCCGTCGTCTGCGTCGCTGTAACCATGGGGCTCAGATACTTCTCGCTTCACTTCAACATCCAGTCGCCTGACCCCGATGATCTCGATCTCAGCCCGGTTGTGGCCAAACCGATCCGGTCCGCCAAGCGCGCCATCACGAAAAAGCGACGCCACTAACGGGCGGACGAGCGCGATTCCCAGTATTCCCGGCTCTTTTCGTGGCTTCACCGGCTATCCGGGGCTCCTCGTCACAAGGTTTTTTCGGATATTCGAGTACTTTTGCGCAACCACTCAGTACAACAAAAACCCGCAGGCTTTTTACCTGCGGGTTTTCAAAACATAAGGTACCTTATATTCGAAGGTTTTCAAAAAGTATTCGAATATCCGTCAAAACATTCTGAAGGCATCAGGATCGACCGCGAAATTGCGCGGGAACGCCGAGAACAATCGGTGAACCCGCGCTGTAAACCGCTGAAGTCGCTAGTTTGCCTGTTGCTTGGCGCGGGCGGCGGCCTTCTTGCGGTCAATGGCGTTCAGCAGGCGCTTACGCAGGCGGATGTTCTTGGGCGTGATCTCCACGAGCTCGTCATCGGCGATGTACTCGAGCGCCTCCTCAAGAGAGAACGTACGCGGCGGCGTGAGCTGCACGGCAATGTCCGCCGTCGAAGAGCGCTGGTTGCCGAGATTCTTGGTGCGCGCGATGTTCACGACCATGTCGCCCGGCTTGGAGCGCTCGCCCACGAGCATGCCCTCATAGCACTCGTCGCCCGGGGAAACAAAGAGCGTGCCGCGCTCCTGCAGCGTACCGAGCGCATAGGCAACAGCCTTCTCGGTCGTCATGGAGATCATGGCGCCGTTGTTGCGTACGCCGAGGTCGCCAGCGTACGGACCGTACTTGAGGAAGGTATGGTAGAACACCGCGTCACCATGGCTCACATTGAGAATGCGGTTCTTGAGGCCCATGATGCCGCGCGTGGGGATCTCAAACTCGAGGTGGGTCACCGTGGAGCCCGCCTGCATGCTCGTCATGGTGCCGCCGGCGTTGCCGAAGACTTCGATGACCTTGCCCGCATACTCGTCGGGGCACTCGACCACGGCCTGCTCGACCGGCTCCTGCATCTGCCCGTTCTCATCCTTCTTGAACAGAACGCGCGGACGACCAACCTGGAACTCAAAACCCTCGCGGCGCATGGTCTCCATAAGCACCGAAAGATGCAGGATGCCACGGCCCGAAACCTCGACGCCGGTCTTGTCGGGCGTCTCCTCGATGCGCATGGTGACGTTGTTCTCGCGCTCCTGCATAAGGCGCTCTTTGAGCTGGCGTCCGCCCACGATGTCGCCGTCGCGGCCCACGAGCGGACTCGTGCTGGCCTCAAAGACGATCGAGAGGGTCGGCGGATCGATCTCGATGGGATCGAGCTCCACAGGATTCTCGGGATCGGTGTAAACGTCGCCGATATCGGTGCCGTCGACGCCCACCACGGCGCCGATGTCGCCGGCCTCGATCTTGTCGCACTCCGTACGACCGAGGTAGTCGAAGGTGAAGAGTTGCTTGACCGTGGCGTTCTTGCGGCTGCCGTCATTCTTGACAACGAGGATCGTGTCGCCGGTGCACAGCGTGCCCGAGTAAACACGGCCGATGCCGATGCGTCCCACATAGCTCGAGTGGTCAACGGTAACAACCTGCATGGCCACCGGAGCGTCGAGGTCGACCTCGGGGGCGGGCATCTCGTCGACGATCATGTCGAGCAGGGGGTACATGTTGTCGTTGTCGTCGGCGGGGTCGAGGCGCGCGAAGCCGTTCATGGCGCTCGCGTACACCACGTGCTCCATGGCAAACTCGAGCTGCTCGTCGGTAGCGCCGAGGTCAGCCATGAGGTCGAGGCAGGCGTCGTAGGCGCCCTCGGGGTTGGCGCCGGGACGGTCGATCTTGTTGACGACAATCATGATCGACAGGCCAGCGGCAATGGCGTGGCGCAGCACGAAGCGCGTCTGGGGCATCGGACCCTCAAAGGCGTCGACGAGCAGCAGCGCGCCGTCGGCCATCTTGAGCACGCGCTCGACCTCGCCGCCAAAGTCGGCGTGGCCGGGCGTGTCGATGACGTTGATCTTGATGCCCTTGTACTCGATGGAGATGTTCTTGGCGAGGATCGTGATGCCGCGCTCGCGCTCCTGGTCGTTGGAGTCGAGAATACGGTCCTCGACCTGCTGGTTGGCACGGAACGCATCGGTGGCGCGCAGAAGCTTGTCCACGAGCGTGGTCTTGCCGTGGTCGACGTGCGCGATGATGGCGATGTTCCTCAAATGCTCTGCTCGCATGGATCCCCCGCTCAGATCTGGTGTTTCAAACCAGCCTATTGTAGCGAGTTGACGCTGGTCGCGGCAGGCGATCACGCGTATTTCACAGGCTGCGAGGGCAGGACGCCCCACCCGCAGCCCAAAGCGCTCGATTGTTAGACGAGAAGATCCTCTTCGCCCGCCGGCTCGGGATCGGCCCAGCCAAAGGCGTCGCCGGCGCCGATGCCCTCCACGAGCACATAAGCGGAATACCCGCAAGGCGCGCCCTTCTCGCCAAAGCTCACAAGGAGCGCGTCGCGATAAGCGCCCGGGTCGGACGGAGCGTTGCCGTCGCGCACGTAGCCCAGGTAACCGTAGGCATAGCGCACCGCACGGCCGATCTTGTCCTCGGGGTAGCCAAGCGCCGCAGCCTTCTGCACATGCTCGCGCGCGGCGAGCAGGCACTCGTCTTCTCCGTCGCCCGAAAGCGCCACAACGCTGCGGTTTCCCTTGGCATCCTCCAAGGCAACGGCCACGCCCGGGTCCTCTCCAGCAGCAAGGGCGTCGAGAAGCTCGCCGATCAGATCGCAGGTCATGGCATCGAGCTCGGGCGACACGCCGCCGGATTCACGCTGGTTGTTCTTCGTCACGACGATCCCTTCTTGATTTGCTGGTCGATCTCTTTCAGACGACGGCGCAGCACGCCGCGCTCGCCGCCGAGACGCACCAGGTCCTGCGCGCCCCACAGCGTTGCCGTGAGTCCGAACGAGAGGACCACGGTGCCCACGATACCATGCAGGCGCATGCCCGCAACAAGCGCGATGATACCGGCGGCGAGCAAGTACCGCGCCTTCACCAGCCGCTCGCGCGTTTGCACAAGCTGGCGCATCACCGTCGAGCGCGCCGCCCTAGCCGCAGCGGCACGGGCGGCTGGGCTCTCAGGGCTACTCGGCGCCGCAGATGCGTTGCGCCGCGAGCCGAGAAGAACGGCGCGCGCCTCGTTGATGGCGCGCATCTGCTGCTCCGCGCGGGAGCGCAGACGCTTGTTGCCCTCGTACTTGTCGGGGTGGAGCATCTGGGCGAGATCGCGGTGGGCGAGGCGCACGTCCTCGTCGGTGGCGCCCTCCTCAAGGCCGAGCGCGCTCAGAGCCTCTGCCCGCGTCATAACCGGAGCCGACCGCCGGCGGCAAGATGCGAGAGGCCCATCTTAAAAGTCATCGGGCGAAACCGTATGCGCAAACTCGTCGAAGCGCGCGTACTCGTCTTCGGTCTTCTGGTCCTCGTGGTAGCTCACGGTGCCCGCGCGGTTCATAACGTCGTCCTCCACGTACACGGGCGCGTTCGCGCGCACGGCAAGCGCCAGCGCGTCGCTCGGACGGGCGTCGACGCGCACCTCGGCGTCGTGCTCGTTCATGAGAACGATATCGGCGTAAAACACCGGCGACTCAAAGCGGGAGATCTCAACGCGCTCCACACGGGCGCCAAGCGCCCTGCACGCCTCGAGAAATACGTCGTGGGCAACCGGGCGCTTGGGCGGTGTGCCGTCGATGCCCTTGCTCACGGCAGCCGCCTCGTAGGAGCCGGTCTGAATGGACAGGGCACGCAGCGGCGCCTCGGAAGACTCGGCGGCCGAGCGCTCGCGCAGAACGATGGCCGAAGGAACGGGACCGGCAGCCATCATGATGGTCTCGATATCAACGCGAATCATAGCGGGTCCTCCTCACGCGGCTATCGGGCCACCTTATGCACACGGTGCGCCAAACGGCAAAACACGCGGTACATGCGGCGGCACTTCAGGCTTTTCTAGAACTGATATGGTACCCAAAGTTCCAGGACTGTCGAGCGTCGCAGAACCCTTCAAAACAAATTAGAAAAAACTTGTTGACGCGCTTGGAGGAGTGGGCTAATATTTCTTCACGCGATGGGCCCATAGCTCAGTTGGTCAGAGCGCACGGCTGATAACCGTGAGGTCACAAGTTCAAATCTTGTTGGGCCCACCACTTCTCTTCGCAATAAACACCCCCGCGAGAGCCGAGTCGCCGCTGGGGTGTTTATTACTATGTGGGGGTTTAGCTCAGCTGGGAGAGCGCGGGCTTTGCAAGCCTGAGGTCAGGGGTTCGATCCCCCTAACCTCCACCATACGATTTCTCAAGACCTCGCAACTCGCGGGGTCTTTTTTTGTTTGCGGTCGCATCGACCCCAAGGTTAGGGGGATCGAACCCCATTGGGGGCGCGAGCGTCAAGCAAACGCGGAGCGTTTGTAGCGAGCGCGCTGAGGCGCAGGGCGCCGAAGCGGGCGCGGGCGCCGCCAGGCGCACGCCGAGACTCCTAACCTCCACCATTCAAATTCGCAAGACCTCGCAACCCGCGAGGTCTTTTTTATGCAATTGCAACGGCCATCGTCAGCATGCCCAGCACAGAGCGGCGCAGACGCGCAAACCTTCACACATCGTCCTTGCTTGGGAGAACAACGACCCTTCGAAGCGAGAAAGCACGCTCTTTGTGTCACATTGACTCTGCTTAGGAGAATTACGCTGGAACAAGAACCTTGCTTGGGAGAGACAGCAAAACAGGCCATGCCGTTTACCTGCGAGAATGGCAGGTACCCCATCTTCCGCAAACCGAAGAACTCTCCAAAGCCGAGACGATGCGCAAGAAAGCTGGGAAAACGACTCCGTACGGGCCGAATTTCTCCCAAGGCGGGACAATGTTCACCGGAACAGCCGAGAAATATGCAACGCTGTCGACCTCACAGAGCGCGACTTTGTCCCGCGAGCCCGACACACGCGCATCGAACCTTTCTCGGCACAACCCTTCAACAACCGCGAAAACCCCAGCTACATCCGGAAACTTTCTCGCGCAAACAGGGAACACCGGCAACGTCTTTCTCGACAGGATCGCGCTTGGGGCCGCCGCGCACAAGGCGCCACGTGACAGAGCTCCTCCTTGTGAGGCATATCCATCAAATAAGGCGCCGACGGGTTGGTCGGCGCCCTCTACGTCAGGCGGTTATGTGAGGAGGCCTACTCGTCGCCGAGGAGATCCTCGATGGCAGACTCGTCGGCTCCGATGTCAACGCTCTCGTCCTCGGGCTCCGCACCTGCGCCGGCTGAGGCAAAGTCGAGCGTCTCCTGACCCTCGAGTTGGGCCTTCTTCTTGGCTTTGGCCTTAGCAGCCGTCATGCGCGCCACCGCGGTCACGCGGTCGCCGTCGGGCACGCTCATCATCTTCACGCCCTGCGTCGCACGTCCCAGACGCGAGATCTCGCTCGTCTTGACGCGCGTGACCATGGCCTCGGCCGTGATGATGAAGAGCTCGTGCTGCGGGCCAACCACCTTCATGGCAGCGAGCTGACCCTTGCGCTCGGTCATCTGGATCGTGAACACGCCCTGACCGCCACGACCCTGCGGCGTGTAGTCGCTGATGGGCGTGCGCTTGCCAAAGCCGCGCTCGGTGATGACGAAAAGGTCGCCCTTGCCGTTGGTGATCTCCATGCCAAGCACGTGCGCGTCGCCCTTCATGGTGATACCGCGAACGCCCGAGGTGTCGCGACCGGTTGCGCGGACGTCCTCCTCATGGAAGAGAATCGCCTTGCCCGCCGTCGTTGCCATGATGACCATGTCGCCGGGCTTCACGCGGCGCACGTCGAGCAGACGGTCGTCCTTCTTGAGGTTGATGGCAATGATGCCGTCGCGGCGGCTGCGGTCGTACGCGCTCATGACGGTCTTCTTGACCATGCCCGACTCGGTGGCAAAGATCAGGTACTCGTCCTCGGGGAACGTACGGCAGCTGATGACGGCGGCAATGCGCTCGCCCTCCTCAAACGGCAGCAGGTTCACGATGGCCGTGCCGCGCGCCTGGCGGCTGCCCACGGGCAGCTCGTGCACCTTCAGGCGGTACACCTTGCCCTTGGACGAGAAGAACAGCACGAAGTCGTGCGTGGAGGCCACGAACATCTCGTCGATGACGTCGTCCTCTTTGAGGTTCGTGCCGCTCACGCCCTTGCCGCCGCGGCGCTGCGCGCGGTAGGTGGCAACCGGGATACGCTTCACGTAGCCGGTGTGCGTGATGGTGACGACCATGTCCTCTTCGGCGATGAGGTCCTCGACGTCGAGGTCCTTCTCGGCCATCGAGATCTCGGTGCGGCGCTTGTCGGCGAACTTCTGCTTGATCTCGCCCAGCTCGTCTTTGATGACGCCGAGGATCTTCTCCTCGTGAGCGAGCAGGTCCTCGTAGTACGCGATGCGCTCGAGAAGCTCGTTGAGCTCGTCCTCGAGCTTCTGACGCTGCAGGCCGGTGAGTCGGCGCAAGCGCATCTCGAGAATGGCGTCGCACTGAACGTCGTCCAGACCGAAGCGCGCGGAGAGGCGCTCCTTGGCCTCGGCGTCGTCGGCGGAGGAGCGGATGATGTGCACGACCTCGTCGATATTGTCGACGGCGATGATGAGGCCTTCGAGGATATGCGCGCGGTCACGAGCGCGGCGCAGGTCGTACTCGGTGCGACGGCGCACGACGCTCTGCTGATGAGCGATGTAGTAGTGCAGCATCTCCTTCAGCGTGAGCGTGCGCGGCACGCCGTCCACGAGCGCCAGGTTGATGACGCCGAACGTGGTCTGCAGCTGCGTGTGCTTGTACAGGTTGTTGAGAACCACCTGCGGAATGGCGTTCTGCTTAAGGTCGATGACGAGGCGCATACCCTTGCGGTTGGTCTCGTCGCGCAGGTCAGAGATGCCCTCGATGCGCTTCTCGTTGACGAGCTGCGCGATCTTCTCCTGCAAGGTGCCCTTGTTCACCTGATAGGGGATCTCGGTGAACACGAGGCGCTGGCGGCCGTTCTTCATCTGCTCGACGTGCGCCTTGGCGCGCACGGTGAGCGCCCCACGGCCCGTCTCGTAGGCCTGACGGATGCCGTCGGTGCCCATGATCGTGGCGCCCGTGGGGAAGTCGGGGCCGGGGAGCACCGTCATGAGCTCCTCGGTCGTGGCATCGGGGTTGTCGATGAGCAGGTCAACGGCGTCGATAACCTCGCCCAGGTTGTGCGGGGGCACATTGGTGGCCATGCCGACGGCGATGCCCGACGAACCGTTGACGAGCAGGTTGGGGAAGCGCGAGGGAAGAACCTCGGGCTCCTGCAGGCTCTCGTCGTAGTTGGGGACCCAGTCGACGGTCTCCTTGTCGAGATCGCGAAGCATCTCCATCGCGGCGCGCGTCATACGGCTCTCGGTATAGCGCATGGCGGCCGGCGGGTCACCGTCGACCGAACCGAAGTTGCCGTGGCCGTCGACGAGCGGCACCCGCATGGAGAAGTCCTGCGCGAGACGCACCATGGCGTCGTACACGGCGGAGTCGCCGTGCGGATGGTACTTGCCGATAACCTCGCCGACCGTCCAGGCCGACTTCTTATGCGGGCGGTTGGGGGTGATGCCCGCCTCGTTCATTGCGTAGAGGATGCGGCGGTGAACCGGCTTGAGGCCGTCGCGCACATCCGGCAGCGCACGGGCAACGATAACGGACATGGCGTACTCGATGAAGCTCGTACGCATCTCCTTGCCCATGTCGGCGGCCTCGAGGTGGCCTCCGTTGATGTCGTTCAGAAACGTCGTCTGCACGCCGTCTGTCGCTGCGTCGTCGTCGACGTCCTCAACGTCGTCGGCAACGTCCGCCGTCAGATCAACAGGCTCGCGATCGTCATCGAACAAGCTGCGGTCGTTATCTGCCACGAGACTCCTTTCTCGTCACTACCCTCTCGAACCCCAACCCGAACCCGATGATTCGTGAAACTCAGCGAGCCGGGCGGGGAATCCGTCGCATGCGAGGTTCCGCATGAACAGGAGGCGCCAGTGGCGCCTCCGCCGTGAATCAGGATGCGCTCGAGCAGGTGACGGATTGCCCGCCCGGCACAGGAGGACGCGCTAGATATCCAGGAAGCGAGCGTCCTTGGCGTGCTTCTGGATAAACTCCTTGCGGCTCTCGACCGACGTGCCCATGAGCTCGGACACCGCCCGCTCCGCCGCGGCCGCATCGTCGATGGTGACGCGCAGCATGGTGCGGTTGGAGGGCTTCATAGTGGTCTCCTCAAGCTGCTCGGGGTCCATCTCGCCCAGGCCCTTGTAACGCTGGACGGCGTACTTGGTTCCCTCGGGGAGCGCTGCTACCTCGCGCGAGAGGTCCTCGTCCTTGTAGATGTACTCCAGTCGGCGGCCGACTTTAAGGCGGTACAGCGGCGGCTGGGCAATGTAGACGTAGCCCGCGTCGATGAGCGGCTTCATGTAGCGGTAGAAGAACGTCAGCAAGAGGATGCGGATGTGCGCGCCGTCAACATCGGCATCGGTCATGATGATGATCTTGTGGTAGCGCGCCTTCTCGAGGTTGAAGTCCTCGCCCACGCCCGTGCCGATGGCGGTGATGAGCGACTGGATGGTGTCGGCGGTAATGGCGCGGTGCGCCTGCACGCGCTCGACGTTCAGGATCTTGCCGCGCAGGGGCAGGATGGCCTGGATGGTACGGTCGCGCGCCATCTTGGCGGAGCCGCCTGCGGAGTCGCCCTCGACGATGAAGAGCTCGGTCATGGTCGGATCTTTCACCGAGCAGTCGGCGAGCTTGCCGGGCAGCGAGGCGGTCTCGAGCAGGCCCTTGCGGCGCGTGGCCTCGCGGGCCTTGCGGGCGGCGTTGCGGGCCTTCGCGGCGCTCGTCGCCTTGTTGATGATCGTGCGCGCCTGCTTGGGATGCTCCTCAAAGTACTCGTTCAGCCCGTTGTAGACGATGCTCTGCACAAGCGTGCGCATGAAGGAGCTGCCCAGCTTAGTCTTGGTCTGGCCCTCGAACTGCGGGTCGGCGAGCTTGACCGAGATAACCGCGGCCAGGCCCTCGCGCACGTCGTCGCCCGTGAGGTTGTTGTCCTTCTCTTTGAGGATGTTCTGCTTGCGGGCGTACTCGTTGACCGCGCGGGTCAGCGCCGTGCGGAAGCCCTCGAGATGCATGCCGCCGTCCATCGTGTAGATGTTGTTGGCAAAGCTCATGACGTTCTCGGAGTAGCCGGCGTTCCACTGCAGGGCCACCTCGACCTCGCCCATCTTCTCGGGGTCGTCGGTGGTCGACTTGCCCTCGAGGTAGATCGGGCGCGCGAGGCCGGGGAGCACCTCCTTGGTCTCGTTGAGGTACTTGACGAAGTCCGAAACGCCACCCGAGTAGCAGTACTCGCGGGTCTCGGGTTCGGTGCCGCGCTCGTCGGTAAAGACGATCTTGAGGTTCTTGGTGAGGAACGCCATCTCCTGGAAGCGGTTGGCGAGCACCTCGTAGTCCATGACAACCGTTTCGAAGATCGTGTCGTCGGGCCAGAAGCGGATCGTCGTGCCGGTGGTCTTGGACTTGCCCACGATCTTCATCTTCTGCGTCGTCTTGCCGCGCGAGAACTGCATCTCGTAGATGTTGCCGTCGCGGCGCACCTGCGCGATGAACTTCTCGGAGAGGGCGTTGACGACCGACGAACCGACGCCATGGAGGCCGCCGGAGACCTTGTAGGCGGAGTTGTCGAACTTGCCGCCGGCGTGCAGCACCGTGAGAACCACCTCGAGGGTGGGGATCTTCTTGACCGGGTGCTTGTCGACCGGAATGCCGCGGCCGTTGTCCGCGACGCTTACGGAATTGTCGGGGTGAAGCGTCACCGTGATCTTGCTGCAGAAACCGGCGAGGGCCTCGTCGACGGAGTTGTCGACGATCTCGTACACCAAGTGGTGCAGGCCGGCGATCGACGTTGAGCCGATGTACATGCCGGGACGCTTGCGGACGGCCTCAAGACCCTCGAGGATCTTAATCTCGCTGCCGTCGTACTCATGCTCGCGTTTCTTTGCCACGCGCACGTCCTTTCACACGAGTCCTGTTGATTGAGCTATCCGAACTATTTTACCTGAATCAGCCATTGCTCTGACCTGCGTGTAGAAGGCTCTACAAGGCCCTCAAACACCGCTGGAAGGCGCGATTGGGCAAAAACGATTCGTTTATCTCATGGGCGTCTGCAAAACGGGAGAAAACGACCGCTCAGCGTCGGCGATACCCCTCGCGCGAGACGCGCACCACGATCTTGCTCACGCGCGCGCCCTGAAACTCCATGCGGGTGCGGAGAATCTCGCGCATCATCGTGAGGTTCGTTCCCCACGCCTGCGCATCGACGTACACCACGAGAGCGTTGTCGGCCTCCGCGTAGTACAGGCCGGTCACATGGTCTTTCTCGCGGGCCACCTCGGGGCTCGTCGCCATGACGGCGTTCCAGGCGGCAAACACCTCGCCGCGCCGCTCGGCCGCGCGCATACGGTCGCGCATCTGCGGCGTCGCGCCGCCGAGCACGCGGCCGCGCTCGGCGTCAATGTAGCCCTTGAGGTCGCGCATGGCGTGCTGGGGCACGGACCCGCCGTACGGCCACGGATGCTCGGCGGCGCGCTCGAGCTCGCCGTGCTCGATGCGCCTGCGGCGCTCCTCTTCCGCCCGTCCTGCGCGCACGCCCGCAGGACGCGTCGTCTCGTCACTCATCGCCGATACGCACCACCTTCGCGCCGTCCAGCACCTCGTGCGAGAAGTACCCCAAGTTGGTGGTGGTAACCACCGTCTGAACCGAGCGCTCGGCGATGCCCATGATGGCGTCGCGGCGCGAGGCGTCGAGCTCGCTCATCACGTCGTCGAGCAGAAGGAGCGGGTACCTGCCGAGTATGTCGCGCGTCACACGGACCTCGGCCATCTTCCAGGCAAGCACCACGCTGCGCTGCTGACCCTGCGAACCGAAGGCCCGCGCGTCGCGGCCGTCGATGGTAAAGACGATCTCGTCGCGATGCGGACCCGTGAGCGTCATGCCGCGGCGGCGCTCCTCCTCGCGTCGCGCGCGGAACGCCTCCACCAGACGATCGGCGAGCTCCTCGCGCGAGGCGCCCTCGACAGGCCCGACGGTTGCTTCGTACGCCACGCCAATCTCCTCGTGCGGGGCAATCGTGGCGTACGCCTCGGCCATATGAGCCCGCACGCGGTCGAGAAGCGCGCAGCGATGCTGCAGCAGCGCCGCACCGGTGAGCGCTATCGACTCGTCCCAGGCCTCGAGAAGCCCCGTGTCGAGCACGGGCTCCTTGAGCAAGGCGTTGCGCTGCTCAACCGAGCGCGCGTACGCCGACACGAGCTTGGCGTACTGCTCGTTGAGCTGCATACCGAAGTCGTCGAGCGCCTCGCGGCGCACGCGCGCAGAGCGCTTGACCATGTCGAGATGATCGGGGCAGAAGAGCACCGACGGCACGATGCCGCGCACCCCCGCGGCGGCGACGCCTTTGCCGTTGCGCTTGAACGACCGCTTGCCGCCCGTCACGTCGAGACGGATGTCGACAACACGGCCCTCGCCCTCGAGGCGGGCTGCCGCCATGGCGGCGCGGGCGCCCTCCCGCACGAGATCGCGCGGGGCGGGGCGCCTGAACGACTGTCCCGCCGTAAGGAGCTGCAGAGCCTCGACAAGGTTCGTTTTGCCCACGGCGTTGCGTCCCACGAGAATGGTGGTCGCTGGCGAAGGATCGAGGTCGTACGCTTCGAAGCTGCGGAAATCACGCACCGTGAGGTGCGTCAGCTGCATGGCCATGCGAACCTACACGCGCACGGGCATGACCAGGTAGAGGTAGTTGATCTTGCCGTAGGACTTGAACACGCCCGCCTGAGCGTAGCTCTGGAGCTCGAGGGTGATCTCCTTCTCGTGCCCGATGGCGTTCAGGCAGCCGAAGATGTAGTGGTAGTTGAAGGCAATGGTCCCGGACTCGCCCACGGCCTCGACCTCAAACGCCTCCTGCGCGGCGTCTTGATCGCTCGAGATGGCCGAGAGGCCCATAAGGCCGGCGTCGGTGTC
This sequence comes from uncultured Coriobacteriaceae bacterium, assembly GCA_944322175.1. Taxonomy (GTDB): domain Bacteria; phylum Actinomycetota; class Coriobacteriia; order Coriobacteriales; family Coriobacteriaceae; genus CALUOB01. Next base: position 29,298 of record CALUOB010000004.1, read on the forward strand.
GATCTCGAAGCGAACGGCCGAGTTGTTCTGCGCGATAACTGCCACGCGCTTGAGCGCGGCGGCAAACGTATCGACGTTGATCTTGACGGACGTAGCGCATGCGGCGGGAATGAGCTGCTTGTAGTTGGGATACGTGCCCTCGATGCGACGTGAGACGTACGTGGTGCCGCCCGCCACGAACACGACCTGTGTGTCGGTGGAGCCGACAAGGATGGTGCCGGTACCGCCCGTGATGGAGAGCGCGTCGTAGAACGCGCCGGCGGGAACGTTCAGCTCGAAGCTGCCGTCGAGTGACGAGGTCTCCACCTGGGTGTCGCACACGGCCAGCCGGTACGAGTCGGTTGCGACAAGGCGGATGGTGTTGTTCTCGACGGTCATGTACACGCCGGTCAGAACAGGGCGGTTCTTGTCGGTGGAGGTCACACGGTACACGCGGTTGACCATCTCTGAGAGGATGTTGCTCGGAAGCTCCACGGAACGCTCGAGCGCAAACGCCGGAAACTCCGGAAAGTCCTCGGCCGGCAGCGTGTTGAGACGAAACGCGCTCTTCTCGCACGCGATCTGCGCCTGGCGGCCGTCGCAGACAAACTGAACGGCGGCGTCGGGCAGGGTCTTGGTGATGTTGGCGAGCATCTTGCACGGAAGGACCACGGCACCGGCCTCGTCAACGCGCGCGGCAACGCGGTGCTTGATCGAGATCGTCAGGTTGGACGTCTGGAACTCGAGGACGCCGTCCTGGGCCTTGATGAGAACGCCCGAGAGGATCGGCAACGTAGACGATCCGGCAATGCCCTTCTGTACAACGGCGAGGGCGTCGGCGAGCGCTGATTGACTAACCGTGAATCTCATGGTGCACCTTTCTGGGAGCGGGTCTTGTTTATGTTCTCTTATATATCTAAACCTAACAGTAATAATAGAGCGGTTGAAAACGTGGAGTGTTCTTCTCCGCGCAGCTCACGGCGGTAAAGTTGCCTTTTGAGTGCGTGGAAAACCGAGGGTGTTTGTCCACAGGCCCGAGGCTCCTCCGGGGCTTTCCACGAGGGTGCGGCGTTTTTCCTCCCGTTGTCCGCATATCATACTCCAGTTTTCCACAGGGGCTTATCGCCCCATCGGTCGGTTCTCCTACGATCTCAGCTGAATCTTGGTTCGCAGGTGCTGGCACTCCTCGCGCACCGCCGGATCGGCTTCGAGGCGCCGCTCGATAACCTTGACGCTCGAGAGCACCGTCGAGTGGTCGCGCCCGCCGAACGCCGCGCCGATGGCGTTGAGCGACATGGAACAAAGCTCGTAGGTGAGGTAGATGGCCATATGGCGCGCGGTGGCGATGTTGCTCGTGCGCTTGCGGCCGACCATCTCCTTGTGCGGCACCTGGTAGAACTCTTCCACGACCGTCTGCACGGTTCCGACGCGGATTACCTTGGCGGCGGTGTCGAAGTACTGGTTGGCGATGGTCTGGATGTCCTCGTTGGTGAGCTCTTTGCCGGCCAGCTCTTTCTCGCGCGCGTCGTTGGCGCAGCGTTCGCAGAAGCTCTCGAGCTCACGGATGTTGTTGCCCGAGATCTCGGCCATGAAGCTGAGCTGGTCCTCGGTGAGCGTGCCCGAGTCCATCTGGAGCGCCTGGAGAAGGTCGGGGTCGACGTTGGCGTACTGCGAGACGTCCTTGGCCTTGATCATGTTCTCGTAGTAGTGCTTGAGAATCGCGAGCTTTGTCTCGTAGCCGGGCTCTGACACGAGGCAGAGCATGCCGGAGTTAAAGCGGCTCGTGAGGCGCTCGTCCATAGCGAGCTCCTTGGGAGCGCGATCGGACGCGATAGCGATGCCCTTGCCCTTGCGGATGAACTCGTCGACAAGCTGGAAGAACTGCTCGATGGTCGACTGCTTGCCGAGGATGTTCTGAATATCGTCGATGATGAGCACATCGGCGTCGTGGTACTCGCGCAGCACACCCTTGCCGCTGTCGTGTTTGAGGTCGGCGAGGTCGCGCATGTAGTCATCGATGTAGGCCTGGGAGTTGGCGTACTTGACCCTGAGGTCGGGACGGCACTTGGCGAGCTCGTTTTTGATGGCGAGCAGAAGGTGGGTCTTGCCGAGGCCGCTGTGGCCGTAGATGAAGAGCGCGCGAGCGCCCGCGCCTTCTTCGGCGAGCGCTGTGAAGCGGATCGCGCTCTGGTACGCGAGTTTGTTCTCGGAGCCCAGGATGAAGTTCGTGAACGTGAATTTGGAGTTGATGCCCACGGCGGGCGCGGGCTCTGCCGCCGACTCCGCCGGTGCGCTGCCGGCGCTTGCGGCATGCTCGTCTGCGCTCGGTGCCGCCGCGCCGGTCATCTGCGCCATGAGACGGGCGAAGTCGGCGGGGGAGACCGCGTTGCGCACGGTCGATCCGGCTGGCGCAACAGGTGTCGTCTCTGCGGCGGCAGGGGCCTGCGCGACCGGGGCGGATGCCGCGGCCCCTGTGGGCTCACTCGCTGCGGGAGCGCTCTTCTCTGCGCGCGGCGGCGCTGCTTGCGCAGTCGGGGGCTGCGGCGCGGGCGCGCTCGCGGCTGCCTGCGCGCGCGGAGCCGCTCCGGCTTCCTGCTCGGGAGGGCGAACCTCGAGGCTGAGCGGGACAAACGCGATCTCCTCGAGGTAGGGCTCGATAACCGCGCGCTGCTTGTCGAGGTAGGCTACGGCAAAGCGCGACGGCGCCGCTATGACGAGGGAGCTTTCGGTGAGGTCGAGCGCACGGCATTGCGCGAGCATGCTCACGAGGCGCTGGTCGCGTCCGTCCCGCTCGCAGAACGAGCGCGTGTCGTCGAGAAGTATCTGGGCTTCGCTGTCCATGGCAACCTGCTTGGTCGTGTGGGGCTAGGTATATATGCGCTGCGGCGGTAGCGTGCGCTAGCGCGCAGCGTACGTTTTGCCGAGTTCGGTGAGGAAGTGCTTCTGGCCTCGCTTGATGACGAGTCCCGTCTCTGCCAGTGTAGCAAGCTCGCGGGACCACGTGGGATTGGAGGAGCCGAACGCGCGCGCCAACTCGGTGGGCCCGCATGACCCGTGTTCAAGCAGAAAACCAAGAGCTAGATGCCCTCGTTCCGAAATGAATGGGGCTGCTTCGCTCTGCGCCGCCATTGCCGTTTCCGCAGGTTGCGGAGGTGTGGAAAACATCTGCGGCGCTTGTGGATAACTCTGAGGAAATCCATATCCCTGCGGCTGTTGCCAGGCGTTTGGCGTCGCCTGCGCCTGCGTCCCCGGCCACGGGGCTGGGTAAGGCTGGTAGGCCGGCGCGCCCCATGGGGATCCGTAGCCTGCGCCTGCGGGTATCGGTCCTGCTCCCGGCGCCGCGCCGGCGTAGCGCGGGTCGCCCTGAGGTGCTCCGGGCGCCGCGGCGGCGGGAGGCTGGCCGTACCCCGCGAGCCGCGTCTGGTCGAGCGTCACGGTTACCACGGTTCCGCGGTTCATGTTGTCCTCGATAACGAGCTTGCCGCCCGCCATTTCGAGGTACTGCTGAACGGTCGGAAAGCCCGACCCCACGCCGCGGATATAGCGTTTCATATGCTCGTCTGCGCTGGTCATGCCTGCTTCGAGCGCGAGGTCCTTGTTGGCGATGCCCGGACCCTGGTCGGCGAAGCGGATGGTGTTGCCGCCGTCGAGGATCGAAACCGTGGGCTCTATAAAGTACGCGTGGATGAAGTTCTCGACGATCTCGCGTATGACCATGAAGGGGATGGAGCCGCCTTGCTCCTTCACACAGGCGTTGACCGTGTTGGTGATCTCCTCGAGGTAGGAGCGAATGTCTTTGGGCTCAACCACGATGACGCGCGGCGTCGAGAGCAGGTCGTCGTAGATGGCTATGCGCGCCGGGTAGCGCACGAGCTCGGCGCCGCCCTCTGCCCCGTGCCGCTCCGACTCGTTTTGCGCGGCCACCGCTTCGTATGCGGCTGCCTCGGCGCCTGCCTGCGCGCGCTGCGCCTCGGCGAAGGGGCTTTTTTGCGCCGCCGTGATGTGCCTGTTGGTGGCAACGTCCTCGCCTGAATCGACGAAGGGGTAGAACGAATCCGCCATAGCCATGCCCGTTTCATGCTCGTTACTACGTTTGACCTGCGATTTTACGACTGTTTCACGCGCTTCCAACAACTTTTCAAAACATGTTGAAAACTGAAGCAACTTCGTGAAAAGTTATCAACAATTCCAACAGGAGCTGTTGAAAAGTCGGCGAAATATCGTGAAAGAAATTTTAGCATCTTCCGAGGTGTTTGCCCTGTGTGTTTTGCGCTCGTCATTGACATGAGCTGGAGTTATTCTCTACAATTCTGGAGCTTAAGCTGCCATAAGCATAGGCACTTGAAACGCAACAGGAGGAAATGAGACATGAAGCGTACGTATCAGCCTAACAAGCGCAAGCGCGCCAAGACCCACGGCTTCCGCGCCCGCATGGCCACCAAGGGCGGCCGTGCTGTTCTGGCCCGTCGTCGTGCCAAGGGTCGCAAGCGTCTCTGCGTGTAGCAAAGCGGGCATATCTCATCTTATATGAATACCATCAAGTCCAAGCAAGACTTCGAGCGTGTGTTCACTCATGGGAAACGCTACAACCATCCGCTTATTCGCATGATCATCTGCGATGCATCCGACAAAGGCGACCCCGGACGGGTCGCCTTTGTCGCAGCTAAGCGGCTTGGGTGCGCCGTTGTGCGCAACCGCTCAAAGCGCGTTCTGCGTGCTACGGCTCAAGCCTGTGCGCTCCCGGTGGTCGGCAAAGACCTTATCCTGTTCGCCACCCCGCGCACGCGCGTTTCTCGCCCAGACGAGATGTGCCGGGCCCTGCGCTCCCTCATGAAGCGCGCCGGGCTCACCATGGAGGAGGCGCCGCGTGGTTAAGCGCGCTGCACTGGCGTTGATCCGCCTGTACCAGCGCCGTCTTTCGCCGTTGCTGCCTGACTCGTGTATCTACATCCCCACGTGTTCCCAATACTGTCTCGAGGCAATCGAGAAGTACGGTGTTCTCCGAGGGTCCTGGCTGGGGTTGAAGCGCATCGTAAGGTGCCATCCGCTGCATGCGGGTGGCTACGACCCGGTACCGTAGAGCACGGTGCCATCGGAGGAAATCTCATGTGGGATTGGCTCGTTGACATTATCTTCGCGGTGCTTCAGTTCATTCAGAGCATCGCGATTGACTGGGGTCTCTCGATCATCATCCTGGTCCTCATCATCCGTCTCATCCTGACCCCGCTGCAGACGCGCGCTACCAAGTCTACGGCGCGCATGCAGGTGCTCCAGCCCAAGCTGCAGGAGCTGCAGGACAAGTACGCTGACGATCCTCAGCGCCTGAACGAAGAGATGATGAAGTTCCAGGCCGAGAACAAGTTCAACCCGCTGGGCGGGTGCCTGCCGCTGCTCATCCAGATGCCGGTCTTCTTCGCGCTCTTCACGGTGCTGCGCGACCGCATTCCCGACGGCGGCTCGTTCTACAACATCATCCCGAACCTCGCGGGCACGCCCGGCGGTTCGTTTGCGAGCGGTGACATTGTGGCGGCCCTGCCGTACCTCATCATCCTTGCGCTCTTCGGCGTTCTTACGCTCATCCCGACGCTTTTGACCTCGCGTAACCAGACGGGTGCTCAGGCGTCGAGCATGAAGACCACTGCCATCTTCATGGCCGTCTTCATGGTTGTGATCGGCTGGAGCCTGCCTGCCGGCGTGCTTCTGTACTACGACACGTCGAGCGCGTGGGCGGTCATCCAGCAGGTGTTCATCACCAAGCGCGTGATGGAGCAGGCCAAGGCAGAGGAAGAGGCTCGCCTGGCTTCGGCACCTGTTGAGGTGGACGTGGTGCGCCGCGAGCGCAAAGCGCGCCCGCACAAGAAGCACTAAGCGGAGCGCGCCGTATAGGCGCGCTCTTTTAATTAGTAAGGCACCTTACTAAAGGAGTTTCCATGGATGATGTTGTAGAGATCGACGTCGACGCTCTTGAGCAGGCGGCTTCTGAGGCCGATGCTGTCGCGGACGATGTCCTGGAAGGTTACACCGGCGACTACCCTGAACTTGCCGCGCACGTAAAGTCCGGCGAGCCTCTGACCGACGCCGAGCTCGATCTGGTTGCCGACATCGCGATCGACGTCCTGCGCACCATCCTCTCCCACTTTGGTGCCGACAAGTGCTCGATCGACGAGTACGATGGCGATGACGGCGAGCTGATCCTCGATGTGTCCGGCGGTGACCTGGCGGTGCTCATCGGCCGTCACGGCCGTACGCTTGACGCGCTGCAGACGCTCGTTTCGCTGATGGTCAGCCGCAAGCTGGGTTTCCGCTTCCCGCTGGTGGTAGACGTTGAGGGCTACAAGAGCCGTCGCAAGAGCAAGCTCGCCGGTATGGCGCGCAATGCGGCGAAGCGTGCGCTGCGCACCGGCGGTTCGGTCAAGCTCCCTCCGATGAACGCCTACGAGCGTCGTCTCGTGCACCTTGCACTCCGTGATTACGACGATGTGGTAACGCATTCCGAAGGTGTCGACCCCGACCGCTTCGTGGTTGTGGTTCCTGTTGAGATCGACTAAGCATTTCTCATACAAAGTGTTGAAGGGGTCTTCGGACCCCTTTTTTGTGCGCTTTGCGACTCAAGTTCTTGTGACGTGAGTCTGAGTCGCCGTTTTTGCGTTGCGCTTGTCTGTTTGGGGAATCCTTGTCTTATATATATGATGCACGAAGGCGTCCTTCGTTATGAGGCTCTCTGCGCTCCCGCTCTCTGACGCTCTTCGTTATACTGAAGTTTGTGTCAGAAGTCATGGCCTCTGCTGAGCGGTTGCGTGCTGAATCGTACAGCGGGGCTGCTGCGGATCGTGCTGACGGTTGTGAAACGGAGCTATAAATGGAGCAAAAAGAAACCACTCAGCGTTTGTTGTCTTTAGCCGACGAGATGGGGCTCAGCGTTTCTCGCGATCAAGCGGAGCGTTTGCTCGAGCATCTCGACATGGTGATCGATGCGAACGAGCGTATCAATCTCACGCGCATCACGTCTCCGGAGGACGCGTTGATCCTTCACGTGGTCGATTCTCTTTTGCTGCTTCCGTATCTCAAGCGCTCGTCCGGCTTCTTCCTCGATATGGGCACCGGAGCCGGTTTCCCCGGTATTCCTCTTGCCATCTGCTCCGGACGCCGCGGCGTACTTCTCGATTCCACAGGCAAGAAGATTCACGAAGTCACGGGTTTCGTTAAGCAGCTCGGCCTGACAGGCATCTCGACGGTGTGCGACCGCGTGGAGGCCTATGCTCAGCTGCATGGCAAGGAGTTTGGTTTTGTCACGGCGCGCGCCGTTGCGAGTCTGCCGACGCTTGTTGAGTACGCTTCTCCGCTTCTTTCGTTTGACGGCGTCCTTGCCGTTTCGAAGGGCAATCCTGACGAAGAGGAGATTGCTTCCGGCGACGCCGCTGCCAAGATCTGTGGTATGCGTAGGATCTCGTTTGACGAGTACGATCTGCCTGACGACAAAGGTCATCGTACGATCATCTGCTATCAGCGCAGTAGCCACCCAAAGATCAAGTTGCCGCGTCCTATCGGTAAGGCAAAGCGCGATCCGCTTGCGTAGCGCTGTTTGAGTTGTTTGCCGTGCGGGCCTATGTTTCACGTGAAACATAGGCCCGCGGCATTACGGGCTGATGGTTCCGTTCGTGTCCGCACGGTACTATAGAATGACGCTACGGTTCACCGTCGTCTCTGACGGTGGCGTCGTTGCTCGATGACGTTGTTTCACGTGAAACATCGCAGTAAGGAGAAGTTGCAGTGGGATACAAGGATGTGCCGCGCTCTAAGGCCAAGAAGGAATCTCAGATCATTGCGATTCTGAACCAGAAGGGTGGCGTTGGTAAGTCGACAACGGCGGTGAATCTTGCAGCAGCTCTTGGCGAGTACAACAAGAAGGTTCTTGTTGTTGACTTTGATCCTCAGGGCAACACAACGAGCGGGTTCGGTATCGAGAAAGAGGGGCTCGAGGCGTGCGTCTACGATGCGCTGCTTCGCAGCGTACCGATCGAGAACCTTGTGATGGAGACGCCGTGTAAGAAGGTGTTTCTGGTGCCTTCGACTATCCAGCTTGCTGGCGCCGAGGTTGAGCTGGTGTCGGTGATGGCGCGCGAGATGCGACTGAGAGACATCATCGTGGGTCTTAAGGATGATTTCGACTACGTGTTTATCGATTGCCCGCCTTCGCTTGGCTTGTTGACGGTCAATGCTCTGACGGCAGCAGACAGCGTGTTGATCCCGATACAGTGCGAGTACTATGCGCTCGAGGGCGTGACCAAGCTCCTTGAGTCGATGAAGATGGTCAAAGACCGCCTCAACAGGCATCTTGAGACGTTCGGCGTACTGCTCACCATGTACGACTCCCGTACGACGCTTTCGAACCAAGTGGTCGACGAGGTTCGCAACTACTTTGGCAAGAAGGTCTTCCAGGCGGTCATTCCTCGGTCGGTGAAGGTGTCCGAAGCGCCGTCGTTTGGCCTGCCGGTGGTTAAGTACGCACCTAACAACAAGGGGTCGCGCGCGTATATGCAGCTTGCACGGGAGGTGATACGTCGTGGCTAGCAGAAGAGGTGGTCTTGGACGAGGCCTTGGATCGCTTATCAGCGAGGCGCAGTCCGAGTCCGGCTACACAAGTCCTGACACTACGGTTTCGTTGAACGACATCGTTCCTAACCCTAATCAGCCGCGTGTTCATTTTGACGACGAGCTTCTCGACGAGCTTGCCGAGTCGATCAAGGCTCACGGGGTGCTTCAGCCGTTGCTGGTGCGAAAGCACGACGGCAAGTACGAGATCATTGCAGGCGAGCGCCGTTATCAGGCGTCTTTGCGCGCCGGCCTCAAAGAAGTCCCCGTAATTGTCCGCGCGGTCGACGACCGGGAGATGCTCGAGCTTGCGCTGATCGAAAACCTGCAGCGATCCGACCTCAACCCTATCGAGGAGGCAAAGGGATATCGACAGCTTATCGAGGCAAATGGGCTTACACAGGATGCTCTTGCAAAAGCGGTCTCCAAGTCCCGATCGGCAATTGCGAACGCCCTGAGACTGCTCGATTTGCCTGATGCAGTGCAGGATATGCTGTTTGAAGGAAAGATATCGGCTGGTCATGCGCGTGCCATACTGTCTGTTCCTGACGACGAGGCTCGCGTTAAGCTTGCGGAGCGCGTTGTTGCGGAAGGTTTGTCAGTGCGCGCGACTGAGCGTCTTGCTCCGTTGTTTTCAGTCGGAGAAGAGCCTCGTCCGGCGCGAACGGTTGCCCCGCAGTCGTATAAACGCGCCGCGCGCGCCCTTCGCCGATACTTTGATGTTCCCGTGCGCGTAAAGTCGCTGCGTGGAAAGAATAAGATCGAGATCGAGTTCACAGATGAAGAAGATCTGGGCAGGCTGATTCAGATGATGACAAGCGGTCGAGAGGAGACTCATGAGCATGAATAAGATTGTTGCAATTGTTGCTGCTGCGGGTACCGCTGCTACCGTTGTGGCTGGCGCGATCGTCGGTTACAAGCTTGCGACAGACGAGGTTCTGCGCAAGAAGATCGTGGGCAAGGCCAATGCGGCGTATCAGAGCTCCAAGGCCAAGGTATCTGGTATGTCGGAAGACGTTGTAGTTAGGACCGCGCAGCTTAAGCGCGACCCCAAGATCAACCAAGAATGGGTTGCCCAGCAGTGGGAGTACATCGGATACTAATATACGAACATATGTACGTATTGCTTCCTGAGTTGTAAGTACTCATGCGCAGCGAGAAGTGTTTCACGTAAAACAACGGCCTGTCCCTCACGTGAGGGACAGGCCGTTGCTGTTTGATCTCTGAGTAGAGGGGTTAAGCGTTGTGCGGGTTGATGACGCGCTGCTTAAGCTGGCCGCAAGCCGCGTCGATGTCGTTGCCGCGGGAGTTGCGGATCGTCGCCTCAACGCCGTGGGCGTTCAGGCGACGCACGAGCTCGGCGGCCTTCTCGGGCGTCGAGGGTTCCAAAAGGCTGTTCTTCACGCGGTTGAGCTGGATGATGTTGACGTGCGCAAGCGTGCCGGCGCAGAAGTCGACCAGCGCGTCCATCTCGGGGTTGGTGTCGTTGACGCCGCCGATGAGGGCGAACTCGTAGGTGGGTCGGCGACCGGTCTTCTCGATGTACTGGTCGAGCGCCTCGCGAAGGCGCAGCAGCGTGTACTTCTTAACGCCGGGCATGAGCTTGTTGCGGGTCTCCTGAATGGCGGAGTGCAGCGAGATGGCGAGCGTGAACTGCTCGGGCTCTTCGGCAAACGCGCGGATACCGGGAATGACGCCGCACGTAGAGACCGTCAGATGGCGCGCGCCGATGCCCGCACCGTCCTCAGCGTTAAGCCAGCGCAGGGCGGCGAGCGTCTCGCGGTAGTTGGCGAACGGCTCGCCCTGACCCATGAACACGACGCTCGTGGGGCGCGTGCCAAAGTCCTCGGCAACATGCATGACCTGGTCGTACATCTCGCCTGAGGTGAGCGAGCGCACAAAACCGCCCATTCCCGTGGCGCAGAAGGCGCAGCCCATGCCGCAGCCCGCCTGCGTCGAGATGCAGACCGAGAGTTTGTTGCGGCGCGGCATGCCAACGGTCTCGACGGTTACGCCGTCGGCGAGCTCGAGCAGGTACTTGCGCGACCCGTCCTTGGAGACTTGGCGCGCAACCTCCGCTGGGATGTTGAGGGTGTAGCGCTCGGCGAGCTTCTCGCGCAGCGCAGCGGGGAGGTTGGTCATCTCGTCAAAGGAGTGCGCATGCTTCTCGTAGAGCCAGCTGATGAGCTGCTTGGTTCTAAAAGCGGGCTGCTTGAGGTCGCTGAGCGCCCGTGCGAGGTCCTCGCGCGTGAGCTGCTTGATGTCGCGGCGGCGTTCTGTGTGTTCCATTAAATGAACCTCCGGAAAAGTGATACCGCGTATTTGGGTTATGCTGTTTCAACGCGGGGCTATACTCGCATAAGTCTACTGCATGAAGCCTAAAAGGCGCGGTGAGAGGAGCAGGTAGCATGCCAAATACGGATCCGGCGTCGCTGCGCGTCGTTGTTTTGGCCGGTGGTCGTTCTTCGGAGCGCGAGATCTCGCTCGAATCGGGCGCGGCTATCAAAAAAGGTCTGATCGACGCGGGGTTTGCCTCGGTCGACATGATCGACCCTTCGGACGAGGGGGCTATTGTCGCCCTTGCGCAGGGCGGCTACGACGTTGCCTTTATCGGCCTGCACGGCGAGGGCGGCGAGGACGGCACTATCCAAGGCGTTCTCGAGTGGCTGGGTATCCCCTACACCGGTTCGGGTGTTATCGCGAGCGGCACGGCGTCCGACAAGGTGCTCGCCAAGCTCGTGTATCAGCGCGCGGGCATTCCCACCTCGCCCGACGTGGTGCTCACCAAGGGCGAACCGTACTCCGTTGACGAGATCGTCGAGAAGGTCGGGACCTCGTGCTTCGTGAAGCCCGCTATCAACGGTTCGAGCTTCGGTGTGACGCCGGTTCACAGCGCCGACGAGCTCGACGCGGCGATCGCAACCGCCTTTGAGCTCGACAACAAGATCCTGATCGAGAAGCGCATCGTCGGCACCGAGATCTCCGTGGGCGTTCTGGGCAACAAGCATCCGCGCCCCCTTCCCATCGTTGAGATCAACCCGGGCGAGGGTGCCGAGTTCTACGACCTCAAGGTCAAATACGAGCCTGCCGAGCTGCACCATATCTGCCCGGCCCGTCTCTCGCCTGAGGACTACGCCCGCGCTCAGGAGCTCGCCGCGCTCGCGCACGACGCCCTCGGCTGCAGCGGTTACTCGCGCAGCGACTTCATCGTGTCCGAGGACGGCCCTGTCATCATCGAGACGAACAACCTTCCCGGCATGACGCCCACCTCGCTGTTCCCTGACGAGGCGCGTCATGTGGGCATCGAGTTTGCCGACTTGGTGCGCACGCTCGTTGAGCTTGCGCTCGAGCGAGCAGGAAAATAACGGCGCGGGCTGCGCCGCAGAGGAGCAGGTACATGAGCAAGCCAGAGATTGCCTCTGTGGTGCTGCCCGGCACGCCGCAGACGGTCATTGATGCGTATCGAACGCTCGAGGAGCGCGCCGCTACGCGCGACTTCGGCCTTATCGAGGACGATGTGGTGGTTCTCGATACCGAGACCACGGGCCTCTCGTCCCAGGAGAACGAGCTGATAGAGATCGCCGCCGCGCGCCTGCGGGGCCGCGAGATCGTAGAGCGGTTCCAGACGTTCGTGCATCCTACCGCTGGTCCGATTCCGGCGGAGATCGTTAAGCTCACGGGCATTACGAACGCCGACGTTGCCGACGCTCCGTCGGCGGTTGAGGCTGTGGCGGCGCTGCGGACGTTTGTCGACGGGCGTCCGGTCATTGCCCATAACGCCAACTTTGACCGCACCTTCATCGAGTCGGTGAAGGGCGGCGTGTTTGTGAGCGATCTCTGGATCGACTCTCTGGCGCTCTCGCGCATCGCGCTGCCGCGCCTTGCCTCGCACAAGCTCGCCGTCATGGCCGAGCTCTTCGGCTGCACCTCCGTCGAGCATCGCGCCATGGCCGATGTCGAGGCGCTGTGCGGCGTGTGGCGCGTGCTGCTTACGGCGCTCTCCGACTTCCCGCGCGGGCTCATGCGGCGACTGGCTGATATGCACCCCGACGTGGCATGGTCGTACCGTCCGATCTTCTCGCAGCTTGCCGGCGCAGACGAAAGCGCTCCGTTCTCGCTCGTAGCCGCACGTGCCGACCTTCTCCGTTCCTCCGAGGTTGAGCAGCATCTCGATGCGGACGAGCTCCCGAGCCTGAGCGTGCCGAGCCGCGACGAGCTTGAGCGCGCGTTTGAGCCGGGCGGCTTGGTGGAGCGCATGTACGCGGAGTACGAGCCGCGCGCGGAGCAGATTGCCATGGCCGACGAGGTGCGCGACGCGCTCGCGACCCGCACGCATCGGGTGATCGAGGCGGGCACCGGCGTTGGCAAGTCGATCGCCTACCTTGTGCCCTTTGCCTTGGCGGCTAAGCGCAACCACATCACGATGGGCGTGGCCACAAAGTCCAACAACCTCACCGACCAGCTCATGTACCACGAGCTGCCGCGTCTCGCGCGTGAACTGCCCGGCGGGTTGTCATTCTGTGCCCTTAAGGGGTACGACCATTATCCTTGCCTGCGCAAGCTCGAACGGCTGGCGCGCAGCAACGAGGCCATCGAGACCAACCGCGACCCGGCGGACACGCTGACGGCCATTGCGGTCATCTACGCGTACGTGTGCCAGTCGCCCGAGGGCGACCTGGATGCGCTGGGTATCCGTTGGCGCAGCGTGAGCCGGCGCTCCCTCACGACGCAGTCCAAAGAGTGCGCGCGCCGTCTATGCCCGTTCTATCCCGATAAGTGCCTCGTGCACGGCGCGCGTCGCCGGGCTGCGGGTGCCGACATCGTGGTGACCAACCATTCCCTGCTGTTCCGCAACGTCGCAGCCGACGGAAAGATCTTGCCGCCGATTCGCCATTGGGTAGTCGACGAGGCGCACTCGGTTGAGGCGGAGGCGCGCCGGCAGTGGGCGATTCAAGTGTCTGCTGACGAGACGCGCACGCTCTTCGAGCGCTTGGGCGGTCGCAGAACGGGCGTTGTCGGGCAGCTCACGCATGATATGGCGTCCTCTGAGTCCGCCACGCTTTTCATGGGGCTGGTTGCCAAGGCCGATGCGGCCTGCGCACGCGCGTCGGTTGCGATGGCGGGGCTTTTTGAGGCTATGCGCACGTTTGCCCAGGGCTTCCCCGCGCAGCGCGGCTACGAGTCGGTCAGCCTGTGGATCAGCCCCGAGATCCGTGCTACGCCGGCGTGGGCCGAGCTTCTCGACGCAGGTGACACCGCGGTGCGCGCGCTCGATGCGGCCGACCGGACTATTGCGTCTGCCGTGGAGGCCATCAAGGCCGAGGTTCCCGAGAAGGTCGTCGACCTCGCCGACGCCGGCAGACGGGTTCACGAGCTTCTCGACTCGCTCAAGCTCGTACTCGACGGAACGGACAGCGCCTATGTGTACTCCCTGCAGGTCAATCACCGCATCAAGGCGGGCGGCGAGACGTTTACCGCCGAGCGCATGGATATCGGGCAGGCTTTCGCGGACCATTGGCTTCCCGAGATGCACACGGTCATCTTCACGTCTGCCACGATTGCGGTTGCCGGGAACTTCTCGCACTTCAACCATGCCGTGGGCTTGGACCGTATCGGCGAGGGCCTGTCGCGCGCGCGGCACCTGGACTCGAGCTACAACTACGACGAGCATATGGCTATTGTGGTGGCAGGGGACGTTCCCGACCCGCGCAACCGCGACGCGTATCTGAGCTCGCTTGAGAAGCTGCTGGTAGACGTGCACGTTGCCATGGGTGGTTCAGTGCTGACGCTCTTTACCAACCGCCGCGACATGGAAGATCTTTACCGGCGGGTCAATCCTGCGCTCGAGCGCGCTGGGCTTGAGCTCGACTGCCAGTTCCGCAACAGCTCGCCCAAGCGTCTGCGTGATCGGTTCCTTGCGTCGGAGGAGCTCTCGCTCTTTGCGCTCAAGGCGTTTTGGGAGGGATTTGACGCCGTTGGGGATGCGTTGCGCTGCGTGGTGATCCCGAAGCTGCCCTTTGCGAGTCCGACTGATCCGCTCGTGCGCGAGCGCGACCTGCGAGAGGAGCGCGCGTGGGCCCGTTACTCGCTGCCCGAGGCGGTGCTCGAGGTCAAGCAGGCCGCCGGCAGGCTCATTCGCTCGTCGTCTGACCGCGGCGTGCTCGTGCTTGCCGACTCGCGCCTGGTGACCAAAGGGTACGGCAGGCAGTTCCTCGGGTCGTTGCCCACGGGATACCAGCGCATAGAATGCGCGCTCGTGGGGCGCTACCTCGAGCTGTGGAGAAAAACGCACCGACGCTGACCGAGGTGCAACCGGTTGGCCTTACAGTGCGCCGTCGAGCAGGCTGCGCGCGTACGCGGCGTACTGGTTGAGCACGTCGCTGGGCCCTATGAGCTCGATCGCACCGTCTGATGCCAGAACTTGGTCGAACAGCCAAGGCAGGTTCGTACAGGCAACGTCAACGGTCACGGGTCCGCGACGCTTGCCGCTTACGGCGAGGATCCCCTGCCAATCCGCCGCGGCAAACGTCTCGCGCGAGGCAAAGCGCACGCGTGCGAGGGTTCCGTCGTCCATGAAGGCCTCGTTGAGCGTACGATCGTCATAGCGATGCCGCGCAACGGAGTCCTCGGTGAGGACGCAGTCCGAGAGGCGGTCGAGGCGGTAAAGGCGCTGCGCATCCTTGCAAACATCCCAGGCAGAGAGGTACAGCGCATCGTCGGACTCAAACAGGCGGTGTGGATCGACCGTGCGCCAAATTGCCTTGTTTTCCCGGTTTGACCGGTAACGTATCCGGCACCGGATACCTACCTCAACGGCCTCGGCAAGCGCCGGGAGATGCGGCGACCACGGCGCGGCGTCACGCACGAGAGCGCTGCTCGCAGCGCGGTCTTCTCCGGGGGAGAGAATGCCCGCCAAACTCTCTCTGAGGGATTGTGCGCGGACGGGTCCCGATGTGGCGTTGAGCGCGCTTAGGAGCGCCAAGCTCTGAGGCAGGGTGAGTCTTACCTGCGGGATCATCTCGTCAACGCCGCGGTATCGCAGGTACGCTCCCTCAACGGACACGGCGGCTCGCGCGCCGGTTGCGCGGTTGCCAAACACAGCGATCTCCTCGGCGGCGGCAACGGCTTCTTCTTCCGAGCAGCCGAGAAGCTCTGCCGCCCGTGCAATGGCAATGCGTCCTGAAGGCATCGTGCCTAACAGCGCCATGAGCGAGATGGCGCGATCGAGAAGGCCCTCGCGCTCCTTACTTGACCGCGGCATGGTTGCTTACCGCCTTCCGTATCATGGTTCTCCATGTGCTCACGAAGTCGCTGGGATTGTGCGGTCGCACCCCAAAGCGCGCGTACGCGAGGCAGTACGCCGCCGCCTTGCGCGTATCGCGAACGGGAACGGACCAGATCTGTCCCCCTTCGATGCTGTTGAGTCTTCCCGTCTCGTGAGTAAAGGTCCTGACCTCGCTTTCGGTCAGGGTATCCGGTAAGAAGATCTCGATGGTTTCCCGGTGTGCACGGTTGTCTTCCCGGTTGAAGTCAAAGATAAAAAACCGCTGGTCGTCAATGGAAAATGACGGTGGCACCGTATAGGTTTTCCCGGGTGCGGCAACACGGTCTATCCGGTCAAGCCGGAACGTCTTTACTGGTTCTCCCTCGCAGTCCGCATCGGCGCCCGATAGGTACGAGACGCCATCCTCGGTAAAGAAGCCGTAGATCTTTACATGGCGGAGCCTGCGCGAGCCGTCTGGCTTGCGGTAGGCAAACGCGGCGGTCCTTCTCCATGAGAAGGCAGACCACAGCGCGTCTCTGATGAGGAGCTCGCGCTTCTCGGCCGCCGTCGTGGCCTCCACCGTCGCGTCGGCAGCTGTGCGCAGCGCGTGCGGGTCCGTATCGAAGCGGCTGATGGCGATCTGCTCGAGCTTGGCGCGGACTTGGAGAAGCTCCTGTCGGTACGGGACGTTCGGTCTCGTGAGGTGAATCTCTACGGCGCGCAGCGCGGCGAGAAGCTCGTCGAGCGCCGTGTCGGGAAGTGTGATGCCGGTGCGTTCCTGGTCTATTTCCCACAGGCTCTCTTCGTCGGCCGCCGCCTCACGGGGGCGCAGCTCTTTAACGATGCAGCCAACCTGCGCGAGGGACTCGCGGTCGCGCCGGAACTTTCGTTGGTCGGAGGCCTTGTTTCCCGAGCCGTACCCGAGATCGGAGTCGGAGATGATCTCCGAGGTCGCAAGGGGCCTGCCCGCTGAGGCGAGCGTGTAGAGAAGGTTGGCGGCACGCCCCGCCGCAGCTGCCGCCTCGCTACGTGCCCGCGCGCTAGGCGTGTCGGCTTCGTCGGTATGTGCTGCGTGGTTGGTCATATGCGTCCTTATCGCAAACGGTTGGCGTGCGCGAGGTTTCCTTTCTGGCAGCGATTGTAGCCGTTGGTTGAAGGGGCTCAAAACCGCCGTTCAGGGGGATGAGAAAACCGTGGGGCATGGGCTGGGGCAAAGTGCCCGGTTCATAGAGAACCTATCTAAGAGTATACTTTCGACATATATATGCTGTGCCGAGTCAAGCGAATGGGAAATCGATGGCCAACACGCTGAAATACCTCAACCACCTCGTGCAGCGCGCGGGGATCACTCCTGCATGCAGCGAGGAGGAGCGCGAAGCGGCGGAACTTATCGCCGACGTGTATCGCAATCACGGGTTCAACCCCGAGATCCAGGAGTTCAACGCTCCGACGTTCACCAGGCTTCCTCACGTCATCATCGGAATCCTGCTGTTCTTGGGTTCCATCCTCTACGGCATCGGCGGCGCTGCCGGCATCGTCGGCTTTGTGATGATCGTGGCGAGCACGGCGCTCTACTTCCTTGACCGCTTCGGGCGACTCGAGGGCTTTCTGCGTGGGGGCATGGGTCTCAGCCAGAACGTCATCGCCTACCACAAGGCCTCCGGTCCGCTTGCCTCGCCCCGCAACCGCCCCGTGGTCATCGTGGCCCATTACGACTCGCCCCGCGCCGACATGTTCTCTCGTCCCGAGCTGGCGCCTTACCGCCCGCTCATGATGAAGCTCATGCCGTTTGCCTGCGCGGCACCCGTGGTGCTCGCCATTCTGAGCCTTCTTCCGATTCCCGGCTTTTTGCGCACGGTGTTCTGGATCCTTTCGCTCGTGTGCGCGGCGCTGCCTTTGTTCAACGCCGTGTGCATCATCATGAACAAGTTCTTCCTGCCTTACACGAGCGGCTCGGTCTGCAACAAGTCTTCGGTTGCCGCCATGCTCGGCGTCATGGACGCGGTGTCACCGTTCCACGGCGAGAACGAGTTCCCCGACGACATCCCGGCCGAGCGCTTTGCCTCGACTTACCGTTACAGCGATGAGGCTGGCGAGGAGCCGAGCGAGGAAGGCATGTATCGCGCCGATGAGACCTTCTCGGCCGTTTCCGGGTTTGGCGAGGAGGGGCCTGCTGCGGAGCCCGTTGCTCCTGTTGCTGGAGCTTCCCAGCCTGCGCAGGTTGCCGCGGCCACCGTGCCTGCGGCTCCGGCAGAGCCGGCCGCGCGCCGTCACGGCATTGAGGTGCTGCGCGCCCTGCAGATGCTTCCCGACACCTGTGAGATAGAGTACGAGGCGCCGCGCGTGGAGCCGGCTCCGGCGCCTGTTCCCGAGCCCGTTCAGGCTGCTGAGGCAGCTGCCCCGACCGTTCCCGAGGGTGTTGCGCCTGCTGCCGCACCTGTGGCGCCCGTGACGCCCGGTGATCCCGAACCTTCTGTTGCCCAGATTGACACACAGGATACGGTTCAGCTTTCGCGCGCGGAGCTTGCCGCTGCCGCGAGCGCCGCGGTTGCCGAGGGGGCCGAGCCCGAGCAGGCAATGGAGCCTGCCGCGCAAGCTGCCGGAGAAGCCTCTCCTGTGGAGCGGCCGCACTATGTAGACGATTCCGACGCGCTTCTCGAGGCTGCTGCTCAGCCTGGCTTTGACGACGAGGAGCCTGCCGAGGAGGGCATCGACTACGCTGCCGCCGTTGAGCAGCTTCCTCCGGCTGAGGATGCGGTCATGGCGGTCAACGCCGCTATTACCGCCGCAAAGCATGTGGCGCTCAGCGATCACTACGTTATGGCGGATACGCCTGCGCCCCGCCCCATTGAGCCTGCTCCTGCGCCGGAGCCCGAGGTCGTCGAGCAGCCTGCCGCTCAGGCTTCCGAGCCCGTTGCGTACGAGCAAGAGCAAGTTGATCTTGAGGCAACGACCGCCTGGGAGGCTCAGCCTGCATACGAGGAGCCCTACGCTCCCGCGTATGACGAGGTTGCCGAAGACGAGATCGTCGCCGAGCAGGAGCAGCGCGAAGAGCCTGCCGCCGATGCCTACGCCGACGGCCCCGCGTACGACCTGGCTTCTGACACCGAGGAGTATCTCGAGGAGGACGCGTATCGTCAGCAGGATGACGCGTACGCCGAGGAGGCCGAAGAGGGCTATGAGGAGCAGCAGGTAGAGGAGCAGCCCGCCGCGACCGACTTCTTCGGTTCGCTGCGCGATCGCGTGCAGGGCGGTGTGCAGAGCCTGACCGAGCAGGCGCAGTCCATTCCCGAGCGCGTGCGCGGTCTTTCGTTTGTCCAGCGTATTCAGGAGGCTCTGCAGGGTCGTGGCGGTGCGGACGATGCCGCCGACGAGCGCTACGAGTCCGATGCCGAGGACGCGCCTGAGGCGCAGGAGGGGTACGAGGCGGCATCTGTTGACAAGACGGCCGCTTGGGATCCCTCGATGACGTACGACTCCACTGCCGCCTACGAGCCGGTGAGCGACGATGCCCTCGACTCCACGGCACCATATGAGCCCGAGACCGAGGCGTATGAGGAACCCTACGAGGAGGCGGCCGCTTCTGCTCCTCAGTACCGTGAATATGCCGGCGGAGCGTATGACTACGAAGAGGAGCCCGCGGCATACGCTGAGCCCGAGCCTGAGGCGCCGCATACCGAGGACTCCTTCGAGAATGAGGAAACGTGGTCCCCTGTTTATCACGAGGCTTCTTACGACGAGCCGGTCGAGGAGCACGCTTCCGACGACGTGCCTCAGGCTGTGACTGAAGAACCTGAGTCCGTGGCCGCGCCTGAGCCCGTTGCGCATGCAGCCGAGCCTGCCTACACCGAGGAGACCGCGCAGGCTGCCGAAGAGCTGCAGGTGTTTAGCGTCAAGGATTTGATCCCCGACGCTCCTCAGGTAGACCCGGACGCCACCCAGGCGTTCTCCGCTGTTCAGGCGCGCGAGGCGCGTGAGGCGGCTGTTGACGTCATGATGCAGCAGATTGACCTGGCGTCCAGCCAGCCGCTTCCGGAGCCCGAGACCGTTCAGGCAGAGCCGGAGCCGGCGTCCGAGCCGGTTGCCGAGGCGTCGCAGGATGCCAAGGACGTTGTCGACGATCCCGAGTGGGGCACCTCGAGCTTCGAGCCTATTGAGGTTCCGTCTACGGCTAACCGCTCTGCGCTCTTTGATCTTCCCGATCCGGCGGCTTCCAGCGATCCGTTTACGACCGGTGTTTCCGACAAGGGCACGATCGACGCCGACATGGCGCCGTATCAGGAGCCTCAGAAACCCGTCGTTCCCCCGTTCATCGCCGAGGCGGTCAAGCAGAAGCCCACGCCGCGTCGCGCTTCTCATGCTGATGCCGACGAGTCCGCGCCCGCGAACTCCGGTGCAAGCGAGAAGCTTACCGGTAAAACCGAGAAGCCCGCGAAGAAACACGGCTTCGGCAAGTTCTTCGGTCACGACGAGAAGCCCGAGGAGCCCGAGGGCGGCTCGATGAGCGAGTGGCTCGGCGTTGACGACGACTTTGACGCCAAGACCTCCGGTCGCAAGATCGGCTCGTGGGACAACTTCGAGAACGACGAGAAGCGCTGGAAGGGTGGTGCCGCCTCCGTTGAGAGCGTGACCGACGAGGAGATGCTCGACGCCATTACGTCGATGGGCGACGACGAGCTTCTCGGTCACGACATCTGGTTCGTGGCAACAGGCTCCTCGGTTCACGACGGCGCGGGCATGAAGGCCTTCCTTGCAGCGCATCGCAACAAGCTGCGCGGCGTGTTCCTGATCAACCTCGAGTGCGTCGGCGCTGGCGAGACCGCCGTGGTCATGCACGAGGGTACGCGCAAGCCCCTCAAGGGCGATCGCCGCATTCTCGGCCTGCTCAACCAGGTGTCCGCCGACTTCCACCGTCCGTTCTCCACGGTCGACATGCCGTTCGTTGAGACTGACGCCACGGTTGCCATGGGCATGAGCCTGCGCTCGATCACCGTTGCCGGCGTTGATCCGGTCGGTCCGCGCTTTGCCTGCGGCTACTCCGAGGAGGACGCGCCCGAGAATATCGAGCCCGAGAAGATCGACGTGGTTGCCGACGTGGTGACCGAAGTTATCCGTCGCTCCTAGGAGGTCATATGTGGGGTTTTATTAAGGCGCATTGGATTGCCTACGTTATCGGTCTTGTCGTGGCATTGGCGGTAGGTTTTGGGGCGTCGTACGCGTTCTACGTCTGGGGCTCCTCTGACATCGACCACTCCACCGAGTTCGAGGAAACTACCACGGGGAGCGAGGAGATGGGCTCAGCCGACATCAACAGCCTCGGATAGTGTGGCGCGCATAGTTTGAGACAGGAGGCCGGTCGCAGATGTGACCGGCCTCCTGCGTTGTAGGCGCGCGTTCGAAATTGCTGACACTCTGCCCCAGATTCGTTTTTGCTGATTTGTTGAGCGCAGCGTTACAGATGACCTTGTCCTGTAAAAATGACCGCGCTATACTGTCCCTTGCGTTGCTTCGCGTGACGCACCCATATGCGGGCATCGCCAAGTGGTAAGGCATCAGCTTCCCAAGCTGACACTCGCGGGTTCGAGTCCCGTTGCCCGCTCCAATGAATGCAAGACCCTCAGCAATGAGGGTCTTTTCTTGTTTGGGCATATCCCGTGGACTCGAACCCCGTTGGGGGCGCGAGCGTCAAGCAAACGCGGAGCGTTTGTAGCGAGCGCGCGAGGGCGCGAAGCGCCTGAGCGAACGCGCGGCGAAGCCGCGCCGAGTCCCGTTGCCCGCTCCAATGAATGCAAGACCCTCAGCAATGAGGGTCTTTTCTTGTTTGGGCATATCCCGTGG
>CALUOB010000005.1 GCA_944322175.1 uncultured Coriobacteriaceae bacterium
GAGTTCGGCTGGTGAAAATGCCATTGTTATTGATGACAACACGGTGATTCGTCTTGTCGCGGACACCACGACGGACAAGTACAACAACGCCGCCACGTTCTACGACTATGACATCACCGATGACGGCAAAACTACGTGGGATGGCACGAGTGGTGCGCACGGCATCAACAGCAAAAGCAACTATACGGGTTCCGGTGCCAAACTCGCCTTCGGCAACGCCAATACCGGTACTGGTCTTGAAAATGAAAAGTGGAACGGTAACACTCTCAACCAGTACAACCATACCGGCAATGGCAAGAATGGTGCCACGTTCGGTCTGGTGACCGGACTCGACGGGAACGGACATATCCAGTACGCCGAGGAGGTCAACGCACCCAAGCTGTTCGATGACGGCAACGCGACGGGCAAGACCGTCTATAACGACTTGTCCTTGGACTTCAACCGCTCTGGCGACACCTATACGCTTACTGCGGTGAATGGTACCAACCTGACTGGGCTGGAGTACTTCAACAATCCTCAGACTCCCGGTAAGGATCCTTATACCCACATTTGGACCAACAACTTCTGGCCTATGGATGGCCGCCCCAGCACGGATGGTCTTACCGGTTATTATAACGATCGTGGTGGCTATGTCGGTTTCGACGGGAATAAGCTCTACCCGACCAGCGACGATGGCCTAGCCCACAACAACATGTTCGGCATGCAGTATACGGTCGAGTTCGAGCTGACCGAGGACTACGTCGGTCCGCTGGAGTACTACTTCTTCGGCGACGACGACATGTGGGTCTTCCTCGATGACAGGCTCGTCTGCGATATCGGCGGCGTGCACAGCTCCATCGGCGAGTATGTGAACCTGTGGGACTACATCAAGAAGGGCGACGCTGGCAAGCACACGCTCAAGTTCTACTATACCGAGCGCGGTCTGTCCGGCTCCACCTGCTACATGCAGTTCACGCTGCCGTCGGTCTCCTCGGTGCCGGTCAAACACGACACTGGTCAGCTGAAAATCCAGAAGCAGGTCGTCGGCAGCGAAGATGAGAACCAGGAGTTCTCGTTCGACGTTACGCTGGCCGACGCCAGTGGCAATGCGCTTGTCGATAAGTATTCGATCATGCACTACGCCGCGGATGGAAGCCCGTTGGATGCCGAGCTGATTCAAGGTGGCGAGGGCTCCTTCAAGCTCAAAGCCAATGAATTTGTGATCATCGACTACCTGCCGTATGGCACCAAGTACACCATCACCGAAACCGGCGAATCCAACGGTTACACGGTCAGTAACCAGGTGGACGGTGCGGAGGTCGTTTATGGTGTGACTGCCAAAGGCGAGATTCTGGAAGGCCAGAACGGCAATGTCGTGTTCACCAACACGTTCCGACCAAAGCTGCCCGACACGGGCGGGTCGGGTACGGCGGTAATCACACTTGCCGGAACAGCCTGCGTAACGGTTGCGATGGCGCACGGGTTCTACCAGCGCAAGAAGTACATGCGCTGAGGATCATCTCACCTTGTTTTGTAAGTACCTAATGGGAACGACGAAAGGAAGTAACCCATGAGGCATGTAAAGCATCTGCTCAGCTTCATGCTGGCAGCCGTCATGGCTCTGGCCATGGCCGCCACCCCCGCGTTCGCAACGCAGGGCACCAACAGCGACACCGGCAAGATCACCATCACCAACGCTGAGGTCGGTCACACCTATAAGGCTTACCAGGTCCTCGTGCTCGAGAGCTACAACACCGAAAAGGGCGCCTACTCCTACAAGGCGAACGATGACTGGGCTGAATGGCTCAAGACTCAGACCAAGTATGTTTCCATTGACGATCAGGGCTATGTGACCTGGGTCAAGGATGCCGACGCCGCTGCCTTTGCCAAGGCCGCGCTCGCGCACGCTGAGGATGCGAAGATTACTCCTGATGCCACTAAGACCGCTGAAGGCACTACGGTCGAGTTCACCGATCTGAACCTCGGCTACTACCTCGTGGACACCACGGTCGGCTCCCTTTGCTCGCTCGACACTACGACTCCGAACGTCGAGATGAAGGAGAAGAACAAGGTTCCGCCCGTTGAGAAGCAGGTCCAGGAGGATTCCAATAAGTCTTGGGGCGACAGCAGCACCGCTGAGATCGGTGATACGGTTCCGTTCAAGACGACCATCACTGCTGACGAAGGCGCGCAGAACTATGTCCTACACGACGATCTGTCCGCCGGCCTTACGCTCAACAAGGATTCCATCAAGGTGACCGGCCTGACCGCGGGCGAGCACTATACCGTCACCACTGATGGTCTCGGCGACGGCTGTGACTTCCACGTCACGTTCTCCCAGGATTACCTCGATTCCATCACGGATGAGACCAAGATCGAGGTCACCTATACCGCCGTGCTGAACGAGAACGCCTTGATCGCTGACGAGGACAACCCCAACAAGACCCGACTCGAGTACGGTGACGGGATTTACACCGAGTGGGACGAGACCAAGACCTACACCTATAAGGTCGACGTCGTGAAGACCGACGGTAGCAACGTGGTCCTCGACGGTGCCCAGTTCAAGCTCTTCAACGCCAAGACCGGTGGCAACGAGATCGCCCTCATCAAGGTGTCCGACGGCGTGTATCGCCTCGCCAAGGACGGCGAGAAGGGTGTCGAGTACATCACCACCGTCAACGGCCAGCTCAGGATTTATGGCTTTGATTCCGACACCTACTGGCTCGAGGAGACCAAGGCTCCCGACGGATACAACAAGCTTGCCGAGCGCGTTGAGATCACTATTAAGGATGCCAACAACGAGGCAACTGTCGATGGCGGTATTTGGGATCACGGCGGCGTCCACGTCGTCAACAAGGCCGGTTCCCTCCTGCCCACCACTGGTGGCATGGGCACCACGATCTTCTACGTGGCCGGCGGCGCCATCGTCATCGCTGCTGCGGCTACGCTCGTGTACCGCAAGCGCATGGGCAAGTAAGTACCTACGATTTGCTGCTCGCGTCATCGCGTGAGCTCAACCGCACGGCCGGGGAGGACGATTCTCCCTCCCCGGCACAGCGGCTACCGCCTGGGCCCAAGAGGCTACAGGGGCAAGGAGAACCCAACGTTGAAACATGCCAAGCCAAAGCCCAAAAGATCGGCGTCCACCGTCGCTCTTATCGCGCTTCTCGTTGTTGGGCTGTCCTTGCTGCTGTACCCCACGGTCAGCAACATCTGGAACTCGTTCCACCAGTCGCAGGCCATTACCGACTACACGGAGGAGGTGGCGGATATGGACACAGCTGAGTACGACAAGATGTGGGAGCAGGCAGAGGAGTACAACAGCACGCTCGCGCAGAACGCGGACCGATTCCAAATGACCAACTCGGAGCGCGCGGAGTACGAGAACCTGCTGAACGTATCCGACACCGGCATGATGGGATACATCCAGATTCCGAGCCTCGGGGTCTCGATGCCCATCTACCACGGCACCGACGAGGCGGTTTTGCAGGTGGGCGCTGGGCACTTGGAGGGAAGCTCGCTCCCTACGGGAGGCAAGGGAGCGCACTGCGTGCTTTCGGGCCATCGCGGGCTGCCGAGCTCCAAGCTGTTCACTGACATCGACAAGCTAAAAGAGGGCGACCTCTTTATCTTGTCGGTGCTCGACCGGACCCTGACCTACGAGGTCGACCAGATCCTCACAGTTGACCCGTACGACATGGACGCGCTTGCCATCGACCCCGACGAGGATTACTGCACGCTGGTGACCTGCACGCCGTACGGCATCAACACCCACCGTCTGCTGGTACGCGGGCACCGGGTTGCCAACCGCGTGGTGGCCGAGAACGAGGACTTTGAGATCAACCCCGTGCTCGTTGCGGGCATCGTAGCCGGCGTTGCCGCGCTGGCGATTGGAATTGCGCTGCGAGCGAGGGCTCGCGGGAAGAAATAGGAGGGCATCGCATGAAACGCTTCAAACAAGTGCCGATGTTGATTCTGACGGTTCTCACCCTGTGCCTGGCGAGTGTGCCGGCGTTTGCGCACGACGTGCCCGACCCGTCGCGCACGGGCACCATTGCGGCCACGATGACCTACGACGACGAGCGCGTTGCCGGCGGCTCGGTCACGCTGTACCGTGTGGGCGACGTGGTCTCCGACGACGGCAACTACGGTTTTGAGCTCTCGGGCATCTTCGCGCAGAGCGGTGTCTCGATCGACGACCTTGAGTCGGCCGACGCTGCGGCAGACCTTGCCGCCTACGCCGAGGAGCATGGCGCTTCGGGCGTGACCCAGGACGTGGCGAGCGACGGCACGGTGGTGTTCTCCAACGTCGAGATCGGTCTCTACCTCATGGTTCAGTCGGAGCCGGCCGAGGGCTACCACGCCTTTGACCCCTTCCTCGTGGGCATGCCGCTCACCGAGGACGGCGCTTACGTGTACGAGATCGACGCGAGTCCCAAGCTTGAGCTCGAGAAGGCCCCTGTGCCGCCGGAGGAGCCCGAGAAGCCGCAGAAGCCCTCTGACCTGCCTGAGACGGGCGAGAACTTCGGCCCTATGATCGCGGTCTTTGGCGCTGGCCTCGTGGCATGCGCCATAGGCCTTGGACTGCGCGCTCGCAAGCGCGACGCTGAGTAACAAAGAGGCGGGCCCGCTATCGAGCCCGCCCTGCGATTCCTCTTCTTTCTTTTGGGCCACCCTCGAGCGTTGCTCGGGTGAGCTGCCCCGCCTCACCGACCTTGAACTCAGGAGGCTTGGGGCATATGCCCGCTCCGACCCCGACCACGGAGCAGGCCTCTTGCCCGGATCCAGCACCCCGACCAGCTGGATCCGGGCCTTTTTTATGCGATGGGGATGCGGTCCTCGAGCGTGAACGTGCCGTTGCGATACGTCAGCACGAAGGTCTCGCAGTTGCCGGCTGCGCTGACCTCAACGTTGTGCGGGTTCTCAACGGTGACGAGGAACTTGCGCATAGCGATGCTGTGGCCCACGACGAGCGTCTGGGACGCATCGGTCTTTTCCATGATGCGGGCAAGAGCCTTGCCGCAGCGCACGCCCGCCTCGGCGATGTTCTCGCCGCCGTGCAGGGCGTAGTAGTCGTCTCCGCCGCCCTGAGTGGAGCGGCTGTACGCGCGGCTCTTGCCCTCGAGGTTGCCGCAGCTCGCCTCGAGCAGGCCCTCGTCGCACTGGTAGTGCACGGCGTCGCCGAAGATGCCGAGCTCGAGCATTACGGTCTCGAGCGTGGTCTTGGCGCGACCGGACGGCGAGCACCAGAAGTCGCCAAAGTGGGCCCCGCGCTTGCGGAGGGCTCGTCCGGCAGCATGTGCCTGGTCAAGGCCGTACTTGGTGACCGGAGAATCGCAGCGGCCCTGGATGATGTTCTGCGCGTTGAACTCGGTCTCGGCGTGGCGCATGAGGTAGAGCGTCTTAACGTCGCCCTTGTCCGCGGTGTCCTCGGAGGCCTCCTCGGGCTCAGCGGTTGCCACGGGCACAGGCTCGGACTCCGGCTCGGGCGCGGGCGTTGCGGCAGCGATTCCAGCCTTTGCCTCGGCAGCGGGCTCGGCGGCGCCTTCGGGCGCGTCCTCAGCTGTGGCATCAGCCGGCTTCTCTTCTGCTGCCATATGCTCTTCAGTGCCCGGGCGCACCCACCCTGCCGGCACCTCGCGCAGGTACATCACGCTCATGGGTGGCACCTCGAGGCTGCCGGTGAGCTCGCGGGCACGTGCTCCCGCCGGGCCCTCGGCGAGCATGTCCTCAAACCAGCAGTTGAGCGTGCCGTCGTAGAAGGTATGCGGCTCCTCGCTGGCGTTGATCGCCACGAGCACGCGCTCGCGCGGCTGGTCGCCGTAGGCGTCGGCCACGCGCTCAAAGAGCAGCTGCTTGTTCTGGATGTTCACGTTGTGGTAGTCGCCGTACCCGAGCGCGCGGGAGTTCGCGCGCACGCGCGCCAGGCGGGTGATGAAGGCGGTGAGCGCGTTGGGGCCCTCGCCCATCAGGCGGCCGAGGTCCATGTGGGCAACGGCGGTCGAAAGAGCGCCGAGCGGGGCCGTGGGATCGGACTCAACGTCGAGGCGCGCAATCTGCTGCTCTTCTGCCTTGAGCACATCGGCACTCGGGGCGGCAAGCGCCGGACGGAGCTTCATGTCGGCCTCGTAGCCGCTGCCCTTCTCGCCGGCAATGCCCCACTCGCTGCCGTAGTAGAGGCAGGGGATGCCGGGCATGCCAAAGAGCAAGCCGTACGCCGGCACCAGGTGGCGCTTGTTGGTGAGGATGCTCGCCAGGCGGCTCACGTCGTGGTTGTCGGCAAAGGCGAGCAGGTGCTTGCCGCGGTAGATGCACCACTGCTCGGGGCCAAACTGGCGGTTGAGCGAGTGAGCGATCTCAAACAGGTTCATGGAGTTGAAGCTCGAGTACAGGCCCTTGTAGCACTCGTAGTTGGTGCAGGAGTCGAGCATCTGGTCGTTGACGATGAGGCTGTAGTCGCCGTGCAGGGTCTCGCCGAGCAGGAAGAAGGCGCGGTCCGAGAGGAGCTTCTCGGCTGCCGCGGCGTTGCCCTGGCCGGCGCGCGCCTGCTCAACGGCGTCCTGCACCACGGCGGGCGCGGGTTCGGCGGCAAGCTCGTCGGCTACGGCGCGCAGGCGGCGGATAAAGTCGTGGTCGAGGCTGTAGGCAACATCGAGGCGCAGGCCGTCGATGCCGAGCTCGTGGCGCCAGAAGCGGATGCAGTCGATAAGGTAGTCGGTTACGGCGGGGTTCTTGAGGTTGAGCTTCACGAGGTCCTGGTTGCCCTCCCAGCCCTCGTACCAGAAGCCGTCGTTGAAGTGGGTGTTGCCGTCGAAGCTGATGTTGAACCAGTCCTTGTAGGGCGAGTCCCACTTGCGCTCGCGCACGTCGCGGAACGCCCAGAAGTCGCGGCCCACGTGGTTGAACACGCCGTCGAGCAGAATGCGCACCCCGTGGGCGTGCAGCTGCTTGATCACGGCAACGAGGTCGTCGTTGGTGCCGAGGCGGCAGTCGAGCTCGCGGAAGTCGCGCGTGTCGTAGCCGTGCCAGGTGGCGGCAAAGACGGGGTTCAGGATGATGGAGCCCACGCCGAGCTCGTCGAGGTACGGAGCCCAGTCGGCGAGCTTGAGGATGCGGTGCTGCGCGCGCTCGGCGTCTTCAGCGGCGGTGTCGCCCACAGCGGGGGCGTACGTGGGGGCACCGAGGAGCCCGAGCGGATAGAACTGGTAGAACGTGCTTTCATATGCCCACATGCGCAAACCTTTCTCGCGGTGGATCGTCGTGCGCCGTAGCGCTCGGTGCGCGCGCCGCAGCGCTTGGCGTGCCGGCAGGCGTCTGCGCCGCGGCTTGCTCGCAGTGCTGCGGCGCAGGTCGTGGCCAAAACGCCAAAACGCACCAGCTTCTATGATACCCGTCCCACCCAAGCGACTTTCGGTGGTTGTTCTCGGCATCAACGTTCGTGGGCTTGCTTGCCGTGTGTACCGCTGTAAAACGGAGGCGCCGCGTGCTGGATGGGCACGCGGCGCCTCTTAGCTTTTCTCTAAGCGGTGTATTGCGGCTCGCTCGGACCTGGCTCTTACAGCTCGATCGTGAGCTCGACGGGGCAGTGGTCGGAGCCGAAGATGTCGTCGCGGATCTTGGCGTCGACAATGCGGTCGCGCAGCATCTCGCTCACCAGGAAATAGTCGATGCGCCAGCCAGCGTTGTTCTTGCGGGCGTTGAAACGGTAGCTCCACCAGCTGTAGGCACCGGTTTCGTCGGGATGCAAGAAGCGGAACGTGTCGACAAAGCCTGCGTCGAGCAGCTCGCCGAAGGTCTGGCGCTCCTCGTCGGAGAAGCCGGCGTTGCCGCGGTTGGTCTTGGGGTTCTTGAGGTCGATCTCGTTGTGCGCCACGTTAAAGTCGCCGCAGGTCACCACGGGCTTGCCGGTCTCG
Organism: uncultured Coriobacteriaceae bacterium; assembly: GCA_944322175.1. Lineage (GTDB taxonomy): Bacteria > Actinomycetota > Coriobacteriia > Coriobacteriales > Coriobacteriaceae > CALUOB01. Next base: position 7,893 of record CALUOB010000005.1, read on the forward strand.
GATTCGAGCTGCTTCAAAAACGCGCGGTACGCGCGGTCCCACACCATGCGCACGTCGATGCGCGCGAGCTCGTTCTGCGCGTTGGGCGTGTACACGTCGACGAACCAGAATCGCGGAAACTCCAGCGCGCACACGCGGCCCTCGGTAATAGCGGGCGCGAGCAGCTCCTCCTCGGCTGACCCGCGCGCAATGCCCGCCGCATCGAGCACCGTAGGTGCGAGCAGCTCGTCGGCATGGCGCACCGCAACGGGCTCCTCGCGCGTAAACACCGCCGTGCCCGAATAGCCCTTGCGCTCGGCGTAGCTCCACACCTGGCGGTAACCGGGCAGCTCGAGGTCGATCTGCCCCTCTTGCAGTTTGGTCTCTTGAATGCCGAGAATGTCTGCGTCGAGCTCCTCGGCGATCTCGGTGAAGCTCGGGGTCTTTTTCATAACGGCGCGCAGACCGTTGACGTTCCACGAGGCAAACTTATACGCGCGGGGTTCTGCGAGGTCAGACATGGGGCTCCTTATGTGCAGGTGTGGCGGCGGCTCGGCGGCTCGTGCCGCGGCCGCGTGCCGCTGATTCTTCCCGTACATCCTATACGCGCCCGGCGCCCCGCGGCGCTAAGATGAAGCCGTTCAGATAAGTTCTGCAAGTGCGGCAGGTCCCGTCCCGGGAGGTACCTATGGCTCAGGCAATCACCGACGTCCGAGAAGCGCAAGACATCCTCCGTGACCTCTTTGATCGCTACGGTGCCGGCGGCTCAGGCAGGGGTCGCGCGGTGTTCTTCGGCGGCGCGGGCGTTTCGACGGCGAGCGGCATTCCGGACTTTCGCAGCGTAGACGGCCTGTATCACCAGCGCTTTGCCTACCCGCCCGAGGTCATGCTCGGCCACGACTTCTATATGACGCACACGCCGGAGTTCTATGAATTCTACCGTGCCAAGATGATCGCTCCCGACGCGCGTCCCAACCGCTGCCACACCAAGCTCGCCGAGCTCGAGGCGGCGGGCAAGCTCGAGGCGGTGGTTACGCAGAATATCGACGGTCTGCACCAGGCCGCGGGCAGCAAGTGCGTGTACGAGCTGCACGGGTCGACCCACCGCAACATCTGCCAACGCTGCGGGGCGGTGTACAGCGCCGAGTGGGTGCTCGCCGACGGAGCCGATGACCCGCGGCACGTGCCGGTCTGCGAAAAGTGCGGCGGCCCCGTTAAGCCCGACGTGGTGCTGTACGGCGAGAACCTGAGCCAGCGCACGCTCGAAGCGAGCGTACGAGCCATTGCCGCGGCCGACCTCCTGGTCATCGGCGGCACGTCGCTCGTGGTGTACCCGGCGGCAGGCCTTACCCAGTACTTCCGGGGCAGCCGCCTGGTGATCGTAAACCGCGATCCCACGCCCCAAGACGCCATGGCCGACGTGCTCATCAGCTGCGACATCGCGCAGGCCTTTGATTTTTAGGCAGAGCGCAGAGTTGTAAGCGCGACGACATGCACCACGGGTCTGCCCCGGGGGTGTGCACCGCACGTTACGCTCTGAGAGTCCTGCATGGCGGCCCCAGCTTAGCGTTTTGACGGGAAATGGAGGTTCCTTCGAGAATCTCCGAGTAGCCTGAAAACGGCCGACCGATCTACCTGCGGATATGCTGCGTGAAAACTGCCCTCTACTCGGGCTTGCGGGGATGAACCGCCATTTCCCGTCAAAACTTGGTCGCAGGTGTCGTGCGGGAGTGGATTTAGCCCCCGATCGGGGTCGCCAACGTTTTCTTGGACCGGCGCGTTACGCCAGCCCAAGGAGCGAACAGGTTTTTGTGCCCTCGGTTAATGACGGCATCGGGGTGACGCGCGCGGCGCGCACTCGGTACAATAAAGGGAGCCTCGATCGAGGAGCGCCGCGTGCGCTCGCTCGGGGCGGACCGCCGCGCAAGCGGCGTCATTGTTTCGCCCCGCCGTGCGAAAGCGCGCTTCTTGCCCAGAAAGGAAGCCCTCATGGCTTACGACACCAAGTCCTGGCGCTGCGGCGCCTTTGAGATCTCGTTCGACCGCCCCCGCATTATGGGCGTTCTGAACGTCACGCCCGACTCGTTCTCCGACGGCGGCGAGCACCTCGACACCAAGGCCGCCATCGCGCACGGTCTCGCCATGCTCGACGCCGGCGCCGACATCATCGACGTGGGCGGCGAGTCCACGCGCCCCGGCTTCACGCCCGTCGACCCCGACGTTGAGGCCGAGCGCGTGATCCCCGTGGGCCGCGAGCTCGTGAAGCACGGCGCCGTGGTCTCGATCGACACCCGCAACGTCGAGGTCGCCAAGGCCTGCGTGCGCCTGGGCGCCGCCATCGTAAACGACGTCACGGGCTTCACCGATCCCAAGATGCTCGAGTTCGTTGCGGGCGAGAACAGCAACAACTGCGGCCTCGTGGTGGTGCATGCCAACGAGCTCGCCGAGCCGCGCCGCACGCACACCGAAGTCCAGCTCGACACCAACGCCGCGGCCTACGCCGCCGAGCGCGCCCGCAACGCCGAGCAGCACGCCGCCGAGAAGAACCCGCTGCGCCGCCTGTTCCAGGGCCAGCTGCCGCTGGGCGACGTGCCCAACGGGTCGGTTGCCGCCAAGCGCGAGGCCGAGCGCCGCGCCGCACAAGACGCCGCCAAGGCCGAGGAGGCCGCCAAGACGGTCGAGCGCACTGCCGGCTCCGACGGCAAGCTGCCCGACGCCGACATCGCGGTCCTCGCCTCCGACGACGCGCTCGCCGCCGTGATGGAGCGCTCCGCCCGCCTCGGCGAGACCCCGCTGCGCGTTGCCCAGCAGCGCCGCTTTACCCTGCCCGAGTCGGGTCCCATCATGCGCCGCGTCATGGGCTTCCTCTCTGATCAGGCCCGCACGCTCGTGCGCGCCGGCGTGTCTGCCGACCGCATCTGCCTCGATCCGGGCGCGGGCTTTGGCAAAACCGCCGAGGAAGACATTGTCATCCAGCGCTCCACCGCAAAGATCGCCTCGCTCGGCTACCCGCTGCTCTGCGCCGTCTCGCGCAAGCGCTTCGTGGGCGCCGTGACCGGCGTGGCCGAGGCAGCCGAGCGCGACCCCGGCACCTTCGGCGCGTGCCTGGGTGCTCTCGAGCAGGGCGCCAACATCGTGCGCGTGCACAACGTCGCCGGCTTCTCACAGTTCATCAACGGCTACTGGGCCGTCGCACGTCAGCAGCCGCGCCGCGCGTTCGTGGCCCTCGGCTCCAACCAGGGCGACCGCCTGAGCAACATCCGCGCCGCCCGCAACCTCATCGCGCAGATTCCGCTCACCTGCGTCTCCAGCTGCTCGCACATCTACGAGTCCGAGCCCGCTTACGAGCTCGACCAGCACACCTTTGCCAACGCCGTGCTCGAGCTCAAGACCGAGCTCGCTCCCTGCGTGCTTCTGGACGAGCTCATGAAGGTCGAGAAGCGCATCGGCCGCAAGCGCGAGGAGGGCGCCAAGCCCAACGGACCGCGCGTCATCGACTGCGACCTGCTGTGGATGGAAGGCGAGATCCACGGCGGTGACAAGCTCCGTCTGCCGCATCCCAAGATGGGCGAGCGCGACTTTGTGCTCGTGCCGCTCGAGGACCTCGTGCACAACCCGGCGCGTTTCCTGCGCTTCGAGGGCGTGGAGGTGCTCCCGTCGGAGGAGCGCGTGGGGCACGTAACCGGAGAGCTCGGCACCATGTAGCGCGCTTCCCGCACGCTCGGCGAATCCTGGCGCGCGTTTACCGGCCCGCCCCTGATGCGCGGGCCATGGCCGCTCATCAGCGGGTATAGTGAGATCACGTGACCGCCGCCGGATGTCCTCCGGCGGCACTTCTTGATGCGATGAGGTGGAACGGCATGTGTGATCTCGATGCTCTCGATACGCTCGATCTGACCGGCAACGCCATGCTCGAGTTCGAGATGGTGCCCTCGACCAACGACCTCGCCATTGACGCCGCCCGCAAGGGCGCCGAGCATGGCTGGTCCGTGCGCGCCGACGTTCAAACGGCGGGCCGCGGCCGCAGGGGCCATGTGTGGTCCTCTCCTGCGGGGAGCCTCTACCTCTCCATCGTGCTGCGCCCCGACGTTCCCATGCACATGATCATGGGCCTGCCCGCGGTCACCGGCCTGGGCGTGCTCGACGCGCTCGAGCAGCTCGGTCTCTCGGGTCGTGTGGGCCTCAAGTGGCCTAACGACATCGTTTCGATGCCGCGCACCATCGCCACGCCCCACAGCTCCAACTTCAACCGCAAGCTCGCTGGCATCCTCGTCGAGGGTCGCTCCTCCAACCTGGGCGCCTTTGCGGTGGCGGGCATCGGCCTCAACCTTCTGCCTGCCGACCAGGCTCCCGCTGTCTCGCCCGAGGTCAAGGCGGCGCTCGAGGCGGCCGCTTCGGTCCGCAAGCAGCTCGGCCGCTCCGACGAGGGCGGCGTGCCCGCGCTCGACCCCATCTCGCTCGCCGAGTGCCTGCCCGACGGCACCGTCCTGCCCGACCGCTCCGTTATCGCCGAGAAGGTCCGCGCCGCGGTGCTCGACCGCGTCGCGCGCTGGGAGCGCGCCATCCGCGCCGGCCTCGGCGCCGCCGGCCCGCTCGGCCCGGTGCTTTCGTCCTACACCGACAACCTTCCCATGCTCGGCAAGCCGGTCAGCGTGCTCACTGGCAACGGCTCAACGCTCGCTATCGGTTACTTCGTGGGCATCGACGCCTGGGGCCGTGCCATCGTCAAGCTCGGCAACGGCGACGAGAAGACCTTCTCGGCCGAGACCGTGAGCCTGCGCGAGGTATAATCGGCGCTCGCAAACGCATTGCCAAAGCCTTGGGTCCGTTGCGCTTGCGCGACGGACCGTTTTGTAAAGGGGGAGAAGCACGTGAAGCTCATTCTCGATCTCGATACCGGCGTCGACGACGCCCTGGCGCTCTCGCTTGCCCTGGCGAGCCCCGAGGCCGAGCTCATCGGCGTCACGGCCGTGTTCGGCAACGTGGCACGCGACCTTTCGGCCCGCAACAGCCTTGCGCTCTGCGCGCTTCTCGGCCGCCCCGACGTGCCCGTGTATCGCGGCTGCGACCGCCCGCGCGGCGCCCAGGAAGCCTACGTTGCCACGCAGGAGGTTATCGACATCCACGGCGCAAACGGCCTGGGCGAGGTGGCCACTCCGGACGCCGAACGCGTGCCCGAGGAGCAGGACGCCGTCAGCTTCATCATCGACGCCGTAAACACCTACGGCAAGGATCTCGTGCTCGTGCCTACCGGTCCGCTCACCACCATCGCGGCGGTTCTCGAGCGCGATCCGAGCGTGGCCGAGAAGATCGGCAAGATCGTTCTCATGGGCGGCGCGCTCACGGTCTGCGGCAACGTGAGTCCGTGCGCCGAGGCCAACATCGCCAACGATCCCGAGGCGGCTAACATCGTGTTTTCTTCGGGCGCGCCCATTACGATGATCGGTCTCGATGTGACCCACCGCACCTTCCTCTCGCTCGAGGAGGCGGCGTCGTGGAAGAGCTCGTCCAAGCCGGCCGGTGCGCTGCTCGCCGACATCGCCACGTACTACATGCTTCACGAGGCGGCGGCGCGCGAGCGCGGCGGCTGCGTGCAGCACGATCCGCTCGCAGTGGCCACGGCGCTTGACCCCTCGCTCGTGCGCACCATCGAGCTGCCGCTTCAGGTTGACACCGAGGGCGCGTTCCGCGGTCGTACGATCGGTTGCAACGAGCGCCTGCTCACGGGCCCGTACGTCAACGTTGCCGTCGAGGTGGACGCCCCGCGGTTCGAGCGCCTCTTCCGCGAGCGCATCTCCGCGCTTCTCGACCTGCCGAACAACGGCTAGGGCTTTGGCGCGCGGCGCGTTACTGTGCCGCTCACCGGGCATATGAGGCCTCAGGGTCCCGCTGCGTTGACCCACTGCCCCTCTTGCGCGAAGATACCGTTGAGTGTGAGAAGCGCCAGTTGTTCTGGCGCGCGGGCGTTGAGCGGGGCCCACGGCCTGCGGCTGCTCGACAAGACGAGAGGACGCGGGAATGGGCAAGGTCACCCTTAAAGAAATAGCTCGCGAGGCGGGGCTGTCGGTTGCGACGGTCTCGCTGGTGCTTAACAACCGCCCCTGCCGCGTGTCCGACGAGAACCGGCGCCTCATCAAGCGCATCGCCGCCGAGAAGCATTACGTGCCCAACCAGATTGCCCGCAGCCTCGTGACGCAGCGCTCGGGCACGCTCGGCCTCATCGTTCCCAACATCGAGAGCCGCTTTTTTGCCCGCTTGGCGCGCAATCTGGAGCTGCGCAGCCGCAAGCGCGGGTACGCCCTTTTCATCACCACGTCGGACGGCAGCACCGAAAACGACAGCGACCTGCTGCGCCTCTTGGTGAACCGCGGCGTGGAGGGTCTCTTCATGGTTGCCTCGAGCGACCTTTCGGCGGGGTCCCTGCCCGAGGAGGTCGGCAGCCTGCCCGTGCCCTGCGTGATGGTGGACCGCGTGTTTGACGAGGTGGCGTGCGACAAGGCGCTCTTCGACCACCGCTTGGGCGGCTACCTGGCAACCAAGCACCTGCTCGAGCAGGGGCACCGCCGCATTGCCTGCCTGGTCAACGCCAAGCACGCCATGACGGGGCGGCTGCGCCTGCAGGGCTACGGCGAGGCACTCGCCGAGTACGGTCTGAGCGTGGACCCGGCCTACGTCTTTGAGACCGACTATTACATTCCCGATGCCTACGAGGCGGCGCGCGGCATCTTGGACACCGACGCCACCGCCATCTTCGCGAGCTCCGACAACATTGCCCTCGGCCTGCTCAAGCGCCTGTACGAGGCCGAGAAGCGCGTCCCGCGCGACTACTCCGTGGTGAGCTACGACAACTCGGCGGCCGACTCGCTCTTTGAGCCCGCGCTCACCGCTGTGGACCAGGACGTCTCGGCGCTTGCCGATGCGGCGTTTGCGCTTCTCGCCCGCCGGTTGGACGGCTACGAGGGCGATGCGGAGATGCGCGTGCTCAAACCGCAGCTCGTGGTGAAGGATTCGGTGCGCGCGCTGTAGCGCTTTGCCCGGCGTCGCTCGGGCTCAACCCGGCGCGTTCTACCCGGGGCTTCTCGACAATCTCGATAAAATGAGGCGCGGCGAGAGCCGGCGAGAACCGCACATTAGGCGGTGATGGCCCAGAGGCCCTCGCACTGGCTGAGAACCTGGCTCGCCTTCCATTTGCGCGAGCTGCGGTACGGGCTGTTGGGGTCGGCGATGCTCAAGAGACCGCGGTCGTCGATGTCGGTGATCAGCAGGAAGTGCCCCACGAGGGTGAAGTCGCCCGGGCGCATGTTGGCCACGATGATGCCGCCCTCGCCGATGACGCTCTTGATGTGCGCGGTCGTGGCCCCGATCTGCTCGGACTGGAGTCCGAGCTTGCGGGCGCCATCGTCCATGAGGGCCCAGGCGGTCATGCCGTCAACCGAGTAGCCGTTGTCGTCGGACCACTGCGCCATGGCGGGCGGATTGTAGGTGGTGTCGCCCGTGAGGTACACGTACGCCATGGTGAGGCAGGTGGGTCCGCAGGCGTTGACGCCTACGGTGCCACCGGCGTAGGGCTGGTCGGACCACACGGGATCTTTCTGGTAGAGATGCGGGAGCGTGCCCTTCTCCCAGTCGGCGCGCTGCGTGGAGCGCGGGGCGTACTCGGGCGAGACCGCGCTCATGTCGAGCAGCGGTATCTCGGCTTCGGGCTTAAGGCCTGCCTCGCCGTGCGGGAAGAGCAGAGCGCGGGCGCCGACCACGATCACGGTGAGAAGCGCCGCGGCAACCACGAACGGCCACATGCGCCTCTTTTGCCTGCGGGCAGTGCGTCCGCTGCGCAGGTAGATGGCGCCTGCGCGCGTACCGTAGCGGCGCGACGAGGCCCGCCGGCGTGTGCTGCCCCCGCGATAAGCGCTTGCTCGGCGCGGCACGGGCCTGCCGAGCATGGAGCTCGCGGCACGGCGGCGACGCGTGGAGCCCTGGCGGCGTCTGGGCGCGGGGCGCCCGACGCGCGGGCGGGAGGAGCGGGGCACCTGGCTCGATGCGAAGGGGCGTGCCTCGCCGGTGTCGGAACGGCGCGCGTTGACGCCGATGGGCGGCTCGCGGCGCGCGCGGCCGGAGTCCGAGGAACCGGCGAGCGAGACCGTGCGCGGTCGCGCGTCATAGCGAGACGACCCTCGTGCCGCGTCAGGGGAGGGGCGTCTTGTGCTCGGTTGTTCGCCGTACCGTCCTGCCATGGTTCCTACAGTTTCTGCTCGGGCGCTGCCAGGCGGCAGCGGTTATCGCAATAGGTAAATAATACCTGTTGCGTCGGCTTGCGGGGCGCCAGATTGCCGCTTTGCCGCGCGCCTGCGCGAGCGGGGCCGCGCCGTGGGGCCGTTACGCGCGCTCGAGCGCCGCGACTGTCTCCACATGGTCGGTGTGCGGGAACATGTCGACCGGGTTCACGCACACGGTGCGGTAGCCCATGCGGCCGAGCAGCTCGAGGTCGCGCACCTGGGTAGCAGGGTTGCAGCTCACGTACACGATGCGGCGCGGGCCGAGCGCCGCTGCGTTGCGTAAAAATGCCTGCGTGGAGCCGGCGCGCGGCGGGTCCATGAGAAGCACGTCAACGTGCTGGCCGTCGGAGGCGGCATGCGTGAGGTAGGTCGTGGCGTCCTCGGCGATAAACGCGGCGTCGTCGAGCTGGTTCAACTGGGCGTTGCGGCACGCGTCGCGCACGGCCTCCGCGCCGCGCTCCACGCCGATGAGGCGCAAGCGCCCGCCCGCCTCGCGTGCGGCTGCCGCGGCGCATATGCCAATGGTGCCGCTCCCGCAGTACGCGTCGAGAACCACGTCGCCGTCGCAGAAGCCCGCGGCGTCGATGGCGAGGCTGTAGAGCACCTCGGTCTGCTCGGGGTTGGTCTGGTAGAACGCGGTGGGGGAGATCTCGAAGGCGCAGCCGAGCAGCTGGTCGCGCATGACGGGCTTGCCGGCGAGCACGGTGGTCTCGCGGCCGAGGATCGCGTTGCCGGGGCGCTGGTTGACGTTCTGCGCGAGGCAGGTGATGCGCGGGTCGAGCGCAACGAGGCGCTCTACGAGCTCGCTGCGCCTGGGCAGGTCGCGGCCGTTGGTGACGAGCGTGAGGATGCCCTCGTCGGTGCGCCAACCGAGCCTCAGCACGGCGTAGCGCGCCAAGCCGCGGTGCGTGTCCTCGTTGTGGGCCGAGATACCCAGCTCCTCGAGGGTGCGTGCTACGCCGTTCAGGATCTCGCGCGCGCCCTCGGCCTCGACCGGGCAGCTGGCGCAGGGCACGATGCGGTGCGTACCGGCGGCGAAGAAGCCACTGCGCACGGCGCCCTGCGGGCCGGGCGCAAAGGGGGTTGCCGCTTTGTGGCGGTAGCCAAGCGGGCGCTCCATGCCGGCGATGGGGCCGATGACGCACCCGGAGTGCGTGACGATGGGTGCGAAGAGCCTCTCCATGGCCCGCTGCTTGCGCGCGAGCTGGTCGGCGTAGGGCATGCCGGCGAGCGAGCAGCCGCCGCACTTCTCGGCCAAGGGGCAGAAGCCCCGGGCTGCTGAGGATCGTGCGTGCTTGCGGCCTGCGCTGCGGGCGCCCTTCGGCTTTTGCGCCCGCTCGGGACGCTGCTCGCGCCCACGGCCCGCGCCCGCGGGCGCGCTGTGCTTCTCGCCCGATCGGCCGTTGCTGCCAGTGCGCTTATCGCCCGAGGCACCTGGGGCGTGCGTTGAGCGGACAGCCTCTGCGGCGCGTTCCGCGCGCTTGCGGCGGCGCGCCTCCTTTTTGGCGAGATGCTTGCTCATGCCCGCTCCTTTCAGGTTTGTTCGGTACCTGTTTTGTTGCCGAGCTCCTAACGGGGTACAAAGCATAGCAGCTTATCAGCGTTACCATAGCACGACGTATCTGTACGCATCCGAAAGGCCCCTCAATGCTCGAGCTCAAGCAGATCACCAAAGACTACCCTGCCGGCGACACCGTGGTGCACGCTCTCAAGGGCATCAGCGTTACGTTTCGCGACCGCGAGTTCGTGAGCATTCTCGGCCAGTCGGGCTGCGGCAAGACCACGCTGCTCAACATCATCGGCGGCCTCGACCAGTACACGCGCGGCGACCTTGTGATCAACGGCCGCTCCACCAAGAGCTACCACGACCGCGACTGGGACACCTACCGCAACCACTCGGTGGGCTTTGTGTTTCAGAGCTACAACCTCATTCCGCATCAGACCGTCATCGCCAATGTCGAGATGGCGCTTCTGCTCTCGGGCGTGTCTAAGGCCGAGCGCCGCGAGCGCGCCACCGAAGCCCTGCGCAAAGTCGGCTTGGGCGACCACCTGCACAAAAAGCCCAACCAGCTCTCGGGCGGCCAGATGCAGCGCGTGGCCATAGCCCGCGCCATCGTCAACGATCCCGAGATTATCCTCGCCGACGAGCCTACGGGCGCGCTCGACACCGCTACCTCGGTCGAGGTCATGGAGATCTTGAAGCAGCTCTCGCGCGACCGCCTGGTGATCATGGTCACGCACAACCCCGAGCTTGCCGAGCAGTACTCGGACCGCGTGATCCGCATCTCCGACGGCGTGGTGACCGACGACTCCGACCCCTGCGTCAACGAGCGCCTGACCGAGGAGCAGGTGCAGCAGCATGCCATTGCCGACGCCTCCAAGGGCAAGCGTTCCATGAGCTACGCCTCGGCCGTGTCGCTGTCGTTCACCAACCTCATGACCAAGAAGGGCCGCACCTTCCTCACGGCGTTTGCGGGCTCCATCGGCATCATCGGCATCGCGCTTATCCTCTCGCTCTCCGACGGCGCGCAGAACTACATCGCCGAAACCGAGGAGTCCACCATGGGCAGCTACCCGCTGACCATTCAAGAGACGAGCGTCGACATGGCGAGCATGATGACCTCGATGATGGGCACGGCCGAGAGCTCGGCGGCCGAGAACACCTCGGGCGAGGTAGAGTCCAAGGATCTCGTGACTGACATGGTCTCGGGTGTGACCGAGGGCGCAACCGAGAACGACATGGGCGCCATCAAGGAGTGGCTCGACTCCAACCCGGGCGACATCGACGAGCTCGTCACCGACATCCAGTACGCCTATGACACGCCGCTCAACATCTACAAGGCCGACACCTCCAAGGGCCCGGTGCAGGTGAACCCCGCCACGGTTATGGATTCGCTCGGCTTCTCGATGAGCGGGTCCACCCAGACCGAGATGCTCTCGAGCATGTCGGGCGGCACGGGGTCGGCCTACGACGTGTGGACGCCGCTTCTCTCCAACAAAGAGACGTGGGAGCGCGACTACGACGTGGTGGCGGGTCGCATGCCCGAGGCGTGGAACGAGGTCGTGCTCTACGCCGACAAAAACGACCGCATCTCCGACTACACGCTCTACGCGCTCGGGCTTCTTGATCAGGCCGACCTGCGCGGCATGATGTCCGATGCCCTCACGGGCGAGAAGGTCAGTGCCGCCGACAAGACGAGCTACTCCTACGACGAGCTTATGGACCTTGAGTTCAAGGTTCTGCCCGAGACCGCCAAGTACGCCGAGGACGACGACGGCGTGTGGGAGGACAAGAGCGAGGACGACGACTATCTGACGCAGGCGATCGACGACGCCGAGTCGGTGCGCGTGGTGGGCATCGTGCGCCCCACCGAGGAGAACTCCTCAGGCAGCAACTGGGGTGCGGTTCTTTACACGCCCGAGCTCATGGAGCACCTGGTGAACGAGGTCGACGAGAGCGACGTTGTGGCCGCTCAGGAGGAGAACCCCGACACCGACATCTTTACCGGCGTGCCGTTTGCCACAAGCGACGCCGAGGCGCTGACCATGGAGAGCATCGAGGCAATGATCGAGCAGATGCCCGGCGAGCAGGGCGAGCAGATCGGCGCCTACGTTGACCAGATGCGCGCCCAGGGCATGAGCGACGAGGAGATCGCAGAGGCGTTCTCCGAGCAGATGAGCGAGGAGACCGACAACGCCACCTACGAGGGCAACCTCGAGAAGCTCGGCGTGGCAGACCTCGACGAGCCCGCCTCCATCAGCATCTACCCGGTGGACTTTGAGGCCAAGGAGCGCGTTGACGAGCTTATCGACGAGTACAACGACCAGATTGCCGCCGACGGCGAGGGCCAGGAGATCCAGTACACCGACATCGTGGGCACCATGATGTCGAGCGTGACCGACATCGTGAACGCCATCACCTACATTCTCATCGCGTTCGTGGCGATCTCGCTCGTGGTGAGCTCCATCATGATCGGCATCATCACCTACATCAGCGTGCTCGAGCGCACCAAGGAGATCGGCATCCTGCGCTCCATCGGCGCGAGCAAGCGCGACGTGAGCCGCATCTTCACGGCCGAGACCTTCATCATCGGCCTCGTGTCGGGCGTGCTCGGCATCGCGGTAACCGTGCTGCTCGACATTCCCGTCAACATGATCATCGAGCAGGTGTCGGGCGTGCGCGACCTGGCCGCCGTGCCCGCGGGCGCCGGAGCGGTCCTCGTGGCGATCTCGGTCGTGCTCTCGCTTATCGCCGGCTTTGCGCCGAGCCGCGTTGCCGCCAAGAAGGACCCGGTTACCGCTCTGCGCACCGAGTAACGCCTCTGTGGATGGTTGAGCTTCTCGTCCGTGCGGACGAGAAGCTCTTCTTTTGCGCGCGGCCTGGGGTGCGCGGCGGGGTCAGGCTCATCTGCCAGCTCAGGCTTTCTGAAACCAAACAGAAACGTAGCGCCTGCGGACGTTCCGCTTCCCGTGAGTCGCTATACTGAAGTCCTGCGTTTCACTTTAGCATGGTAAAGTACGCGCTCCGCAGGCGGGGCGCTCGACTTCAACAGGGAGGCCATCATGCTCAATCCCGTAGTTTCTCGCGCCGGCGCTCTTGCCGCTGCGGCGCTCACTTGCATCTCGCTCGCTGCGTGCGGCGGCGCGCCCGCTGACACCGCCGATACCGGCAGCGCGGCAGGCTCCGCGCCTGCGGCAACCGAGGACGCGGGTGTTCCCGCCGAGGGCGACACCTTTACCGTGGGCTTCGACCAGTCGTATCCGCCGTACGGCTTTGTGGGCGACGACGGCGAGTTTACCGGCTTTGACCTCGACCTGGCTGCCGAGGTGTGCGAGCGCAACGGCTGGGAGCTCGCGCTCGAGCCCATCGACTGGGACGCCAAGGACACGCTGCTCAACTCCGGCGCCATCAGCTGCATCTGGAACGGCTTTACCATCGAGGGTCGTGAGGACGACTACACCTTCTCCGAGCCGTACATGCTGAACGGCCAGGTTGTGGTCGTGCGCGCCGACTCCGGCATCGAGAGCCTCGAGGATCTTGCCGGCAAGGCCGTGATCACCCAGGTTGACTCCGCTGCGCTCGACGTGCTCGAGGGCGACCAGGCCGACCTCGCCGCCACCTTCGCGAGCCTCGACACGATCGGCGAGTACAACACGGCCTTTATGCAGCTCGAGTCCGGCGCCGTTGATGCCGTGGCCTGCGACCTTTCCATCGCCGAGTACCAGATGGCCGCCAACCCCGACACGTACGTCCAGCTGCCCGAGATGCTCTCTGAAGAGCACTACGGCGTGGGCTTCAAGAAGGGCAACGAGGAGCTCGCCGCAACGGTCAACGACACGCTGCGCGCCATGAACGAGGACGGCACCATCGAGGAGCTCTGCGAGAAGTACGCTGAGTACGGCATCTCCTACGAGAACTGGGTTCTCGAGTAAGATTGCCCGAGGGGCTATCGTACGGTGCGCGCCTGCGCGCTTCCTGAGGAGCCTCGGCTACAATGAGCGAACGACCGCGGACGCGGGCTTTGCCCCGTCCGCGGCTCTTCTGTGAGAGGGGCAGGGTTTGGATACCTCAACGATGATGGGCATGCTGCTGGAAGGCTTCGCCGTAAGCTTGCAGCTGTTTGCGCTCACGCTTGTGGGCGCTATTCCGCTCGGCGTTCCGGTAGCGCTCATGCGCCAGAGCACCTGGGGCTTCTCCGTTGGGAGGGTGCGCGTGAGGCCGCTGGCGCTCATCGCGCGCTTCTATATCTCGGTCATGCGCGGCACGCCGCTCATGCTCCAGATGTTTGCCATCTACTTTGCGCCCTACTACGTCTTCGGCATCAAGCTCACGCCCGAGTCCAAATGGCAGGCCTGCGTCGTGGCGTTTATCATCAACTACGCAGCCTACTTTGCCGAGATCTACCGCTCGGGCATGCAGTCCATCCCGCGCGGACAGTACGAGGCGGCCGAGGTCTTGGGTTACTCCCGAGCGCAGACCTTCTTCAAGATCGTCCTGCCGCAGGTGGTAAAGCGCATTCTGCCCGCCATGGGCAACGAGGTCATCACGTTGGTCAAAGATACCTCGCTTGCGTTCTCCATCGGCGTTGCCGAGATGTTCTCTACGGCAAAGGCGCTCGTGGCGTCGCAGGTGAGCATGGTGCCGTTTGCCATTGCAGCGGCGCTGTACTGGGTGTTCAACTTTGTCGTCGAGATCGTTCTTGGCCGCGTCGAGAAGCGCTTGGACTACTACCACGACTAAGCGCCTATCTTGAGTCGAGAGAGTCAGCCGGGTGGCTCGCGATCGTGAAACTTCGCACGGTTTTACCGAGAAACCCGAGAAACACGTGGAAAGCACGCGTGAAAACCGTGAAAGCCCAAGCGCTTATCTTGAGCGGCAGCGGTTGCGAAACCTAAAGGAGCAGGCATGGCCAGCAAGCAGGTACAGACCGAGAAGCCGGGCACGCAGGAGCCCGTGGTTCTCATCGAGGGCGCACGCAAGAGCTTTGGCTCCGTTGAGGTTCTGAAGGGCGTGTCGCTCGCAGTGCGTCCGGGTGAGACCGTGGCGGTGATCGGCCCCTCCGGCGGCGGCAAGTCTACACTTCTGCGCTGCGCAACCATGCTCGAGACCCTCGACGGAGGCACGCTCGCCTACGGCGACACCGTGGTTGCCCGCGACGAGGGCGGCCGCTCGGTGTACTCATCCAAGGACGTGCAGGCACGCGCGCGCCAGCGCTTTGGCCTCGTGTTCCAGAACTACAACCTCTTTCCGCACTACACGGTCATGAAGAACATCACCGACGCGCCCATCTGCGTGCAAAAACGCCCGCGCGCCGACGTTGAGCGCGAGGCGCGCGACCTTATCGCCAAAATGGGGCTCGCGGGGTGCGAGGAGAAGGTTCCCTGCCAGCTGTCGGGCGGTCAGCAGCAGCGCGTGTCGATAGCCCGCGCCCTCGCCATGCACCCTGATGTCATGTACTTCGATGAGCCCACGAGCGCGCTTGACCCCGAGCTCACCGCCGAGGTGCTCAAGGTCATCAAGCTCCTCGCGGCGGAGGACATGACCATGGTCATCGTGACCCACGAGATGGGTTTTGCCCGCGAGGTGGCCGACCGCGTGGTGTTTCTCGACGGCGGAAGCGTGGTTGAGGAGGGTCCGGCCGAGCAGGTTATCGATCATCCGCGCGAGGAGCGTACGCGGGCCTTCTTGAGGCGCATTGCGGAGTAGGGTAGCGGCTCGTGCGCCGCTGAACAGGCAAAATAACCGTCAAAGGTGACTGGTGGTGACGGGGTACCCTCAAACAGGGTACCCCGTTTATATATAAAGACGCGATCTAACCCTCAAATTACCCGGAACAAGGTGAAGCCTGAAGACTTCCTGAGGCGAGAATACTTGTGACGGATTTGTGGTGCGGATCGCCCCGCGTCACTGTCTGATAGTTGGGCGGCGCTTCTTCGCGGGAGGGGGCGCCGCAAAGTTGCGTTAGGGAGGGAACATGAAAGAGAACACCGCTTTGGAGCATGTGGGCTCCGGCGCGGATCGCCTCGACGCCTTCTTCACCCGCCGCGGGTTCGTGAAGGTATCGGGAGCGTTCGTGACGGCGCTCGCGGCTCTCGGTCTGCTGCCCGAGTCTGCCGCGGCACAGCCCACCAGCTCGCAGGGCCAGATCGACTACTACGCCACGCCAAGCCACGTGCTCAAGATCAACCGTGCCCGCTGCACCGGTTGCCAGCGCTGCGAGATGATGTGCACGCTCAAGAACGACGGCGTTTCGCAGCCCGCGGCCTCGCGCATCCACGTGCGCGACGGCTTCCTGTTCGGTAAGGAGCTCGGCTCCGGCGACGGCATCTACTACTCCTGCGAGTGGAACATCCGTCAGTGCCACATGTGCACCACCGCCATGTGCCAGACGGCCTGCCCGCACGGCGCCATCGTGACCGACGAGTCCACGGGCGTGCGCTCCGTTGACCCCGAGAAGTGCGTTGGCTGCGGCACCTGCGCCGCCGCGTGTCCGTACCACATGCCCACGGTCAACACGGTCACGCACAAGGCCTCCAAGTGCATCGCGTGCGGCCGCTGCGCCGAGCAGTGCCCCAACGGCGCCCTCGAGCTCGTTGAGTGGGAGAACGTCAACCATGCGTCCGGCCCGACCAAGCAGGAGAACCCCGATCCGCTGATCTCCGAGAAGCAGGATTACGTGGGTGGCGGCAAGATCAAGTAGCCGCACTGACCGCACTTCGAGTAAAGGAGCTTATCCATGGCTGATAACGCCGTTTACGGATCGTACGGTTGGGCGGGCTACATCGCGCGCGTTGACCTTACGTCCGGCAACATTACTACCGAGTCCGACGAGGAGCTGCAGGACCTCTACATCGGCGGCATGGGCTTTGCCAACAAGATCATGGCCGACGAGGTTCCCGCGGGCACCAAGTGGGACGACCCCGAGAACAAGGCCGTTCTCGCCGTCGGCCCGCTCACCGGTTCGGGCGTGCCGCTGGCCGGCCGCTCCACCTGGGCCACGCTCTCCACGTTTACCAAGGACTACCTGATCGTCGACGCCCACTGCGGCGGCACGCTCGGCGCCCAGCTCAAGTACTCCGGCCACGACGGCCTCATCATCGAGGGCGAGTCCGAGTCGCCGGTCTACATCCTCATCGACGACGACAAGATCTCGATCGAGGACGCCTCCGCCGTCTGGGGCAAGGGCACCCGCGAGACCACCGAGGCCCTGTGCAAGAAGCACGGTGTCGACTGCTGCGTCGCCGCCATCGGCCCGGCGGGCGAGAACCTGCTGCCCTACGCGTGCGTCATGAACGCCCGTAGCCACTCCGCTGGCGCTGGCCTCGGCGCGGTTCTCGGCAAGAAGAAGGTCAAGGCCGTCGTCGTGCGCGGCACCAAGGCCGTCAACGTTGCCGACCCGCAGATGGTCGCCGACCTCTCCGACTACATGCTCAACGAGGTTCTCGGCTCCAACAACAACCACGTCGTCCCGAGCACCCAGCAGTCCTGGGCCGAGTACTACGACAAGGGCTCCCGTTGGACCGCTGCCAAGGGTCTGTACTGGGCTGCCGCCGAGGGCGGTCCCATCGAGACCGGCGAGCCCAAGCCCGGCGAGCTCAACACCGTTGGCTACCGCTGCATGAAGTCCACCAAGGACCTGGGCCCCGAGGCCGAGAAGTACACCGTCAAGATGGCCGGTTGCCACGGCTGCCCGGTGCGCTGCTACACCAACGTTGCCATTCCGCGCGTCAAGGAGATCACCGGCTACTCGTCCACGGGCAACACCTGCGTGCCGAACTTCCCGGTTTCGTCCTACATGCCCGGCATCGCCCCGGTTGCCGGCCTGACCGACGACGAGGGCACCCTCACCGACCTCTCGGTCATCTACAACCAGGTTGTCTCGGGCGTCGTTGACGACCTCGGCCTGTGGTGCAACTACGCGCAGCTCTACCGCGACATCGCGCACTGCTACGCCGAGGGCATCTTCGAGCGCGAGCTCGGCGACGACTACGCCGACTACAAGTTCGAGGACTTCTTCAACAACCAGGATCCGACCCCCATCGTCAAGATCCTCACCGACATCGCGATGAACAAGAAGGAGATCGCCTATGTCGGTCACGGTCCGCTCGTGTGGACCGAGCGCTGGAACGACGCCAAGTGGTATGACGACGCCAAGAGCTGCCTCATCAACTACCGCGGCTGGCCCGTTCACCACGCCATCGAGTGCTTCGGCCAGGTCGGCGGTCTGTACAACATGATGTTCAACCGCGACGACATGATCCACTCCGCCGTTAACTTCCAGGGCTGCGGCCTGCCCATCGACCTCAAGCGCCAGATGGCCAAGGAGATGTGGGGCGCCGAGGACGCGTGCGATCCCGACAAGGCGTACACGCCCATCAACGACGCCAAGATCGAGTTCGCGTGGTGGAGCATCGTCACCGACGTCCTGCATGACTCGCTGACGCTGTGCAACTGGGTGTGGCCGATGGCCATGGCCCCCGAGAAGGCCCGCGACTACCGCGGCGACCTGGACCTCGAGGCCCAGTTCTTCACCGCCGTCACCGGCAAGGAGGTCACCATCGACGACCTCTACAAGGCCGGCGAGCGCATCATGACGCTCCAGCGCGGTTACTCGGCGCTCGGCATGACCGACGCTGAGGGCAACGTGGGCTGCAACGACTTCCGCAACGTCCACGACGTCATCACCGAGTGGGTTTTCGAGAAGGATCCCGACATCAAGCCCTTCGAGGAGGGCACCGACAAGATGGATCGCGACGACTGGTCGAAGGCGCTGGGCATGCTCTACAAGCGCTTCGGCTGGGACGAGGAACTCGGCTGCCCCACCAAGCAGTGCCTCGAGGACCTCGAGCTCGACGATCTCGCGACCAAGCTCGACGAGGCCGGCCTGCTCGTCGACGGCGGCGACGCCTACGACGACCGTACGCGCACCTACGACGGCATCCTCGCCGACTACAGCGCCAACAACCCGGCTCTTGCCTAAACGACCACGAAAGGAGTGAACCATGGCTGACGAAATCAAGGACACTACCGGGACCGAAGCCCCGGCCAAGAAGCGCAAGGTCAAGCGCCTTCCGATCGCCATCGCGGTCGTTGTGATCGTTGCCGTGCTCGGCGTTGCCGGCTGGGCTTGGCACGCCACCCCCGAGTACTGCGACGCCGTGTGCCACAGCACGATGGGCAAGTACTACGACTCGTTTGAGAACGACACCACGAGCCTCGCTTACGCTCACAAGTCCATCGTTAACAACCAGTGCCTCGGCTGCCACGAGGCCACGCTCTCCCAGACGGTGAGCCAGGCCCAGTCGCAGCTTTCGGGCAGCTTCTCCACGCCGCTCGACAAGGTGACCTACTCCAATGAGTTCTGCCTGCAGAGCGGCTGCCACCTGGGCGGCGGCGTGATGCCGGGCGCAACCGAGTCCTCCACCAAGGACTACGGCTTTGACCCACACAGCACCTACCACGGTGGCGTTGTGCAGCAGTGCAACTCCTGCCACCGCATGCACGACCAGAGCGTCCTCACCTGCACCGGCTGCCACCAGATCGGCGCGTACGAGGGCGAGGGCGACATCCCCGAGGGTTGGACCGACACCGCCGAGGTCGACGGCACCATGACCTACCTGCCCAAGGGCTGGACGGTTCCCCAGAACTTCGAGGCAACCACCACGCAGGAGTAAGCCCTTTGAGCTTCTCGGCTGCACGCAGTGCCCGGGCATAGCGCCTGATAGGGCGGCTTCCTCAAGGAGGCCGCCCTTCTCTTATATAGGTGGGGCGTGGCAGTGCTTGGCGGCCGGCGCCCGCTCTTGCTGCAAGCGCAGGCGCGCCAAGGCGTGTTTGCAGTTCTCGCAGTTTTGCCGGGGCCGCTGCCACGTACCGGGCATCTGGGGGATAATAGCGGCGTTTAACTGACGCGAAAGGGGATCCATGACCGCCATTGACTACACGCCGCAGGGCGTTTGCTCGCGCAACATCCACGTGGAGCTTGCCGACGACGGCAACACCATCGACGCCGTGAGCTTTGTGGGCGGCTGCAACGGCAACCTCAAGGCCATCTCCAAGCTCGTTGCCGGCAAGCCTGTTGACGAGATCGTCTCGATCCTCGAGGGCAACACCTGCGGCAATCGTCCCACCTCGTGCGCCGACCAGCTGACGCGTGCCCTGCGCGCCGCTCAGTCCCAGGCCCGCGCCTAAGTTTTCCGGAGAAGCCCGTGTTCAAGCCAAAGCGCAAACTGTCCGCATCGTCTGTCTCCGCCGCGCGCCCCGAGAGCCAGGGCGCCGCGCGCAAGGGCATTACGCGCCGTCGCTTTGCCGCCGGCACCGCCGCCGTGGGCGGCGCGATTGCAGTAGCTACCGCGCTGTCGGGTTGCGGCGGTTCGGACGGCTCGGGTACGGGCGACCCCACGATCATCGACGACGATTCGCAGAGTATCAACGTGCTCGAGGAGTTTGCCGAGGCCGAGGCGCCCGAGGCTTCCGCCACTTGGGAGCTTCCGCTTGGCACGGTGCTTCTCCCGAGCAGCGGCGCGTACGTTGCCCTTATCCAGCAGGGAACTACGGCCGCCGTCATGAACACGCTCGGCGCGCTGAGCCTCTCTTCGGGCTCAACGGTTACGCTGCTCGAGGAGCCAACTTCGGGTGCTTCTCGCTCATTCTTTGACGCGAGCTGCTCCAACGACCTCTTTGTGTGGATCGAGATCGACTACGATAACCGCAGCTGGACCTTGTTTGCCCAGTCCTTTGCCGAAGGGGCGCTTACGGGTTCTGCGCAAGAGCTCGAGAAGGGCACCTCGGATTACGACCCGCCGCGCTTTACCGTGTACAACGACTCGGTTATCTGGCTTGTGATGCCCAATGCTTCGGGCCCCAAGTCGTCCGAGAGCTCGTTTTGCCGCATGTGGTCCACGGGTGACGGCAGCGCGCAAGACCTGTGGGAGTCGCACGGCCGCTTTGCGACCACGCCCACGGTTTCGGAGGGCGTGCTTACCATCGCGCCGCGCGTGCGCGAGGACGAGGGCCAGTACTACGGCATCACGGCGATCGACCTGTCGGACAGCGATCACGCCCAGCTCGATCAGCTCGTGCTGCCCATGAGCATTCGCCCCTTTGAGGCGGTGTACATGGGGGGCAAGTTTGCCTTCTCGGTTGAGGCGAGCTACGAGTCGGGTGGCCTGTTTGGCAACATGGGCACCTACGTGGGCAGCGGCAGCGGCCCGTACTACACGCTTTCGCGCGAGCCGTTTGCCTGCGTGTGCGGCAAAGAGGGTCGCTACGCCGTTAAGTCGCAGTCGTCGCACTTTCTCATCGACACCGACCAAGAGACGTACGCGGTTATCTACGCGCCCGACCACAGCCTCGACTTTGGCGACTACCCCGCCACCGTTGGCACGGCCGACACGCTCGTGACCTTTGCTACCGTGCGCAACCAAGAGACCGGCATGCCCGAGAAGGTCGTTGCCCGCACGTTTGCGCTGTAGCTGTCCCTGCGCGCGGGAGTGCCTGCATTGTAGGCGCACGTCTTGCGCGGCCGCGGCCGCGCGGCGGGCGCGTTGGCGCCGAGGGGAGCGTCGCTAACCGTAGCCGCTAACGTTTTACGCAGTTACGAACGCTTGACGCAATTGCGAACGCTTACCGGCCCAAAACGAGCTCTAAGCGTTCGCGTTTGCGTCAAGCGTTCGTCGTTGCGTAGAACTTGGCGTCGCAGTTCGGAGCGGCCTGGTCTTTGGGCGAGCGCGCCGCGCTTGTGGCGAGGCGGGGCAGGGGTTAGTAGCCCATGCGGCGCAGATCGTCGTCGCTCAGGCCAAAGTAGTGGCCGATCTCGTGGACCACAGTTTTGCGAATCTGCTCGATGATCTCCTCGCGGCTTGAGAAGAGCCGCTCGTGCGCGCGTTTGAAGATCGTGACCATGTCGGGGGCCATGTTGCCGTAGCTAAAACCGCGCTCGGTGAGAGGAACGCCCTCGTACAGGCCGAGAAGCGCGCCGCGCACCCGTGTGCCGTCCGAGGGCTCTTCGCCTCGGACGAGGGCGGCGCGCTGCGCGGCGCTCGGCTCATCCGCCATGGTAATGCCGACGTTTTCGAGCGCATCCAAAAAGCGCGGCGGTATGCTCGCCAAGGCCTCTTCTATGGCCTGTTCGAACTCTTCGTCGGTCATTTCGTACATGGGCGCTCCTTCTTGCGCTCGGCGGGCGCGCGGCACCGCTTTGCTCTACTATACGCTACGATGAGAAGCCAGAACATGATGGCGCCGCGTGCTGCCTGCGCATTGCGCACGGGCTTGGGGCGCGGCCAAGAGGAGGTTCGCTATGGAGCGCGTGACCATTGACCGCATTATCGACGGCGTTGCCATTTGCCTGGCAGGCCCGGGCATGCTGAGACGCATTCCGGCCGACGAGCTGCCCGAAGGCGCGGGCGAGGGCACCGTGCTCGACCGCGTGGACGGTGCATACGTGATTAACGCCGAGCTCACCGCCGGCCAGACCACCTATATGGAAAGCGAGCTTTACTACGAGCACGAAGACGGATCGCCCGCCATGCGCGACGACTTTGAGGGCCGCTTGTAGGTCCTGCTTCGCTTGGGGCCCGGTGCCCGAGGAGCTCCGAAGCTCGTTTCCTGGGCTTTTGTCGTTTTGAAAAGGGGCCTCGGAGAGGTTTTTCGGATATTCGAATACTTTTGGCGAACCTTCAAGTAGAGGCAAAATCGCCACGTCATCTACCTGCGGTTTTAATACCGTGAAGGACGAGTCTACTCGGGTTCTTGGCAAAAGTTCTCGAATATCCGTCGTTCTTTGTTTTGCAAGGCGGTTCGCGGGTTGTTTTGGCTGCCCTCGTTCAGCTGAATTCGGGTTTTGTTTGCCATACTGAAGGCACCGTTTGCGTAGGTGCAGGTGTTCGGAAGGTGGTTGGTGTTGGGTAAGATGCCGTTCGGCCAACACGGCAAGGGCGATGCCCCGCGGCCGCGTGTTCGCGTTGCCGCCACGGTGGCGATACTGCTTGCGGCATGCGCGGTGTGCGCCGGTGTGGTTGCCGCCCAGATGGGCGTGGGATTAGGCCAAAAGGCCGCATCCGGCAGCCGGGGGTCCGCTCGGGTTCAGGCGACTGCGGCTATCGGCTCGGCCGCGGCGGTCGATGCCGCCGGCGACGCCGAAAAGGTCGATACCGACGATGACGATGCAGAGGATGGCGCCAGCAAGACCTCCGCATCGCGCACGTCGGACACTGCCAAGAGCAAGGCTGCGAAAAAAGACGAGGAGCCAGAGGAACTCGCGCTGGCCGACATCGATCCTCTGAGCTTTGACGCCGTGCCCGCCTCCGACGGACTTTCAACGTTTACGCTGGCAGACGGTACCGCAGAGCCTGAGCTTCCAAGTAGCGCCCAGAAGCAGATCGAGAGCGCTGCCAGCGCCGTTGCCCAAGCAGGCGGCGCGCTCAGCGTGGTCTTCGTCGACATGAACACGGGCGCGGGCATTGCCTATGCACCCGACACCGAGGTGTACGGCGCGAGCTCGTTTAAGGCCCCGTACGCGCTCTACGTGTGCGAGCAGCTGGTCGAGAAGGGCAAGGCGTCGCTCGACGACGTGTGCACCGTGGGCGCCACCTACGGGCTCGACGAGCCGCACGATCCCAACGAGGCCTACGTCACGCGCGATCTTATTTCCAACGCGATCACGGTGTCGGACAACGACAGCTTCAAGGTTCTCCGCAACGCCTACGACGCCCAGGGCTACGAGTCGTGGGCGCAGAGCCTGGGCGTGACGGACGCCCTCATCGATCCCGTGTCCTACTACCCCTCGTACTGCGCGCGCAGCTCGGCCCGCCTGTGGTGCGAGATGCTCGCCTATCTCGGCACGGGCACCAAGACCGCCCAGTGGCTGGAGGGCCTGCTCGAGCAGACGTCTGCCTCGTTTATCCGCACGGCCCTCGAGGACGAGGACGAGGACGTGCGCGTGCTCAACAAGGCGGGCTGGCTCGGCGGCGACCCGGTGTACAACTCGGTAACAGACGCCGGCATCATCGAGTGCGACGGCCATACCTACCTCATGTGCCTCATGAGCAGCATGTCCGACGGCATCGAGACCGAGCTGCTGCTCGAGCAGCTGGCGTCGGCGCTCTTCGCCGCCCGCGACGCGCTTGCCTAAGGCACCCGGCGCCCACGGCGTAAACACCGCGCAAAAGGGGATAATGACCTCCGTGCAGACAAGACCCCGCGGTGGGTCCGGCTCGGCCTGTAGGGAGGGAGCGCCATGACACTTGACGAGGCAACCCGGGCATTCGCAGACCTTCTCGACGCGCGCACGGCGTACGGCCTTGCGTTCTCGGGCGGATGCGACTCGATGCTCGTGCTGGCGCTCGCGCGCTGTGCCGGCATCGACGTGGCGCCCTACACGCTTGTGACGGCGTTTCAGGCTGCCTTTGAGCTCGACGACGCCCGCGACGGCGCACGCGACCTCGGGGCGAGCCTCACGGTGATCGAGAAGGACATCCTCGGGCAGGGGCGCGTGTGCGCCAACGACCCTGACCGCTGCTACTGGTGCAAGCGCTTCATCTTCGGCACGATCCTCGGCGCCATGGCGCGCGACGGTCGCACGGTGCTTCTCGACGGGAGCAACGCGAGCGACGACCCGGCCCGTCGTCCGGGCATGCGCGTGCTCGGCGAGCTCGGCGTGGTGAGCCCCCTGCGCGAGCTCGGCCTTACCAAGGACGACGTGCGCGCGCTTTCGCGCGAACTCGGGTTGTTTACCGCCCAAAAGCCCAACTTCTCGTGCTACGCCACCAAGGTTCCTACAGGCGAGAAGATCACGGCTGAGCGCCTGGCCGAGGTTGCCGCGCGCGAAGCAAAGGGCTGGCGCTAGGGGTCTGCTCGCATAGATCGGGCGCTGATGGTAATGTCGAATGGCACGCGGGCGCCGGCTCGCGCGTAGGCAGAAACAGACCGTGCCGCTTGCAAACGAAGGGAGCGCGGGTTTATGGACGCATCGGAACTCAAGGCGCTTACCGAGCAGGTTGCCGCGGGCAGCATTGCTCCCGACGACCTGGTGGCGCGCGTGCGCGAGGACGCCGCGCGGCTTTCGGCGGATCTGGGATATGCCAACATCGATCTGCAGCGCGGCCTGAGAACGGGCACGTCCGAGGTCGTGTACGGAGCGGGAAAGACCGCCCAGCAGATCGCGGGTATCCTCACGGCCATGCGCGAGGCGGGACAGGCACGCACGCTCGTTACGCGCCTCGACCGCGAGAAGCACTTGGCCGTGCACCAGGCGCTCGCGCCTGAGCTTGCCGCGGACCTTGTGTACTACGACGAGCCCGGGCTTGCGGTGCTCGGCGGGCTGCCCGAGGCAAACGGCAACGGCTTTGTGCTCGTGGCCGCCGCGGGCACGAGCGATCTGCCCGTGGCCGAAGAGGCGGCGGTTACGCTCGAGTTTCTCGGCAACCGGGTGGAGCGCGTCTACGACGTGGGCGTTGCGGGCATTCACCGGCTGCTCGCGCACGCCGACCAGATTGCGCGTGCCCAGGCTATCGTGGCGGTGGCGGGCATGGAGGGCGCGCTCGCGAGCGTTATCGGCGGCATGGCGGCCTGCCCGGTCATCGCCGTTCCCACGAGCGTGGGCTACGGCGCGAGCTTCGGCGGCATGGCGGCGCTTCTCGCCATGCTCAACAGCTGCGCGAGCGGCGTTTCGGTCGTCAATATCGACAACGGCTTTGGCGCCGGGTTCCAGGCGTCGCTTATCAACCACGCGCGCCTGGCGTAGGCGCCGCGCGCTTTTGCAGGGAGGGACCATGGGGCGCACGCTCTATTTGGATTGCACGAACGGCATCAGCGGCGACATGACGGTCGCCGCCCTGCTCGACTTGGGCGCGAGCGAGGAGAAGCTCCGCGCCGCGCTGGCGAGCCTGCCGGTTGAGGGCTACCGCGTGGAGGTCTCGCGCGTGGCCAAGGCGGGCCTTGATGCCTGCGATTTTGACGTAGTGCTCGATGCCGCGCACGACGGCCACGACCACGATATGGCCTACCTGCACGGCCATGACGGCGAGCACGACCGCACGCACGCTCATCACCACGAGCATGACCACGGGCACGACGAAGGCCATGGACGCCACCATCATCACGACCACGGCCACGTTCACACCCACAGTCATGACCATCACGGTCACCGCCACGAGCACCGCTCGCCGGCCGACATCGACGCGATCATCGAGGCGGGCGCGCTCACGTCGGGCGCCAAGCGCCTCGCGCACCGCATGGTGTCGGTGCTCGCGACAGCCGAGGCCAAGGCCCACGGCGTAGAGCTCGCCGAGGTGCACTTCCACGAGGTCGGCGCGGTCGACTCCATCGTTGACATCGTGTCGGTGGCGGTGCTTCTCGACGACCTCGGCATCGACCGCGTGATCGTGCCCGAGCTCGTAGACGGCCACGGAACCATCCGCTGCCAGCACGGCGTCATCCCCGTGCCGGTTCCCGCCACGCTCAACATCGTTGCGGCTCACGGATTGCCGCTCTCTATCTGCGAGGTCGAGGGCGAGCTCGTAACGCCCACCGGCGCTGCAATCGTGGCGGCGTGCAAGGCCGAGCACGAGCTGCCGCAGCGCTTTGTGGTTGAGCGCGTGGGCCTGGGCGCCGGCAAGCGCGCCTACAGCCGTCCGAGCCTTCTGCGCGCCATGATCATCGCCGACGCCAGCCCCGTGCCGCACGACCGGGTGGTCAAGCTCGAGTGCGACATCGACGACGCCACGGGCGAGCAGCTCGCCTACGCGGCGGAGCGCCTCATGGAGGAGGGCGCGCGCGAGGCCCACTGGGTTCCGGTCTTCGGCAAGAAGGGCCGCCCAGCTTACCAGCTGCAGGTCATCGCCTTGCCCGAGGACGTGGCGCATCTCGAGAAGCTCATCTTTGCCGAGACGCCCACCATCGGCATTCGGCGCACGCCCATGGCGCGCACCGTGCTCGAGCGCCGCGAGGACACGGTGAGCACCGCGTACGGAGACGTGCGCGTCAAGCGCTCGGTGCTACCATGCGGCTCGGAGCGCGCAAAGCCCGAGCTCGATGACTGCGCGCGCCTTGCCCGCGCGGCCGGCGTGCCGCTCGCGACCGTTGCCACTGCCGCGCGCCATGCCGCCCGGCACGCGGCCTCCCCGCTCACCGGGGATAAAAACCGCAGCGAGCGGGAATAGTTTAGGCAGTGCCGCGCCGAGCAAGTTTGCTGCGGCGCGCTGTTTGCGATGCGCCGCGCATGCTCTGGCCTGCGCAAAGGGCTTTGTTCCGCCTGTGCCCGTGCAGCGCAAATAAGCAGGTTGAATGTCGCGATCAGGCGGATTCTCCGCGCTCTATGCGTTTATAATGGAGCAGATATGGAGAAGTAATGTGCAAACGTGCGCGTTGAGGGGGGCCGCCATGGCTTCAGATGCAAGAAAGATCTTATTGGTAGAGGACGAGAAGGCCATCCGCGACGCGGTGGCGGCGTATCTTGAGCGCGAGGGCTACTACGTTGTGGGCGTGGGCGACGGCCAGTCCGCCGTCGAGGAGTTCGAGAAGCACCAGTTCGACCTCATCATCCTCGACCTCATGCTTCCCAAGCTCTCGGGCGAGCGCGTCTGCCGCGCCATCCGCGACACCTCTGACGTGCCGATCATCATGCTGACGGCCAAGGGCGAGGTCGAGGACCGCATCATCGGCCTCGAGCTCGGCGCCGACGACTACCTCATCAAGCCGTTCTCGCCTCGCGAGCTCGTGGCGCGCGTCCGTGCCCTGCTGCGCCGCACGCACATGACCGACGAGCCGCAGCCCGAGGTTCTCGACTTTACCGACCTCGTGATCGACATCTCGGGTCACAAGATCCTCGTCGAGGGCAAGGAGGTCGACCTCACCGCCTCCGAGTTCAAGCTCCTGACCACGCTCGCGCGTCATCCGGGTCGCGTGTACACTCGCATGGAGCTCGTCGAGAAGGTCCTCGGCTACGACTTCGAGGGCTACGAGCGCACCATCGACTCCCATGTCAAGAACCTGCGCGCCAAGCTCGGCGACGACCCGCGCAATCCCAAGTGGCTCTACACCGTGCACGGCGTGGGCTACCGCTTCGAGGCTCCCGAGAAGAAGCCCGACGCGGACGCCAAGTAACAACGATCGTTCGAGATGCCCCGGCCCCGGGGCATCTCTGTCTCAACAGGTGATGCTATGGTGCCGGCAAGGCTCGTGCTCGATCCCAAACGAAAACCGTCCACAGACGAGGGCAGCTCCCGCGCGAGCTGGAACACGCCGCGCTCCCACGTGGGCACGGCGGTAAGCTACACCTCGCGCATGACGGTCTCGTTTGCCCTCACCGCCCTCATGACGGTGCTCGTTCTTATCGTAGTGATCTCGTTTGTGTGGAGCGGGGTCTTCTCCGACTACACGCGCGCCAACGTCGAGGAGGTCGCCACGCTCACGGCCGACCGCCTGGCCGAGGGCTACGAGGAGGACGGCAACCGCTGGATGCAGGACACGCTCGTTGCCATCGCGCGGTCGAGCATGATCTCCGACGACATCGGCGTGCAGGTGCTCGACGCCACGGGAACCATCATCTACGACGACACGTCCATCAGCGCCGCCCTGACGTCGAGCTCGCAGGGGTCCGACGACGAGAAGGGCGAGGCGTCCAAGTCCGGCAAGTCCGGCGAGGACGCCGAGGCTGAGTCGCTCGGCACGGCTCCCGATGCCCACGGCGTGGTTTCGACGGCGCCGAGCAGCCGCGAAAGCACCGTCGCCGTGCCCATCACCGACGACGAGGGCGAGCGCATCGGCACGGTGCGCATGTGGGTGCTCGGCAGCGACGTGCTGCTCACCAAGGCCGACACGGTGTTCCGCGAGAAGACCTTCGAGGCCATGGGCCTCGCGGCGGTTATCGCCATCGTCATCGCCGTGGTCATGGGGCTGTTCTTCTCGCGCGCCCTCACCAATCAGATCCGCCGCATCATGTCGGTGGCCAAGCAGATCCGCGACGGTGACCTGTCGGCCCGCACCGGCCTCAAGGGCGACGACGAGCTCGACCAGCTCGGCGAGACCTTTGACGAGATGGCCTCGTCGCTCGAGAAGGACCTCAAACGCGAGCGCCGCCTGACCTCCGACGTGGCGCACGAGCTGCGCACCCCGCTCATGGCCATGCTCGCCACGGTCGAGGCCATGCAGGACGGCATCTACCCGGCCGACTACGAGCACCTCGAGACCGTTGCCTCCGAAACGCGCCGTCTCTCGCGCCTCGTGCAGCAGATGCTCGACCTGTCGCGCATGGAGAACCACACGGCGCCGCTCAACATCGAGGACGTCGAGATGGTCTCGTTCGTGCGCAACATCGTGCGCACCCAGGAGCCGCTCTTTGCCGAGCGCGACCTGCGCCTGCGCTTCTCGGACGAGACGGAAGGGCGTCCGGTCGAGATCGAGGCCGACCCCGACATGATCACGCAGGCGGTCATCAACCTGTTGTCCAACGCCATGCGCTACACGCCCGAAGGGGGGTGGGTCGTGGTGCGCGTGGGCACCGACAAGCGCAACGTTACGGTGTCGGTGTCCGATACCGGCATCGGCATTGCCAAGGAGGACCTCTCGCGCGTGTTCGGGCGGTTCTGGCGCGCCGACGCCAGCCGCGCCCGCGAGGCGGGCGGCCTGGGCGTGGGCCTTGCCGTGACCAAGCAGATCGTCGAGCGCCACCACGGGTTCATCGCGGTGGAGTCCGAGCTCGGCAAGGGCACCACTTTCACGATTCACCTGCCGCGGGAGCACCACGCCTCGGCATCTTCGTCTACAATTGAGCGTTAGTTACAACGCCTGTCAGTACATGATTTCAAAGGAGCTGACCAGCATGTCTCTTCAGGAAATTCGCCCGGATTTGCACGGCAAGGTCCGCGACATCTACGACGCCGGCGATGCGCTGCTGATGGTGGTCACCGACCGCATTTCTGCGTTCGACTTCATTCTCCCCGACGAGATCCCCTACAAGGGCGAGGTTCTCAACCGCATCTCGGCCTTCTGGTTTGACCGCTTCCGCGACCTCGTGCCCAACCACCTGATCTCGATCGACCCGGCCGACTTCCCCGAGGAGTTCGCGCCGTACCGCAGCTATCTCGCCGGCCGCTCGATGCTCGTCAAGAAGGCCGAGACCATTCCGGTGGAGTGCATCGTGCGCGGCTACCTCACGGGTTCCGGCAAGAAGACCTACGACGAGGACGGTACCGTGTGCGGCATCAAGCTGCCCGCCGGCCTGACCGAGGCCTCCAAGCTGCCCGAGCCGCTCTTCACCCCGTCCACCAAGGCCGCCATCGGCGACCACGACGAGAACATCTCCTACGAGCGCTGCGTCGACATCGTGGGCGAGGACATCGCCAGTCAGCTGCGCGACCTCTCGCTCGAGATCTACACTGCCGCTGCCGAGTACGCGGCCACGCGCGGCATCATCATTGCCGACACCAAGTTCGAGTTCGGCATCATCGACGGCAAGGTCACCCTCATCGACGAGTGCCTTACCCCCGACTCGAGCCGCTTCTGGCCGGCTGACTCCTACGAGGAGGGCAAGGTCCAGCCGAGCTACGACAAGCAGTACGTGCGCGACTGGCTCAAGGCCAACTGGGATATGACCGGCGAGCCGCCGCACCTGCCCGCCGAGGTCATCGAGGGCACGGCCGCCCGTTACCGCGAGGCCTACGAGATCATCACCGCCAAGACGTTCGAGCCCATGAAGGAGCAGCTGTAAGTGAGCCAGCGTAGTCCCATGAACAAGCGCAACCAGCCCGAGCGCGAGCGTACGTCGGGCATGGCGCGCAGATCGGCTTCCAGCGCCAAGCCCGCCCGCGCCGCTGCGAGCTCGGTGCGCGTGATTCCCGCCAAGTCCAAGGCCCGTCGCGCCCAGCGCGAGCGCGGCGAGTCGCTTGCGGGCCTGTCCAAGGAGGAGAAGCGCGCCCGTCGCGCCGAGGAGCGCCGGTTCGAGGACCGAGTGTACAGCGCCACCGAGTTTCTCCTCAAGGAGCAGCCGGTGTACAAGCAGCGCCGCCGCACGTGGTGGACGATGCTCGGCATCGCCGGCGTGCTTGCGCTCGTATCGCTCGTTCTGTTCTTCGTGCTTAACATCTCCGAGACGCACCCCGAGCTCGTGACCGGCGGCTTTGTGGTGCTCGTCTGCGCGTACGCCCTGCTGTTCGTGGCGGTGGGGTACGACTTCATTCGCATTCGCCCGGTGCGCAACGAGGTACGCGCCACGGTGGAGGGCATGTCTGAGAACAAGCTCGACGCGGTTCTCGAGCGCGCCGCCCGCGAGCGCGCCGAGCGCGACGAGAAGGCTCGGACGAAGAAAAAGAAGAAGAGCGCCTAAGACCCCTTTGCGGGCTTGGCGCTGGGGTCCCACAGGGACTCGCTAATATGAGCGGGCAGCAGGAGAGGACCGCCGCCCGCTCACGTGGCACGCGCGAGAAGGGACGTTGAGCATGGCCACCAGGAAGACTACGTCGACATCTGCCAAGAAGACGTCGACCGCCGCCAAGAGCACCGCCTCGGCCGAGAAGAAGACCGCTGCGGCGACCAAGGCTGCCGCCAAGGTTGAGGAGAAGCCCGCAGAGGAGCCTGCCGCGGCTGCGGAGGAGGCGGCCAAGCCCGCCGCCAAGAAGCCTGCCGCCAAGAAGGCCGCAACGACCAAGACCGCTGCCAAGAAGACCGCTGCCAAGAGCACGGCCACTAAGACCGCGGCTGCCAAGACCACTAAGAAGGCCGCTGCTCCCGCCGCCGAGGCTCAGCCTGCCGAGGTAGCGGAAGAGCCCGCAAAGGCCGAGGCAAAGCCTGCTGCCAAGAAGGCTCCGGCCAAGAAGGCCGCTGCCGCCAAGAAGGCTGCCGCCAAGGCTCCGGCCAAGAAGGCTGCCGCTGCTAAGGCCGAGGAGAAGCCCGCCGAGACTGAGAAGGCCGCAGAGGCCGAGAAGCCCGCCGCGACTGCGGAGGAGGCGCCCAAGCCCGCTGCCAAGAAGCCTGCTGCCAAGAAGGCGCCGGCTAAGAAGACCGCCGCCAAGAAGACCGCCAAGGCTGCTGCCAAGGCAGAGGCTCCCGCCGAGGAGCCGGCCAAGGCCGAGACCGCCGAGGCCCCCGCTGCCAAGAAGCCCGCGGCCAAGAAGGCTCCCGCCAAGAAGACCGCTGCCAAGAAGGCTCCTGCTAAGAAGCCTGCGCCCAAGCCCGCGATCGCCGAGATCGACGGCTATCACGACGCCCCGATGGGCTATGTCGACGCTGACGACCTGATCGTGCTTATCGGCCAGCCGCTGCTGACCGCTGAGGTCACCTACGAGGGCAACGTCGCCATCGACGCCGCCGCCCGCGCTGCGCTCGACGCCGGCACGGCTCGCTCGGCCCATGCGTGCCCCGGCTCGCTCGCCCTTGCGCTTCTCGAGTGCAGCGGTGCAAGCGGCAAGGGCGCGTTCCTCGCCGCCGACTGCGACTACGCCGCGGTGCCCTCCGTGGTGGGCGACTCCGAGAAGAGCCCGCTGCGCATCATCGTGACTGCCGCCATCGACCGCGAGGGCGAGCTTATCGACCAGCTGCGCGCGTCGGGCGTGCCGTTCCTGGCGCTCGGCCGCGTGACGAACGACGGCCTTGTTCGCTTTGACGTCACCTCCAAGGTCGTTGACCTTGGCTGGATCGCGAGCGACTTCAAGGGCGCCGTGGCTCACGTCACCGCGTAAGTTTGCTGTTCGGGCGCTCAGCCCGATGCCTGGCAGTGCTTGCGTCTGCCAACGGCCCGATCGCCTGCTGCGGTCGGGCCGTTTTTATCGTGTGAGGTATTCGATATCCTGGAGGACCCGTGTTTCGATCCGATCTGACCCACGAGGAAGTGGTTGCCGGCATGCGCGCGCTGCAACCGAGCATCGAGCGCTATGCCGAGCTTATCGTTCGCAAAGGCGTGGCGGTGAGGCCCGGTCAGGAGGTCGTGGTGAGCGCGCCGGTTGAGACGGCGCCTTTTGCGCGCCTGCTGGTGCGTACGGCTTACGCTGCCGGCGCGGGTCACGTGACGATGATCTGGGGCGACGACGAGGTTACGCGCGCCACCTACGAGAACGTGCCCGTCGAATGGTTCCGCGAGACACCGAGCTGGCAGCGGCTCATGTACGACTCGCTGGCCGAGCAGGGCGCGTGCTTCATCTTTGTGGAGGGCGCGGACCCCGAGGCGCTCAAGGGGATCGATCCGGCCAAGCCCATGACCGCGGCCACGGCGCGCAACAGCCAGTGCCGCGTGTTTCGCCACGGGCTCGACTTCAACATCAACCCGTGGTGCATTGCCGGCGCGCCGGTTGCCGCATGGGCGCGCACGGTGTTTCCAGGGCTTTCCGACGAGGCGGCGTGCTACCGGCTCTGGCAGGCGATTCTCGACGCCTCGCGCGCGCTGGGCGACGACCCGTGCGCCGACTGGGAGCTGCACAACGCCACCTTTGAGAAGAACCTGCGCATGCTCAACGAGGCGCATTTTGACCGGCTGCGCTATACAGCGGCAAACGGCACCGATCTTGTGGTGGGGCTCACCAAGAAGCACGTGTGGGACGGCGGAAAGACCGAGACCCCCGAGGGACGCGCGTTCTTTCCGAACATTCCGACCGAGGAGGTCTTTACCTCGCCGGACTTTCACCGCGTCGACGGCGTGGTGCACGCCGCGCTGCCGCTGGTGCACCACGGCACTAAGATCGCGGGGTTCTGGATCCGCTTTGAGCACGGCGTGGCGGTTGAGTGGGACGCTGCCCAAGGTAAAGACGCGCTCGATCAGATTCTCGCCATCGACGACGGCGCGCGCAGGCTCGGCGAGGTGGCGCTGATCTCCAAGAACACGCCGATCCGCGAAAGCGGGCTCTTGTTCTACGACACGCTGTACGACGAGAACGCGAGCTGCCATCTGGCGCTGGGCATGGGGTTCCCGGAGTGCTACGAGGGCGGCTACGGCATGGAGACCGACGAGCTGCTCGCCGTTGGCGTCAACCAGTCGCACACGCACGTGGACTTTATGATCGGCACTGACGACCTGTGCGTTACGGGCATCAAGGCAGACGGCACTGAGATGCCGGTCTTTGTTGCCGGCCAATGGGCCTGGGAGCAGCAATAGCGCTTTGTTGGCGGCAATGCCCCTCGTAAGGGGCAGATCCTAGGCATTTGTTACTGGAGCGTCTCTCTTGGGGGGCGCTCCTTTTTATGGCAGCTTTGCATCGTCCGTTGTCGCAGCCCTTTGTCTCGCCCGTCGTCTCGTCGCTGCTTTGCGGCATTCTCGCTCCTGTTGCCGCTCCCGTCTTGGCTGATTCGTGCTTGCCTTGCCTTTTCTTTATGGCAGCCGCAGGTCTGCTGTCGCTGTTTGTTTATGACAGCCCCGCGCCTGCCGCCGCCGCTTGTTTATGACGGCCCTGCGCGCCGCCGCTTCCCTTCGGTAGCCCCCGCGCCGCCGCTTCCTTTCAGCTTGGGAGAGAACGCGGCGGCTGCCCGTCTACGCGGTGGGGATTTGCTGACGCATCGTCCCTGCTTTGGAGAGAGCACGGCAGCTGCTCGGCCGCACGGCGAGAATCTGCAGCACATCGTCCCTGCTTGGGAGAGACTGCGGCAGCTGCTCGGCATTACGGCATGAATCTGCGGCGCATCGTCCTTGCTTTGGAGAATGACGCTGCCTCCGGAAGCAAAAAGCGGGCGTCCGCTGCACGTCGTCCCGGCTTGGGAGAGAAGGGTGCGCGCAAGATCCTTGCTTGGGAGAAGTGACGAGAAAGACCGAACGATCTACCTGCGGAAACGCTGAGAGGTGCTCTTGCCGTGAACTGACAATTCCTCCCAAGCCGGGACGTTGCGCACGGAGGCCGGAGATCCGGCGCTCAAAACGCCGTTACTCTCCCAAGCCGGGACGTTGCGCGCTGCGCTGGCAAACGGCTCCGCCGTTCGCCCAGCTCCGCGCCCTACCGGGTTCGAACCCATGGGAGGGAGCCAAAAAAGAAAAACCTCGCTAGCTGCGAGGTTAAAGACAAATGGGTGGGCCGTTAGGGGTTCGGCGTGCGCCTGGCGGCGCCCGCGGCCGCTGAGGCGCTCCGCGCCCTCGCGCGCTCGCTGCGGATGCTCCGCATCCGCTTTACGCTCGCGCCCCCAGCAGGGTTCGAACCCATGGGAGGGCGACGGAAATGAAAAAACCTCGCCAGCAGCGAGGTCAGGAATTCAAGGGTGGGCCGTTAGGGGTTCGAACCCTAGACCTTGGGATTAAAAGTCCCCTGCTCTGCCAGCTGAGCTAACGGCCCTTGCATTCATGTATTGTAACGGTTCTTCTAGTGCGTGGCGAGATGCATTTTGGTGGAGAGGTCTGCCGCAAGGGCCTCGGCTGCACCATCGGTTGCAAGCTGCATCTTGAGAAGAGGGGAGGGGGTACCTTTTACCGGCTGACCCGGGCGCTCGGGCGAGAAGCGCTTGACGGCGGGCGCTGGCGGGCGCAAGGTGAAAGAACCCCTTCTGTGCGCTCCGTCCGAAAAGGACGGACCTCATGGACCTGTTTATCGAAACATCCCAAGAAGTCGCAAAGCGCCTGGCGCGCGAGCAGCAACGACAGATCAATCAGCTCAAGGCGGAGCGTGCCGCAGAGGCCGCCCATGCGGCGAGCTTGGCGTCGCGCGTTTTGGGCCAGCGTGTTCCGGCTGTTGAGCGGTCGGGGCGCCTGCCGGCGGAGCGCCTCGGCGCGCAGGGGGCTTTGGGTGGCGGCGAGTCGCGCGGGTCCGCCTCAGCGGGCGGGACATCGGCAGCTTCGCCTGCGCAGGAGATACGTGCGGGCGCAGGCCAGTCTCCTCGCCCTCGTCTTGAGCC
>CALUOB010000006.1 GCA_944322175.1 uncultured Coriobacteriaceae bacterium
ATTTGCAAGAGACCTCCACGATGGTGAAGGTCTCTTCAATAAATCGTTAAGCCCTTTGATCGCCCTTGGCGTTCAGTGCATCAAAAACGCGGTGCTTGAGAAGCGATACGTGCACCGATTCGGTGAGGTTGTGCAGCCGATCGAAAGCCTTCTCGAGCTTCTTCTGCCGCTCGTCGTCGGAATCGTCGCGGCTGAGCATAGCGATGAGCACCTGCTCGTACATGGCAGACTCGCGGTTGGCAGCGCTTACGTACTGGCGCAGGTTGCGCGGCTCGATGCCAAAACGTCCGAGCTCGGCGCACGCCCGTATGATGGCAAAATCACGGCTGTCGACAAGCTCGCGGTTCTGCGGGCTTCTAACCAACGAGATCAGATCGTTGGCAATGAGCTGCCTGACAAAGCTGATGTCGACACCGAGAAGGTCGGGGATCTCGTCTATTGAATGCAGCTTGGCAACCGACTCCTGGGGAGAGTCCTTGATGGGCTCGTTGGAGAGCAGTCCGACCTCGATGGCGAGCGCGTCGAGAGACTCTGCGTTGTCGAGCTTGGTCTTAATGACGTTGAGGGGCATGTACCGCGTTTTCTGGAGGTGCAAAATGACCTCAAGGCGGCTCACGTCCTCCTTGGAATACTGTCGGTATCCCTTGGGGGTGCGGTGCGGCGTTATGAGCCCCTCGTCTTCGAGGAAGCGAATTTTAGAGTTGGACAGGTCTGGGTACGTGTTTCTGAGTAAGTTGACGACCTGACCGATGCTGAGATAACTCCGCTCCGACACGCTTATTCACCGGTTTCGATGCGCGCCTTAGGCTGTTTCTCGTGGTACACGAGCGTGAACGTGCCGATCTGGAGGGTGGAGCCGTCGTGCAGAGGCGCAGCGTTAACAATGGCGCCGTCGACCCAGGTGCCGTTGAGCGAGCCAAGGTCCTCCACCATGGCGCCCTTGCCGTTTACGACGATCTTGGCGTGCGAGCGCGAAACGGTCATGTCGTTGAGGAAGATGGAGCTGTTGGGATCACGGCCGAGGGAGATCTCGGGCCCCTCGAGCTCGAAGGAGGCTCCGACCTGCGGGCCCTTCACGATGGAAAGAACAGGAGCGTTGATCGTGACGCTCTTCATCAGATCGGGCGCGGTGGCGTCGTCGGCGGGCATGCGAAAGACGCG
This sequence comes from uncultured Coriobacteriaceae bacterium, assembly GCA_944322175.1. Taxonomy (GTDB): domain Bacteria; phylum Actinomycetota; class Coriobacteriia; order Coriobacteriales; family Coriobacteriaceae; genus CALUOB01. The sequence continues at coordinate 1,162 of CALUOB010000006.1, forward strand.
CGTCGAATCAGAGGCAGGAACGCTGTTCGCAGAGTCAAACATAAGATCTCCTCGGATATGCTCGGGTATCGAGGCGGCGAAAGCCGCCAGCACATTCGACCATTATTGTACCTTGAGTGGGGTCTTGCCAAACAAAAAAGCGCAGGCCATTTGAAGCGGGTGCAACGGTTAACGAAGGGATGAAGGAGCAGCCGCACCGTTAGGAACAGTCTGGCCATCTTCGTCGTCGATCTCGGGGTTGAGGAAGTCCTCATCCTCCTCCTCGGGATGCGCGACCGCCCTTCTGATGGCAAGAGCGCCTTTGATCGTGTACACGACGGCCGTGATCATAGAGCAGACAACGCCGGCGTACACTAGGAACATGCCAAGAGGGGCAGACATGCCGTTGAGGCCAGGAAACAAAGTCCAAGAGGCAGGCAGCAAATGGATGCCATCAAGGACGGGAATTCCAAGAAGCATGAACGAGAAGCCCGTCAGAAGCAGCGCTGTGGCCGCCTTGCCAACGTAGACGACGTCGATGGGACGACGATGGAACCGCCTCACCACAAAGCCACCCGCAGCGAGATACACGTCGCGGCCGATGATGAGGGCGCACGTCCAGGCAGGGAGTTCGCCGCGGGCAACGAGGCCAACGACACCGGTAAAGAGAAGCGCGCGGTCAACGACAGGGTCCATCACCTTGCCGAGCCAGCTAACCGTTTTGGTTGCGCGCGCGATCTGTCCGTCAAGCCAGTCGGTAGAGGCGGCAATGGCATAAACGGCAAGCGCGACATAGCGGCTATGGTCGGTAACGAACAAGTAGAGAAAGACGCCGGTAAGGATCAGGCGGATGAACGTGATGAAGTTCGAGATCGTAAAGATCTTGTTAGAGGGATACTCGGAGGTCCCGTAAAGCTCCCGCTTGATCCGTATACGCTTTCTGAGGCCCACACTGCCTCCCTACTGGTCTCGATTCACGCATCTGCTTATGGTATGCGAATGCGCGGCGGCGCGTTCCTGCAACATCGAGGAAAACAAACGATACGCACGACTTTGCAACGCAAAAGATCGTACCCGCGCTCAAAGTACGTAATCGTTTATGGTCCAAAATAGTATACGGATGTATGAGCTAAGTCCGTCAAACACTCATTCCGCTTTACGCGATTGTACGATTTTGAAATTCCCCCTTGCAAAGTTGACCCATCTTGTATAAAGTATCTTTTGCTGTTCGGGAGAACGGCCTAAACGGAACGTGGCGCAGTTTGGTAGCGCACTTGACTGGGGGTCAAGGGGTCGCTGGTTCAAATCCAGTCGTTCCGACCAGAACTTTAAAGGGTCCTTAAGGACCCTTTTTTCTTATCTCAGCCAAGTATTGCAAGAAAAAAAACAGCCCCGCTCTCACGGGGCTGTTTTTCTGTGCTGAGATGCTTCTTATGCGAGCGCATTAAGCCAACAGGCGGCTAGCGCGTTCGATGATCATATGCGCCACCTCGCGTTTGGAAGCGAGCGGGAGCTCTTCCTCCCCTGCTGCGGTTATCCATGAAACCTTGTTGGTGTCGGACCCAAACGTAGAGACCGGGTTCGAAACGTCGTTGGCAACGATGGCGTCGCAACCCTTTCGCTTCAGCTTCTGGCGGGCGTACTCGGCAACGTCGTTCGTCTCTGCCGCAAATCCGATCACAACGCGATCGCGCTTCTCAGCAGAGAGCGTCTGCAAAATGTCTGCAGTCTCAACAAGCTCGAGCGTGTCGAGACGCTCGACGGTCTTCTTGAGCTTATGATCTGCCGGATGCGCGGGGGTGTAGTCGGCTACGGCAGCGGCGCAGACGAGAAGATCGGCATCCGCAAAGGCCGCCCGGGTCTTCTCGAGCATGTCGGCAGCCGTGGTAGCACGGACGACGTCAACGCCGTAAGGGGGCTCGAGAGCGGTGGGGCCGCTGACGAGCGTGACGTCTGCCCCCCATGCATGCGCCGCTCGGGCGATCTCGTAACCCATCTTTCCGCTCGATCGGTTGGCAATGTAGCGAACAGCGTCAATGGGTTCCTGCGTGGGTCCGGCTGTTACCACAACCCGCTTGCCCTTGAGAACCTCTTTGCGATCGAGAACCTCGAGCGTACGCGCAACGATCTCGTCGACGTCAGCGAGTTTGCCGGCTGCGACATCGCCGCAGGCAAGGTAACCCGATGCGGGGCCGACGACAATGGCGCCGCGATCGCGCAGGATCTTGAGATTGTCCTGCGTCGCGGCCGCTTGCCACATACCGACGTTCATCGCCGGTGCGATGACGAGCGGTGCCTGCGTTGCGAGCACCGTTGTAGAAAAGAGGTCGTCTGCGATGCCGTGCGCGATCTTCGCCATGGCGTTGGCCGTAAGCGGCGCAAGAAGCATGACGTCGGCCTCGTGCGCAACCGAGATGTGCGGGATAGGATCGTTGGGGTCGTCAAAATTGCTGACGGCGACCTCTTCGTGAGACAAGGCCCTGAACGTGGCCGTGCCCACGAACTGAGTGGCATGCTCGGTCATGAGCACCTTGACGCGCACGCCGGCCTTCTGGAGACCGCGGAGGATCTCGCAGGCTTTGTACGCGGCAATACATCCCGAAACGCCGAGGACGACCGTTTTCTGAGCACGTTCGTCAGCCATGGCTACTCCTCGCTGTCCGAGCTACTTTCGAGCACAAGCATGCGGTGGCAGTACGGGCACTCGGTGATAGAGCCAGCATGCTTGAGATCGCCCATCGAGCTCGGCTGCAAAGCGATGCGGCAGACCGTGGGATGGTTGCCCACGAGCTTCTCCACCGCAAGGCCCTTGAACTGCTTGCGAGCACGTTCGTAGCGCTCCACAACGTCGGCGGGAAGGGCGCCGGCAAGGTTCTCGCGTCGCTTCTCGAGCTTTTCGCGCTCCGAGAGCAGATCGCCCGCGTGTTCGCGCACCTGGGCGGTCTCAGCCTTGAAGGCAGCCTCGAACTTCTTCATGTAAGCCAGAACCTTACGCTCCTGCTTTTGAGCCTCATCGAGCTCCGGCCGCTTTTTTGCAAGTGCGAAATCGATTTTGTCGAGTTCCTTGCCCAGGTCCGAGAGACGCGTCTCAAAATCCTGGACAGCGCGGTAGTCCGTGAGGTTCTGCGCACCGGTCTGGGTCTCGGTGACCATGTCCTCGGTGTGTGTACGACGTGCCTCGAGGTCGGCGATCTCGATCTCGAGATCTTTGCGGGCGCCGAGAAGCTTCTGCGCCTCAGCGCGGAGCGTGCGGTACTGTGCGCGCTTCTTGGCAAGCTCGCGCACGCCGGGCATGGTGTCGAGGGTGTTTTTGTTGCGCATCAGGGCAATATCGATGTCCTGAAGCTCTAGCAAGGTGTCTCCCGTGGTCATTGCCTCTCCTTTTATTGAGCAGTCCACCAGGGACGCTCGTCCTCGACTTCAGTAATGCACGCACGCTCGACGCCGCACTTCTCGGCCGCTTGCATGAGAAGAGCGCAGAAGGGCTCCTCCGAACGATCGTGCCCGAGAAGTATAAGTGAAACACCCCGTGCGCAGGCATCCTGAGCTTTATGATAGCCCGCTTCGCCCGTAATAATCACATCTGCTGCCGCGTCGAGCGCCATATGCGCGCAGTCTCCCAGCGATCCTCCGAGAACAGCAACGCGCCGACAGGGATGATCGGGCTTTCCCCATACGCGCGGCTCGGACTGCCAGGCAATTCCTGCTCGTTGCGCGATGGAATGCAGTGTTTCGGCTTCATCGAGTATGCAGATCGCACCGAGACCGGGCGCGGCGGGGTCCTGCGCATTCTCAAGGGAGGACACGGCGGTGCTGCCGATGAGCTCTGCCTGAAGCTTGCGCGCGACATGGCTCCGATCGAGGTTGGTGTGCAGTGAGATCACGCTCACGCCGAGCCGCGCGGCCTCGTATACGCTGGAGCCTGCTTGCGAGGAATCGCTCGGAAGCGGCGTCAGCGTATCGGGCGGCTCGATCGAAATGGGATGGTGCGTGAGAAGCACGTTGGCGCCTGCGCGGTGAGCAAGACGCACCGTGCGCTCGTTGGCATCAAGCGCGACGGCGACACCTGCGACTTTGGCATGAGGATCCCCCACCATCATGCCCACTCGGTCCCAGGGTTCGGCCGTCTCGCGCGGAAACATCTTGAGAAGCGAGGATTCTAGCTCAGCTACATACATGGCGCTCCCCTATCTTGGCTGTCGATGCTGCTAGCTTACGCCTGAAGTCTTATGTACCCGCCGCCGATGACCGTATTGTTTCGATATAGAACGCAAGACTGTCCGTCCGCAGCGAGCGTACTGCCCTCATCCAACTCTACAAGTGCGCTCGATCCAACAATCGTCACATGGGCGGGTCTCGCCTTGGCACGATAATGCGTCTGGACAAGGCAACCCCCATCGCGATCGAGCTCGTCCCAGAGTACGACATCGCTCAGATCAAACGATCGCGCGTGAGGCTGAGTACCGTGTGCCACCGTGATGACGCGTGTCACAGGATCGATGTGCGTAATGAACCAAGGGCCACCGGAAAGGCCGAGGCCTTTTCGCTGACCGATCGTGTAGCAAGCTATGCCAGCGTGCTCGCCGAGCAGCTCGCCTTCTTCCGATACGATCGGGCCGGGCTCGAGCAGCTCGGGCCGCAGCAGGCGTATGATCTCATGATAATCACCGCCCGGCGCAAAGCACACGCCCGTAGAGTCTTTGGCCTCAGCTGCCGAAAGCTTGCGCTGACTTGCGTAAGCGCGCGTGTCCGCTTTGTTCACGGAAGCCAACGGAAAGCGGCAGCGGGAAAGAACGCGCGGATCCACACGGTACAAGAAGTAACTTTGATCCTTGATCGGATCGTCTCCGCGAACAGCGAGGGAGCGATGCGGCGAGATGCGGGTGCATCCGACGTAATGACCTGTTGCGATGCAGTCGCAGCCGAGCTCTGCGGCTACGTGGTCGAGAGCCGCAAATTTGATCGATGCGTTGCATACGATGCAGGGGTTGGGCGTTCTACCGCATGCGTACTCGTCGACAAACTGCGACACCACCGAGCGCGCGAACAATTCGGACACGTCGCGCTCCACAAGCGTGATGCCCAGAGCCTGGCTCAGGGTGCGCGCACGCTCGAGCGCCTTCCGGCCGGGCACGCAGCAGGGCTCGTGCTGCATCGTGAGGACGCAGGCGTACACCTCGTGACCTTCCTCGAGAAGAAGGCTGCAAACCGCCGAGGAGTCTACCCCGCCTGACAGGCCGACGATATAGCGAGCCATTAGGCACACGCCAAAGAGCAGAGGGCCTCGGCGAACGCATCGAGATCGCGACTGTCTACGCGATCGTCGAACGAGATGCGCAGGGCTCCGAGCGCCTTGTTTCTCGGGAGACCCATGGCGCTCAGCACATGGCTCGGATCAAGTGAGGCGCTCGAGCAGGCGGAACCGGCGGAAACCGCGAAGCCGGCCGCGTCGAGCTTTAGGATGAGGTCTTCGCTCTCGGCTCCCTCGACGTAGATCGACACGATGCCGGGCAAACGATCCATAGAAAACGGGTCCCCCATCGTTGCGTGGATACGCGGGCATGCGAGAAGATCGCGGTACAGCTTGTCGGAAAGCCGCTGCACGCGAACACGGTCTTGTGCGACGTGCGGAGAGAGAGCTTCAGCAACCGCAGCGAAAGCCATGGCGCTGCGAACGTCTTGGGTGCCGGCCCTTCTCCCTGACTCTTGCCCGCCGCCGTATACCTGCGGCGTGAGAGGCGTGCGCGCGGACAGATAGAGTGCACCGATGCTTACCGGAGCGCCGACTTTGTGCCCGGCGATGCTGAGAGCGTCCACGCCAAGTACGCTTACGTCGAAGGGAATGTGCAGATAGCCCTGAATCGCATCGCTGTGAAACTTGGCGCCGCACCCATGGGCAAGAGCCGCAAGCTCTTTCACGGGTTGTACAACGCCGGTTTCGTTGTTGGCGATCTGGCAGGAGACCAAAGCGACGTGCTCGTCGAGCACCTTGGCCAGCGCGTCTGGAGAGACGATGCCGTCTCGTTGTGGTGCGACATGGGTGACCGAAAAGCCCATGCGCTTGAGCACGGCAACGTTGTCGAGCACGGAATCGTGCTCGATGGCCGATAGCACTACGCGGTTGCGATTTCCATCGCGCGTGCGCACGCCTTCGGCAATGCCGACGAGCGCGAGCAGGTTGGCCTCGGTGCCGCCGCCGGTAAAGACGAGCTGGTCAGGTCGCACGCGGGCTCCCAAAGATCTGGCAACGCTGCGGCGAGCCGCTTCGAGCTGGCGTGCGGCCTGACGACCAAGCGAGTGCAGAGAGTTTGGGTTGGCTCCGGCGTATGGCGCGGCGTCATAGTCTTGCAGCGCCTTAAGCGCCTCAGATCTGAGAGGTGTAGAGGCAGCGTAGTCCAGATTGACCATGTTGCGTATCACGCCCGGGAAGCGAGGCCCGCCAGGGCGTTGGCGCGGATGGCTGCAATCTCGGCAGCGGGATCGTCGGCGCCGAACACAGCGGATCCGGCAACGAGGACGTTCGCGCCGGCGCGACCGAGCGCCTCGGCGTTCTTACTCGAAACGCCGCCGTCGATCTCGATGAGCGGGCTCGCCCCGCGCTCGGCGCACAACGCCGTGAGGTCATTAAGCTTACTGAACGTGTTCTCAATGAACTTCTGACCGCCGAACCCGGGGTTGACGCTCATGAGCAGCACCATGTCGAGATCGCAAACAATGTCGCGCAGAACCGATACGGGCGTTGCGGGATTGAGGACGACGCCTGCCTTGCGTCCGGCATCCTTGATGCGCCAGATGACGCGGTGCAGGTGCGTGGCAGCCTCGTAGTGCACCGTCACAAAGTCAGCGCCCGCATCGAGATACCAATCAACGGTGTCGTCGGGGTTGGAGACCATGAGATGAGCGTCAACGGGGAGCGACGAGACGGATTTAACCGCCTCGATCATCCCTGCGCCAAACGTCAGGTTCTTCGTGAAGTGTCCATCCATAACGTCGAAGTGCAGGATGTCGGCGGACGCAACCGCATCCATGCTCTTCTGAAGGTTGCCGAGATCGGCGGCGAGCAGCGAGGGTGCAACGAGCATAACCTGGTCCATGGGTCTCCTATCAGACATTACAGGCCGTAGAACTCTTCGTTGGGAATGCGGTCGACGAGCCCTTTGAGAACCTCGTCCTTAGAGGCGCCTTCCCAAAGCACAGCGTTAACGGCAAAGGTGATCGGCAGGTCGACGCCGAGCTCGCGAGCAAGGCGCGTGATGCTGCGCGCCGCCTGCGCACCCTCAACAACCATGTGCGTCTCGGCTTGGTACTCGTCGAGCGAGATGCCGCGGCGCGCAAACGCCTCGCCGAAGGTGCGGTTACGAGAGAACGGAGACGTGCAGGTAACGATGAGGTCGCCCATGCCCGCAAGACCCATGCAGGTGAGCGGGTTTCCGTTGCGGGCGGCTACGAGACGGCTGATCTCGGCGAGACCGCGCGTCATGAGAAGCGCGAGCGTGTTGTCGCCGTAGCCGTAGCCCACTGCCATGCCGCACATGAGGGCGATGACGTTCTTGGAGGCACCGCAGGTCTCGATGCCGACCATGTCGTCAGTTACGTAAACACGGAAGTTTTTGGTGAGGAGAAGCTGCTTGAAGAACTCGGCAACATCGGCGTCGAGAGCGGCAACCACCGATGCGGAAAGGCAATCGCGACAGACCTCCTCGGCGTGGTTGGGGCCCGAGAGGGCCGCCACGCGGCTCTCGTTACCCACCTCGTCGGCGATGACTTCACTCATCAGCTTGCCCGTCTCGAACTCGATGCCCTTTGCCAGGCAGAGAATCGGCGTATCGGGGCCAATGTGCTCCGCAACCTGATGGGCAACCGAGCGGATGAAGGTCGAAGGCGATGCGATGATGACGCCGTCGGCTCCCCCGAGGGCCTCTGCCATGTTGTTGGTGGCTGTGATGTTGTGCGGAAGCTCGTACTCCTTGAGATAGAGGCAGTTCACATGGCGCTGGTTCACGCTCTGGACGATGTTCTCCTCGAGCGCCCACATCTGAACGGTATCCGCCTGAGGCGCCACATGGCCCGCCATCGCCGTGCCCCACGAACCCGAACCGATAAGTGCGATCTTCATAAGATTCTCCTTGCAAAAGGGCCTTAAAGAGCCCTACTGATTCCTCTTTGACTTAGAGAACGAGAGCTTCGATTCCTTGTGGTGGGCAAGCTTGACGATGTTGGAGCGATGCGCCCAAATAACGAGAACAGACAACAGCACGAAGACACCGATAAAGCCTGGCGTTGCCTGCGGATAGTAGACGAGAACCCATACCGGCAGCGAGGCAGCGGCCGCGATGGATCCTACCGAGACATAGCGCGTGAGCACCACGCCGACGAGGAACGGAATCCAGAGCGAGAGGCCCACCGGCCACACCCACGCAACGCATACGCCGAAGCCGACGGCAATGCCCTTGCCGCCCTTGAAGCCAAGGTAGGGCGAGTACATGTGACCGGCAACAGCGGCAAACGCCACGAGTGCCAAGTACAGGTCGTGTTCGCCGCCAGGAGCGAGCAAGTCCGCTCCCCCATTCCCGAGCACCCATGTCAGAGCCGCACGCGAAAGGCAAACGGCGATGATGCCCTTGAGACAGTCAAAGAGCAGCGTGAGCGCACCGGCGAGCGGACCCAGCACGCGCAGCGCGTTCGTAGTGCCGATATTGCCCGAACCCTCGGTGCGAATATCCTCGTTCGCCATGATTTTGCCAACGATAAGCCCGAAAGGCACGCCGCCAAGCAAAAACGAGAGAATCAGGCATACGATCAGAACGACGGTCGTCATGCGTCCTCACCGTCCTCCTTCTTCTTGTTGCGGAAGCGCAGACGAATAGGCGTGCCGGCCAGGTCAAACGCTTCGCGCATGCGGTTCTCGATATAGCGTCGGTACGTGTCGTCAACAAGGTCAGTGTGGTTGACGAAGAACGTAAACGCGGGAGGATTCTTGCCCGTTTGCGTAACGTAGTGCATGCGCAGACGGCGACGGTTCTTGGTAACGGTGTGTCCGAACTCGCGCATCTGCGTAAGCAGCCGGTTGAGCGCGCTGGTAGAAACCGCGAGCCCGCGATGAGCGGCGGCGGTGTCGATCATGTTCCAGATCTTAGTGACCGCGCGTCCCGTGAGCGCCGAAATGCGCAGGTACGGAATCCACGAAGCGTAGCTGAAGCGGGTCTCAAACGAGTCGAGCACGTTGTCTCGCTCGCGATCAGAGTTGAGAAGATCCCACTTATTGAGCAGCGCCACGACGGCGCAGCCGCGCTCGATGGCGAGGTTCACGATTTTCTGATCCTGCTCGGTCACGCCGATGGTGGAGTCGATCACGAGAAGCGCCACGTCGGCGCGCTCCATAACGCGCAACCCGCGTACGATGGAGTAGTACTCAACGTCCTCCCGCACCACGCTCTTCTTGCGCATACCCGCCGTGTCGACGAAACGATAGCGGCGCCCGTCGTGCTCGATGACCGTGTCGATGGCGTCACGCGTGGTGCCAGCCACATCGGACACGATGGAGCGCTCCTGACCGATAATCTTGTTGAAAAGCGACGACTTGCCCGCGTTCGGGCGACCGACGATGGCAACGTTGAGAGCGTCGTCATCGGTCGCCTCCTCGTCAAAGGGATCCTCCGGCGGGAACTTCTCGACCACGAGGTCGAGAACATCGCCGGTACCGTGGCCGTGGGCCGCCGAGATCGGGTACGGCTCGCCAACGCCCAGCGAGTAAAACTCCCAAAGCGGGTCGGTGTTGGCGGGGTTATCGAGTTTGTTCACGAGCAAAAAGACCGGCGCCTTGGCACGCTTGAGCATCCGCGCGACACTCTCGTCCTCCTCGGTGATGCCCGTTGAGCCGTCAACCACAAAGAGAATGACATCGGCCTCCTCGCTCGCGAGAAGCGCCTGATCGCGGATGGGCGTGGCAAATACGTCGTCGCTCTTAAGCGGTTCGATACCGCCCGTGTCGACGAGGATGAAGGAACGTCCGGCCCAGTCGGCCTCGTGGTACGAGCGGTCGCGGGTTACGCCACGGCTCTCGTGCACAATGGCGTTGCCTTCTTCGGCAACGCGGTTGACCAGCGTGGACTTACCGACATTAGGCCGGCCGACCACAGCTACGATAGGTTTCATACATCAGCTCCTGAAGCGGTGCATCATTCTTTGCATACAGAGAAATTTTATACCAGGCCACCTGCTCGGCCCCAGCATTCACAGCATGTGCACGCAGAGTCTATCAATCTGGCAAGCTGAAGCAAACGCTTCTTATGGTCATAGGCTGTGAGTAGATCGGCACTTCACGCCTCGGTCAAAGTGCTTCCAGCCCCTCGAGGAGATCGTACGGGAGCGTTGAGGAGACGAGGACGCGGGCACCGCGGGCGGTGAGTTGCTGTTCGAGTTCTAGCTGCGACGAGCTGTCGAGCGTGAGTCCGTCGGCGTTGAACATGACGTTGGGAACAACGATAAGCTTGCCGTCCAGACGCTCGGGCAGCTGCGCGAGGATGTCGCAGACACACATGAGGCCCGTTACGTCGACGTTGCCACCGAAGAAGTCGTTGCGAACGGGAAAGACATGTCCAGAAAGCGGCTCTTGTTCGACAAACGATGCAACTGTTCGTGCCGCCGCCTTGCCGGAGAGAACGATAAGGTCAAGATTCCCCACATCCAGTGAACGGCGAATACTTTCGAGACGCTCCACCTCATTTTCCAGACACTCCGCCGCGTCGTCGAGATAGCTCCTGAGCATGCCGATTCCGTCGTAGTACTGGGGGTATCCGTCGTACGCATCGGCCTGAGGGATGGGCAGCACCGCATCGAGGTAGAACTCGTCCGAAAGCTGAAACACCGTTCTCCCGTAACGCTTTCGCGCGCGCTTCTGGTACGGTTCAACCTGTGCGATAACCGCGCGAGCTGCGTCCGGATCGTCTGAGAAGGAGGAGTGGAAGTTGCGGGCGTATTTGGTATAGCCCAAGGGCACGACCGCGAGGCTTGTGACTTGCGGATGCTTCTCACAAAAGCTCAGCGTGCGGTCGAGTTCCTCGCCGTCGTTGATGCCCGGGCACAGTACGATCTGCGCATGAATCTCGATGCCCGCAGCAATGAACTGCTCGAGCACGTCGAGCCCGCGCTGTGCGTTCCGCCCGATGAGGCGACGGCGCACCTCTGGGGTTACGGCGTGAAGTGACACGTTCATAGGGCTCAGATGCTTGTCGATGACATTGGCAACGTCGTCATCGGTAAGGTTGGTGAGCGTGACGAAGTTTCCCTGCAAAAAGCTCAGGCGGTAGTCGTCGTCGCGAATGTAGAGCGTGGTACGCAGGTGCTTGGGAAGCATGCCCATGAAGCAGAAGGTGCAGGCGTTCACGCAGGTGCGCATGCCGTCGAACACGGCGTCGCAAAACGAGATGCCCCAATCCTCCCCTACCTCGCGCTCGAGCGTGCAGGGGCTTGTCGTACGGTCGCGCGGATCGAAGACCTCGAGGTCCACGGTCTCGTCTCCGGTTTCCCAGAGCCACACGATCATGTCGGTAAGGGGTTTGCCGTTGACAGTAAGGACGCACATGCCGGCCACGATGCCCGCCGCCCATGCTGGTGACTCGTCGCGAACCGAGGTGACCCATGCGCCGCGGCCGCTCTCACGAGAGGGCGCGTAGTCGGCGTTCGACTGAGCGTAGGCAGGAATGGTATGTCGGCTATCTGGCACAAGGTCTCCTCATCGGCGAGAAACGCGTACGCACCAGATTGTAAAGGCATCCTCGGGCAGTGAGGAAAAAACACAGACTCAGCGCGAGAGCTCTTTGAGCTTGGCCACAACCCCGTCGATGTGAGCCTGGGGTGTCGAAGCGCCTGCCGTTACGCCGATCTTTGCCGCGCCGTGTACCCAGGCGGCTTCGAGCTCGGCGACGTCTTCGATATGGTGCGTATTTTCACAGGCGTCAGAGCAGATCTCGTAAAGTCTGCGCGTATTGCCGGAGTTCTTGCCCCCGATAACGATCATTGCGTCTGCTTCAGCGGCAAGCTCAGCCGCAGCCTGCTGGCGCTCCTGGGTAGCGGCACAGATCGTATTGACGACGCGTACCTCCCTGGCGTACGCGAGGAGCTCGGACGCAATCGCCTGAAGCAAGGGCAGGCGCTGGGTGGTCTGTACCACCACGCCGATCTTTTGTCCCAAGACACCGTCAGCCTCAAGAGCGCGGACGTCCTCAACGCTACCGACGACACGGGCCTTGCCGGCGTGTCCCAATATGCCCTCGACCTCGGGGTGCCCCGCCTCGCCAACGACAAGCACATCGTATCCTGCGCGAACGAGCTTCTCGGCAGCCGCGTGAACCTTTTTTACGTACGGGCAGGTGGCGTCGAGAACTTCTAGTCCGAGTTCTTTTGCCTCGGCGATAACCTCCGGCGTGGTGCCGTGAGCTCGAATGATGAGGAGGCCGGATCCGGCGTCCTCAGGGCAGTCTGCAACGCGCACGCCTCGTGCCTCAAGGTCACTGACCACGATGGGGTTGTGAATAAGCGGGCCGAGAGTGTGCACAGGCCCAGAGGCCCGGCTGGCGTTCTCGAGCGTCAGATTGAGCGCTCGTTCCACGCCGTAGCAGGCGCCAGCGCGGTTTGCGACGATAATCTCGGCCATACACGACCCTCTTTCAGCCTAAGCGCGCCCCGGATGCTCCGCGCGCAGTTCGTCCTTCATGGCAACCATGCGTCCTATGGCCTCGTTCTCGAGCCAATCGGTGCGCTCGCGCCGCTTGAGCCCGCTCGGAACCGAGTCGGCGTCAACGGGCTCAGCCGTGCGCAGCCAGACGCGCAGGAAGAAGCGCGGCATCTTGCCCTTCTTCTTGATGTCGCGAGCACCCACCACGGCCATGGGGCAGATGTCTGCCTTTGCCATGCTCGCGATAAGCGCAGCCCCGCCGTGCATCTTGACAGGCTGGTCATCGGATTTGACGCGCGTGCCCTCCGGGAAAATGAGGATGTCCTCGCCGCGCTTGAGACAGGCCGCGGCACGCTTGACCGCCTTGAGGTCGGCGGTGTTGCGCGCGAGCGGGATGCCGCCGACGCGCGAGAAGAACCAGTCGATTACCTTGTTCTTGGCAAACTCGGATTTGAAGAGCGGCCGCACGCGCCTATGACGCGTCCAACCGTCAACGACGATGACGATGATCTCCAGCATCGAAGTATGATTGCAGATGATCACATGGCCCTTCTCGCCATCTCCGGGACGATCGGCGCCGAGGCGCTCGCGCCCTTCGATGCGCCAAGGCCAGACGATCTTGGTAAAAACCAGGAGCACTCCGAGCACGAGATAGTAAAACCAGCGTGCCGTTATGGGGTACGAGCGCATGGGGTTGTCGAAATACTCGTCGACAGTTGAGACAAACGGCTTCATCTAGGCGTCTTTCTGAACAGATTGGACAAGGGCGGCAATGGCATCGAGGACCTCGTCGATGGTCTGGCTCGAGGAATCGATGAGATGCGCATCTTCGGCGGCCTTGAGCGGAGCCTCGGCGCGGTTGGAATCGTAAGCGTCGCGCGCTTCGATCTGAGCCTTGGTTTCGGCGATCTCAGCTTCGAGGGCCTTGGCGTCGGGGAGATGGTCACCATGGCGCTGAAGCACGCGCCGGCGCGCGCGCTCGGCAGGATCAGCCGTGAGAAACACCTTGACGTCGGCATGCGGAAAGACGACCGTGCCGATGTCGCGACCCTCGGCAACCACGTCGTGGTTCTCGGCAAAACGGCGTTGCTGGGCAACCATGCCGCTGCGCACGCCCGGAACTGCAGCCACACGAGAAACCGCAGCGTCGACGCGCGGGGTGCGAATCTCGTTCGAGACGTCCTTGCCGTTTACCGTAATGCGCACGTTCTCGCCGTCGGATGGCGGAAAGGCAATCTCCATGCGGTGGGCAAGTTCGGCGAGCGCGTCGGTATCATCGAGGTCAATGCCCTCGTCGAGTGCGCACAGGGCAACGGAGCGGTACATGGCGCCCGTGTCGAGCTTGCGCATACCAAAGCGCTTGGCAGCAAGCGCCGCGATGGTAGATTTGCCTGAGCCCGCGGGCCCGTCGATAGCTACGATCATCCGAATATCCCCTTCTATTTTACGGGCACGTCGACCGCGCCCGAGCTGCGCGCGATGATCTCCTCGGGCGTTAGATTAAACGCTTCGAGGCAATAACGGTCGTCGTCTTTGATCGAGAACAGCACGCCGCACACGTTGTGCAGCTTCATATTGAACCAGATGTCGGCGGTATGCGTCTTGAAGATGTGCGAGAAGAACGGGCGCGCCACACCGCCGTGGGCAACAACGGCGACCTTGCCCTGAGCCGTCTGAGACAGCTCGCGCACGGCCCCCTGAACGCGCGCCTCGAAGTCGGCGATAGACTCAGCGCCGCGCACCGGCCAACCCTCGTCGAACTGTGACGGTAGGCCGCGCTCGCGCGCCTCCTCATGGGTCAGTCCCTCGATCTCGCCGAATGCAAGTTCCTTGAGCCTGGGGTCGACCTCGCAGCAGATGCCGAGCTCCTTGGCCGCGGGTTCCGCGATGCCGAGGCAGCGCTCAAGCGGGCTCGCGATGATGCGCTCGGGCTTCCAGGCAACCAGAGCGCGCACTGCGCGCTGACGCTGGAGCTCGCCCTTCTCGGACAAGGGCGGGTTTACCTGTCCGCAGATAGCGTCGGTCTCGTTGAACGCGGTCTCGGAATGCCGCAGGTACAGAATCTGGGCGCGCTCTGCCGCGTAGTAGGTGCGCTCAGTATGAGATTGCCCCATGCTCTCCTCCGTCAAAAACTCAGTCCATCATAGCGTACGACGAGGCTCTTAGAGCGATCCGGCCTTAAGCAGGGCCGTCGTCTCCTCGTCGTTTAGGTAGCGCCAACTGCCTTGCTCAACATCACAAAGCTTGAGCGGTCCGAATGTCGAGCGATGCAGGCGCAGCACCGGATGCCCGATCTTTCCGAGCATGCGCTTGACCTGGTTCTTGCGACCTTCGTGAATAATGACCTCGACGCAGGTCTTGCCGCCGGGAATACCGTAGGGGCAAACGTCAGCCGCCTCGCTCTCGTTGAGCAGACGGGTGCGCGCCGGTTGGCAGGGCCCGTCGTCGAGCTCAATGCCTCTGCGCAGGGGTTCCAGTTCGCGGTCGCGCACCACTCCGTCTACCAGTGCAACGTAGCGCTTGCTTACGTGGCGCGAGGGATGCAGAAGGTTTTGGGCGAGGGTGCCGTCAGTCGTGAAGAGAAGAAGTCCGGTCGTGTCCTTGTCGAGCCGCCCCACCGGAAAGAGCCCGGGATGCTGGGCAACCGGCGCGAGTTCTGCCACGCAATGCCTCCCTTGGGGATCGCTCATCGTGGTGAGATATCCCTTGGGCTTGTTGAGCATCACGTACACGGGCCGTTCGGCCAAGCGCACGGGCACGCCGTCAAGCGTGACTTCGTCTACGAGCGGATCCACTTTGGCGCCCAGCTCAGTCACCACAACGCCGTTGACGCGCACGCGGCCGGCAGTCATAAGGTTCTCGGAGCCGCGACGGCTCGCAGCGCCCGCGCGAGCCAGAAAACGCTGCAAGCGCATGGGCACGATGCGCTCCTCCTGTGCTGCAGGCCTGTTCTGCCGCTCGTCACGCGTCATGATCGTCGCCCTGGATGTCGTTGTCGTTGGAGTCTGCGGCAGACACGTCAACGCTCGAGTCGGTGTTCGTCAAGTCGCGCTCCTCGTCAAGATCGGCTGCAGTCTCTTCGAGCGTCGACTGTATCGTGCGGCCCGAGAGTCGCTCGCGAATAAAGCGGCGGGCCTGCTCGTCAGGGGCAAATTGCTCCAGGTCGGGCAGATCCTTGGTGGAGCGGAGCCCGAACTTCTCGAGAAACGCATTTGTCGTGCCGTAGATGATCGCGCCGCCACGCTCGCGGTCACGCCCCAGCTCGCGTACGAGGCCCTTGTCGACAAGGGACGAGATGACGCCGTCGGAGTTGACGCCACGGATGCCCTTTACCATCTCGCGCGTCACGGGCTGATGATATGCGATGACCGCAAGCGTCTCGAGCGCCGCCTGACTCAGCTTCTGAGTATCCCACGAAAGCACCAGCGCCTCGACCTGGTCGTGGTACGCCGGATGCGTAAACAGCCTCCAGCCGCCGGCGACCTCGCGGAGCTGAATGCCTCGGTTGGCTTCTTCGTACTCGCGTTTAAGCTCGTTGAGAAGAGAGGTAGCCTCGCCGGGGGCGATATCAAGCACCGTGGCTAACGCCGACGGGCTGACCGGGTCGCTCGACACCAAGAGAAGCGCCTCGAGCGCTCCCTTGAGCGAGTTCGGTTCGAGTTGTTCAAGTTCAGCCATAACCGTCCCTTACCTGTTACGCGGTGGTCGGATCGTCGGAGTCGAGAGACGAGCCGACCACAAACGGAGCCGCGCCCTCGACGCGGTCGATGTTGATGGTGCCGAAGATCTCTGCCTGCGCAAGCGTGAGCGAACCGTGCTTGGCAAGTTCAAGGATGGCGAGAAAGGTAACGACAACCTGCTCTACCGTCGCAGAGCCGTCCAGCAGCTCGTCAAACGTCACGTGCGGCCGGTTCATGGTAAAACGATCGACCGAAGCCACGGTGAGATCGAGCGGGACCCTGCGCGGGGCCACGTGCTCCGCCTCGAGCAAAAACGAGTCGCGGCGACTGTCGATGTCGGCGCAGATGACCGCGAGGCCGCGAAGCGTGATCCCGGCAAGGTAGTCGGGCATGATGTTGAGAAACTCAGGGTCGGGGCCGGCAACGCGCGGATGCATACGGCTCTCGGCTTCCATGCGGCTGCCCAGAGCAGAAGCTGCGTTGCGAAACTGCTTGTACGCGATGAGGCGCTGAATAAGCACTTCGCGCAGCTCGTCTCCCGTGAGGTTCGCGAGCTCTTCGTCCTCATCTTCGTCATCGCTCTTCAGAATCGGTTCGTCGGGCACGAGCGAAGATGCCTTGATGTCGAGAAGCGTGGATGCCACGAGCAGAAAGTCGCTCGCCACGTCGAGATCGAGCGCCTGAAGACGCTCCACCTCGGCCAAGTACTGCTCGGCGACCTCGCTGATCGAAATCGAACCGATGTCGACCTTCTGGCGCGAAACGAGCTGCAGCAGGAGGTCGAACGGGCCCGAATAGACCTGCGTTGAGACGCGGTACGACACGTTCTTCTCCCCTCCCGTTGCCTATTGCCAATGCCAACCAGCTAGTTTATCGCAACAACACCTGCGTTGGGACAAAAGAGCCGGCTACATCAAAGCCCTAACGCTACCCTGACGAGCAGCTCGTAGAGCGGGTACACCGTCACGTCAAAGTAAAGACCGATAAGATCGATCCCCGTAATATACGGAAGCAGGTACAGCACGACAATGAGGATAGGCATCGCGTAGCGCTGGATCTCGTAGTACGTGCTGAGCGCCCGTCCTTTGAGAAACGGCACGAGAATGGAGGACCCGTCGAGCGGCGGCAGCGGGATGAGGTTGAAAAACGCCAGCGAAAGATTGACCGATATAAGCGTCAGGCAGAAGTCGAAGATCTCCGATGCGGGAAACGTCGCACCTACAACGGGAACCGGGCTGTTGAACAGGACGGCGAGAAGCGCCGCACCGAGGCAAGCGAGAACGATGTTGGAGGCAGGTCCCGCCAGCGCCACAAGGAGCTCGTCGCGCTTGGGATGCTTGAGATTGCGCAGGTTCACGGGCACCGGCTTGGCAAAGGCAAAAACCGGGCCGCCGGCGGCAAGCATCAAGAGCGGAAGCAGTACGGTACCGAACGGGTCGATATGATGCAGCGGGTTGAAAGAAACACGCCCGCGCGAACGCGCCGTGCGGTCACCGAGAAGGTACGCCACAAGCGCATGCGCCGACTCATGCACGACGATGCCTGCGATAACCGCAAGCGCCTGCATGACGAGGCTCATGATGTAATAGGAGGGATTTACGCTCACGATACGCCTTTCGATCGCGTTAGCGACGCAAGCGCGCCGCAATCCGGCAGCAGAGATAATCCAAAACGAACAAAGCCACGGCGCACAGCGCAAAATCGAGGCGGAACACCCCACCGAAAGGCGTTGCCACAACTCCGTAGCCCGATATGACATCGGGCAGCGCGCGCGTCAGATCCACCACGAAGCTCACGAGATTGAGCTTTGCCGATATGCCGCTGAAGCACAAAAGCACGGTGAGGGCGCACATGAGAACGGCGAGTATGCGCAGCGCATAGGCAAGCAACTTCAAGGCAACTGCCGCAGGCTGCGCGGCACGGTTAGGACTGGGCATCGGCCACCTCCTGTTCGATCTCCTCCGAAAGCGAGAGCCATTCCTCCTCGATCGCAGGGATCTTCTTCTTAAGCGCCGTGTACTCCTTCATCGCGGCGTCAAACTTGTCGGGCTGCGCATAGAGCTCTTCGGAAGCCATGAGCGCCATGAGCTCGTCGTAGCGCGCCTGAGAGACCTCGAGCGAGGATTCAAGGTCTTTAAGGCGCTGACGGCGCTTCTTGAGGCGCTTGTTGAGCTCGGCGCGCGCTTGGGCTTCGGCACGGCGCTGCTCCTTGGTCTTCTTCTCGCGCGGCGCCGCCGCAGGAGCTGAGACGCGCTCCTGTCGAGCCGGCGTAGGGGCGGAAGCGGCTGCGTCTGCGGCGCGCTGCGCGAGATCCTCGCGCTTCCAGAGGTAGTAATCGTAGTCACCGTCGATCACGGTCATGCGTCCGTCGCGAATATCGATCACGCGGTTGGCCACGGCGCGCACCAGGTGCTCGTCATGGCTGATGAGCACGATCGTGCCCGGGAAGTTCTTAAGGGCGTTCTCGAGCATGTCGACAGAGTCGATGTCGAGATGGTTCGTGGGCTCGTCAAGGCAAAGAAGAGCCTCGGGACTCACGAGCATCTTCGCAAGCGCCAAGCGCGCTCGTTCTCCGCCTGAGAGAACACCGACACGCTTCTCGATATCGTCACCCGAGAAGAGGAACGCGCCGAGCAGGCTGCGCTCCTGGGGGGTCGTCCAGCCCGGCGCCACCGAGTCGATCTCCTGGAGTACCGTTCGGCTTTCGTTAAGGCCCTCAAGCTGATGCTGCGCATAGTAGGCAACGCCGACGTTTACGCCGAGTTCGCGCGATCCGCGCGTGGGCTTCTCGATACCGGCAAGCATCTTCATGAGCGTCGACTTGCCCGCGCCGTTGGGACCGACGAGGGCAACGTGGTCGCCGCGATACAGGGTCAGATCGATGCCGTCGTATACAGCCTTGCTGCCGTATGCCTTGGCCACGCCTTCGAGCTTAACGACCATGTCACCCGAACGCGGAGGCTCGGGAAACTTGAAGTCCACGTGCTTATGGCCTTCGGGCAAAATGACAAGCTCGCTCTTGATCTGCTCGATACGCCGCATGCGCTCCTGGGCCTGAGCGGCCTTGGTCGGCTTATAGCGGAACTTGTCGACAAACACCTGCATGTGAGCGATCTCGCGCTCCTGAGCAGCACGTTTGGCGCGCATCTGCTCCAGATTGTCCTCGCGCTGCTTGAGGTAAGAGCTGTAGTTGCCCGTGTACACCGTAATGCGACGGTTCTCGAGAGCGGCGACGTGGTCGACGCACGCATCCATAAACGCGCGGTCGTGGCTGACGAGAAGCACGGCCCCCTCGTACGAGGCTATGAATCCGCGAAGCCACTGCACGCTTTCGAGGTCGAGGTGGTTCGTAGGCTCGTCGAGCAGCAGCAGGTCGGGGCGACGCAGGAAAAGCTTGGCGAGCGCAATGCGCATCTGCCACCCGCCCGAGAACTCTCGGCAGGGTTTGTTGAATTCGCTGACCGGAAAACCGAGGCCGGCGAGGATCTGCCGTGCGCTGCTTTCGAGCTCATAACCCCCGAGGCGTTCAAAACGGTCCTGTACCTGTCCGTACTCCTTTAGAAGCTGGTCGGGGGCATTGCCGTTCTCGCCTGCCTCGGCTATGGCGAGCTGCAGCTCCTCGGCGCGCTTGCCAAGATCCTGAATCTCGTGCGCCGAGTGCATGACCTCGTCGATAACCGATACGTCGGAGGCGAGTTTAGCCTCTTGCTCGAGGTAGCCGACCTTAACGTCCTTTGCATACGTTACGGTTCCGTTGTCAGCGGATTCAAGCCCCATGATGATCTTAAGCAATGTGGTCTTGCCCGCTCCGTTGGGCCCCACCAGGGCGTAACGCTCCCCTGCGTTCACTTGAAGGGTCGCAGCAGAAAAGAGCGTTCGCGCGCCGAAGCTCTTTTCGATCTTGTCTACCTGAAGGATCATGACGCCTCGCTTGCACACGTAAAGAAGGTCGGGATAGAACAGAGCCTACGACGAAGACGCAGGTCCCTTGGTATAAAAAAAGGCCCCACAAAGTGGGACCTTAACAATCGATGGTGGGCGTTGCTGGATTTGAACCAGCGACCCCTTCCGTGTGAAGGAAGTGCTCTACCCCTGAGCCAAACGCCCGTGCTTTCGCAGCGAAGAAGATAATAGCAGACTTATACCGCACAGCCAAGAGTATTTTCCTATTTGCGTGAAGAAGATGAGGAGGCAGCGAGCGTCCCCTCTTGAATGGCGCGCTGAAGCTTGCGTTCGGTCGCGATGCGCTTGCCATAGACCGTCTTGGGAAGATCGCTCTTGTCCACCGCCTCTCCGGCGGCAAAGTCTTCGCGAATCTGCGAGGCAAGCCAAAACAGCATGCCGGAGATCACGAGACTGTAGAAGCTCGAGATGAAGTCGGGGAATTGCCTGAAATAGCAGTCGGAGACGATGCCCAGCACGTTGATTACCACGAGAACGAGCGCAACGATGCGGAAGCGACGAGCGTATCGCGGATGTACGGCGGCATAGTAGGCGAACCATGCCACGAAGAAATTGCACGCCGCCGAAACGCCGAGCAAGGCGAGATCGGTGATGCGGAGAACGGAGTCTCCGGCCGTAGCGCCCACGATCCCGAGGGGGTCAAAACCGAAGAGCAACGCAAGGAGAACGAGCACGATGTTGCTTCCGTAGCGAATGGCGCACCACGCGAGATACAGCACGCCCATGAAGCGCAGCACGCGCTGCGGCCCGGTATATACCCGCGGGACGGAACTCTCTGGCTGCATCGGCACAACCTCCCCTCACTGTCCCAAATTGTAGCATCAAGCGATACGGCGCCCGTAAAAAGCAAAAAGCCGGGACCTACAGTCCCGGCTCCTCGATTCTTGGTGGGCCCTGCCGGACTCGAACCAGCAACCCAGGGATTATGAGTCCCCTGCGCTAACCATTGCGCCAAGAGCCCAGTAGCAAAATGGCCCACAAGCAAAGCCTGTGAGCCATTGAGTTTCTGGTGGAGACAGCGGGGCTCGAACCCGCGACCTCATGACTGCCAGTCATGCGCTCTCCCAGCTGAGCTATGCCCCCGGATCGCAACCGCACGTGCGGTGCGAGGAATAATATACGGGAACCTCCGAGCGAATGCAAGCACTTTTTCCAAAAAAGTTTTGAGTCGCCGCTCTAGCGCCTAAACCCCTCGTAAAGCATGCCCCGCTCAATGTCGGCGATCGTCTTGGCACCGCACATTTCCATGACATCCTTGAGCTCGTCTACGAGCTGGTCAAAGTATCCCTTGACCCCCTCGGTGCCCGCTCCGTAAACCGTGACCACAAACGGACGGCAGACGAGTACGGCATCGGCGCCGAGCGCCAAGGCACGGAACACGTCGAGACCGCTCCGCAGGCCCCCGTCAACCAGGACGCACACATCGTCAGGAACCGAAGCAGCAATAGAGGGCAGCACGTTTGCGGTGGGCGGCGTGCCGTCCAGCACGCGCCCGCCATGGTTTGAGACCACGATGCCGGCAGCCCCTGCCCGAACGGCCTTCTCCGCTGCCGACGGTGTCATGACGCCCTTTACGATGAAGGGCAAAGGACATGATGCGATGATTTCGGCCAGAGCTTGCTCGGACTTTGGCCCTGCGGGTGGTACGACGCCCTTCAAAAAGGGAAGGCCCGCAGAGTCGACGTCCATGGCCACGGCAGTCACACCGGCATCTGCCGCAAGCGCGAGCTTCTCGTCAACAACGTCGCGGGACCACGGCTTGCAAACGGCCACGCCTGCCCCGTTTAGAGCCTTAAGGTCATCGCACGCATGGCGGTATATCCCGGGATCCACGCCGTCACCCGTCCAAGCGATAGTCCCCGCTTCCACTGCTCCTGCTGTGATGTGATCGTTATAGGCATCCATTGTGAGCGCGGTGCCGTAATGACGCTGAACGTCTCCGACAGGAGCAACCATGATGGGAGCCTTGAGCTCACGTCCGAAGAACGAGAACGTTGTGTCAGCCTCAAACGGCTCATGAAAGGTGTCCATGTTCACCGATATGCTCTGCCAGGCGGCGTAGTTTGCTATAGCGACCGTTCCCGAGCCTTTGGCCCCCGGTCCCGGAATGGCGCCCCGGCATCCTTTGCCGTCGCATACCGCACATGCCTTGCAGTGCGGCCCCATGTGTCCGCGCGCTTTGAGCGCGCTTTCGGCATAGTTCATCACATGCCCTCCTATACCGTATCGAGAAGAACGTCTGCTAAAGAAAGGGCCGCGCCAAGATGGCGCGGCCCAAAGCAGCGAACGTGCGTTACCCGGCGTACGGCATACGCTCCGCGCGCACGAGGGCGGCAACCTTTGCCACGACCTCGTCGAGCGCCACGTCCTCGCGATCGCCCGTCGCACGGTTCTTGAGCTCGGCTGTACCGTTCTTAAAGCCGCGCTTGCCCACGACAATCTGATATGGGAAGCCCATGAGGTCGTTGTCGGCGAACTTAACGCCAGGACGTTCAGCGCGGTCGTCAAACACGGTCTCGATACCTTCGGCTGCAAGCTTGTCAGCGAGGTCGGATGCGGCGTCAAAAGCCTCGCCCTTCTTGTCGAGAGCTATGACGGAAACCTCGTACGGCGCGATCTGGACCGGCCAGATAATGCCGTTCTCGTCGTTGTGCTGCTCGATAACCGCCGAGAGCGTGCGCGAGACGCCGACGCCGTAGCAGCCCATGATGAGCGGGCGCTCCTTGCCGTCCTCTCCCACAAACGTAGCGCCCATGGCCTCGGAGTACTTCGTTCCAAGCTGGAAGACCTGGCTTACCTCGATGCCGCGCGCGCCCTTGAGCGGGCGGCCGCAATGCGGGCACGGATCGCCCTCGCGCACGGTAACGAGGTCAGCCCAGACGTCAACCTCAAAGTCGCGCCCCGGGCAGGCGCCGGTAAAGTGATAGTCGACCTCGTTGGCACCGCACGTCCAGCTCTTGGAGGCGCGCAGACTCTCGTCGCACACCAGGCGCACACCCTCGGGAAGGTTGACCGGGCCGATGAAGCCCTTATGGAGCCCCGTCTCGTTAAGCTCCTCCTCGGTCATAAGGTGGAAACTGCCGAAGGCCTTGCCGGCCTTGATCTCATTCAGCTCATGGTCGCCGGGGATGATAGCCACAACGGGCTTGCCCTCACCGTCGATAAGGGCGAGCGACTTGCGGGTGCCGTTCTCGGGGAAGCCGAAGAACTCGGCAACCGCCTCGATAGTGCCGAGACCAGGAGTGTACACGCGCTCAAGCTCGCCAGAACCTGGGCCCTCCGAAACGGCAACGGTGGAGACGGCGGCCTCCTCGTCAGCGGCGTAGCCGCAGTCGTCGCAGTACACGAGGGCGGCCTCGCCCGCGTCGGCGAGCGCCATAAACTCAACGGAGGTGTCGCCGCCGATCTCGCCCGAATCCGCGGCAACAGGAAGCGCATGGACTCCGCAGCGCTCGCAGATGCGCGCGTAGGCGCCCTTCATGTCGTCGTAGATCACCTGCAGCGACTCCTGCGTGGCGGAGAAGCTGTAGGCGTCCTTCATGATGAACTCGCGGCCGCGCATAAGGCCAAAGCGCGGGCGCATCTCGTCGCGGAACTTGTCCTGAATCTGGTAAAGCGTACAGGGCAGCTGCTTGTAGCTCTTGAGCTCGTTGCGGATGAGATCGGTGAAACCCTCCTCGTGCGTGGGACCGAGGCAGAACTCACGGCCATGGCGATCAGTGACGCGCATCATCTCGGGGCCGTAGGCATCCCAGCGGCCCGACTCGTGCCAGTACTCGGCAGGAATGAGGATCGGGAGCAGGCACTCCTGAGCTCCGATGCCGTCCATCTCCTCGCGAACGATGGCCTCGATCTTTCTGAGCGTACGCCACGCAAGAGGCAGGTAGCTGTACAGGCCCGAAGCGGCCTTGCGGATCATGCCCGCTCGAAGCATGAGCTTATGGCTCGCAAGCTCAGCCTCCGCTGGGTCCTCCTTGAGGGTGGGCGCGTACAGGCGGCTCATCTTCATAGCTTGCGTCATGGTGTTCCTCTTCTCCTAGTTGCTAAACGGGCTATCGCAGCGCCCTGCAGGATCACGTCGATTGCGAACAGGCAGAGTACCTGCCCTCCGCTGCCTACAGTGCGTCGATCTCCTTGAACAATTCGTCGATTATAGCGTCTTCCGGTACCTTGCGCAGTACCTCGCCCTTGCGGAAGAGGAGCGCGCACCCCTTGCCGCAGGCAACGCCCACGTCGGCGCCCTTGGCCTCGCCCGGGCCGTTGACAACGCAGCCCATCACGGCAACAGAGATGGGCTTATCTAGCATGCGGAGACGGCGCTCCACCTCTTGCGCAACGGGAATGAGGTTCACCTGCGTGCGACCACACGTAGGGCATGAGACGAGCTCGGGACCGCGGCGCCTGAGCCCGAGGCTTTGCAGGATGCCCCAGGCCACCGGCACCTCTTCGACCGGATCGGCGGTCAATGACACCCGAAGCGTATCACCGATGCCGTCGCTCAACAGAACGCCGAGGGCTACGGCGTTTTTGATCGTGCCCTGCTGAGGGGTGCCCGCCTCGGTGACCCCCAGATGCAAGGGGACCTGCGGCAGCTCTCGCGAAAGCGCGCGGTAGGTTTCGATAGTCGTCGGCACGTCGTGCGCCTTGGCAGAAAGAACAATGTTGCCAAAGCCGCGGGCCTCGAAGTGGCGAACGAACTCAACGGAGGAGGCTACGAGCTTCTCGGGCAAGGTCAGGTCTTCTCGCGCGTCGACCGCTTTGTCGAGCGAGCCGGCGTTCACGCCGATGCGGATCGCGCAGCCGTTCTCCCCTGCGGCTTCGATAACCGCGTCGACCTTGTCCCATGAACCGATGTTGCCCGGGTTGATGCGCAGCTTCGCCGCACCCGAACGCGCCGCCGCTATAGCGAGCTCGTAGTCGAAGTGAATGTCGGCGACAATGGGAACAGGGCTCTGCGCGCATATCGCGGCAAAGGAATCCACCGCGCCCTTATGCGGCAGCGTAACCCTCACGAGGTCGCAGCCTGCTTCTGCGAGCGAGCGGACTTGTGCCGCCGTCGCTTCGGTGTCCTCGGTTTTTGTGCAGGTCATCGACTGCACAACGATAGGAGCGCCTCCTCCGATCACAACGGAGCCAACATGAGCGGGACGCGTGAGAGAACGAGGCGTTTCTGTATTGGCCATAAGGCGGCTCCCTTAGAAGAATCTCATGAAGTCGATGCGCAGCATATAGACGAAGAGAACGCCGATGAGCGCGAGACCGACAACCGAGAGGCCGTTTTGAACCTTGAGAGGGACGGGTCTGCGAATGACCGCCTGCACGATCTCGATGAGAAGCTTTCCGCCGTCGAGCGGGGGGATGGGCAACAGGTTCATGAAGCCCAGCGAGAACGAAATGGCAGCAGCAAAGTTGAGCAGCGTCGCCGCGCCTGCCGAGGCAGCCTCCGCAGACATTACGGCGATGCCCACCACCGAGGTCGACTGATCGAGAACGGTGAGCGTCTGAGAGGGGTTGAGCAGGCTCGCAACGGACTGGGCAGTCAAGACGATCGACGACCACGAAACCTGCGCCGCTTCGATGGGATTGAGCCGCACGAGCTCGGTCGACACGCCGATACCGAGCATCTCGCCCTCGTCGAGGTTCACAACCGCGGTCTCGGTTGCCCCATCATGGTCGAACACCAGCTCAAACTCCCCAGAACCGGCGGCCTCCTGCAACGCCGTATAGACATCGGTCCAGGTATCAGTCTCAGAACCGTCGATCGATACGATGGCGTCACCGGGGGCAAGTCCGATCTCTTCTGCAAGGGAGCCCTGCTCAACCGAGCCGACGGTGTTGACGTCCTGGGCAACCGAGAAGCCGATGATGGAGTACACGCTCATCATGAGCATGAAGCCGACGACGATGTTGACAACGATGCCGGCAATGAGCATGAAGGCGCGCTTCCAGAAGCCCACGCCAACATAGGTGCGCGAGCGCTCGCGCGCAAAGAACTCGTCGTCCGAAAAAGGCGGCTCCCATGCGTCGCCCTCGATCGTTGCCTCGGCGCGAGCGAACGACTTGCCATCGTAGATAGTGCGACCCTTGCTGTCGCGCGGCATGGCGGCATAGGTCGTTGCGAGATACGCGCCGCCCGCACGCTCACCTTTTGCCTCGTCGTATCTCGGGGCGAGGGACCCCCATCCCTGAAGGGCCGCGCAGATGTTAAGCGCGCGGTCGGTATCGCAGCCGAGTTCCCTCGCGAGATCTTCGACACTCATAACGCCGCGGCGATGGACAAGGGCGAGCGCGCGGGGAGCCAGGTCGTCGTCAAAGGGCTCCATGCCGCAAATCATGGCGTAACCGCCAAGCAAAAGCGGGGTCACGCCGAACTTCGTGCCGATCCGCTTTGAGACATGGCTCAGATTGAAACGGCACGGCATGCCGAGAAAGAACTCGGTAACGCGGACGCCGCAGGCGCGTGCGGCCAAGAAGTGCCCGCCCTCGTGCACGAACACGAGAAACGAGACAACGACGACGAACCAGAATATAGGGGCGATGATTCCGATGAGAGCGCTCATGCTACCTCCTCGAGGCCACGAACGCCCGCGCCTCTTCTCGCGCCCAGCGATCGATGAGCCATAGCTGATCCAAGCTCTCTACCCGTTCGGGCTCATGTCGCTCCATGACATGAGCGACCGTGCGATCGATATCGGTAAATCCACAGCAACCTGCGAGGAAGCTCGAGACCGCTACCTCGTTGGCCGCATTCATCGCGCACGGCATCGTGCGGCCCACTTTGCCCGCCTCTAAGGCAAGCGCCAAACACGGAAACGCCTCGGTATCCGGAGCGCCGAAGTCAAGTGAACCGAGCTGCCTGAAATCAAGGCGAGGACAGGGAGTGCCCCAGCGCTGGGGGTACGAGAGCGCGTACTGAATGGGAATGCGCATGTCGGATGCACCTAGATGCGCCATCACCGAACCGTCGCAGTATTCCACCATCGAGTGAATCTTGGACTGACGCTGCACGACGACGTTGATGAAGTCCATATCGACGTTAAACAAATGGTGCGCCTCGAGGCACTCGAGGCCTTTGTTCATGAGCGTGGCAGAGTCCACGGTAATCTTGGCACCCATGTTCCAGGTGGGGTGCGCGAGCGCATCGGCAGGCGTGACCTTCTCGAGCTCGGCGCGAGAGCGCCCGTAAAAGGGACCGCCTGAGCACGTAAGCCATATGGCATGGGCCTCGGCAGGATCCTCGCCGCGATAGCACTGGAAGATAGCCGAGTGCTCGGAATCAATAGGTATAAGCTCTCCCGATCGACGGGAGAGCGGCATAATGAGATCGCCCGCGATAACGAGCGACTCCTTGTTTGCGAGGCCGACGCGCTTTCCAGCCTCCAGGGCGCGGACACACGACCATACGCCGACGGCGCCTACGAGCGCCACGACGACAACATCGACGTCGTCCTCTACGCCGATCTCGCTCACAGCGCGCTCACCAAAGCGCACCGAGCAGTCGCCGGGAAGATCCGCGATGCGTGCGTCGCCTTTGAGGCGCTCGTCAGCAACGGCAACGCGCTTAGGCCTAAAGTCCGCGGCAGCTTTGACGAGGAAGTCGAGAGAGGTGTTGACCGAGAGCGCAACGACCTCGAGCTTATCGGCATGCTTGCGGCAGACGTCGAGCGTCTGCGCGCCGATGGAACCCGAGCAACCGAGAATAGCGACGCGGATGCGGCGGACGGCGCCGTCCACTGCATGAGTGCGAGGGGTCTCCATTAGATAACTCCTCCGATCGCGAGAAGGAAGTAGGCGGTGATAGCTCCGAAGATCAGCGAGTCGCTGCGATCGAGCATGCCGCCATGGCCGGGAATCAGGTTGCCGGAATCCTTGACGCCTACACCGCGCTTAATTCGGGAAGCAATGAGGTCGCCGACGACACCAAGGACCGCAACTATCAGCCCACAGACTACGGCGTACCAGAGCGTTAGGTCGTACCAGTGCGTAGCCCACAAAATGACCCATATAAGGACCGAACCGGCAAGCCCGCCGACGAAGCCCTCCCAGGACTTTTTAGGGCTGATCTTAGGGACCATCTTGTGCTTGCCGAACCGGCTGCCAACCAAATACGCAAAGGAATCGGAGACCCACAGGGAAGCGCAGACGCCAACAGAAAGAAGCGCACCGGCGGGACCCGCGTCGACATCGCGGATGAGCACGATAGCCGAGAGCATGAAGCCGGTGTACAGGGGCCCGAGCGCAGTCAAGGCAACATCAGCAATGCGCGTTCGCGGCGATTGAACGTACCAAAGCCCAAGCGTAAGCACGAGCAAGAAAAGAAGAGCGGTGAGAAAGATCGGGCTGACGAGCGCCGAAAGCGGGAAGAGAACCGCAGCGACAAGACCAAGAAGCTCATTGGGCATCTTGCCGTCAAGCCGCATCATGCGATAGAACTCCATGCAGCACAGCAGGCTCATGAGCGCGATGAATACCGCCGTGGTAAAGCGCCCGAAAACCAAACAGGCGATGAAGAGCACCGCGTACAGTATGCCGAAACCGGCGCGTACGAAGAACTTGCTGAAACCACTTTCTGCACCCGCAGGCGAAGACTGCTGCTCCGAGCTGAGCACCGGCTCGTCAAAGCCGTGATGCGCATGGGTCGAAGGCTTCTCATCCGACAAAGCCACGTCTACCTCGCTTCACCCCCGCGCATAGGCAGACCGCCATGCCTGCGGGGGTCGTTCTCGGGCATGGCGGTCGTCATTATTTCTTGCTCAGGCCGCCGAAGCGGCGATCACGTTGCTGGAAAGAGCGTATGGCTCGCAAAAGGTCCCAGCGCGTAAAGTCAGGCCAATAGGTATCAGTTACGTAGAACTCGGCGTATGCTACCTGCCATAAAAGATAATTGGACAGCCTGAGTTCGCCCGACGTTCTGATCACGAGCTCCGGGTCAGGCAGTCCTGCCGTATAGAGCTTGCTCGCGACTGTATCCTGATCAATGGTCGAAGGATCGATGGCCCCGCGAGATGCCGCCTCGGCAATAAGGCGGCATGCGCGCGCGATCTCCGCGCGTGCGCCGTAGTTCACCGCAAGGGCGAGCACCATACCGGTGTGATTCTTGCATTGCTCAACGCCGTACTCAAAGACCTCGCGCGTCTTGGTAGGCAGTGCGGATATGTCGCCGAGAAAGACGACGCGAACGTTCTCGCGCTTGAGGAGCGGTAGCTCGTCGACGAACGTCTTGGCAAAGAGATGCATGAGGATGTTGACCTCGTGCTGAGGCCTGTTCCAGTTCTCGGTGGAGAACGCGTAAGCCGAGAGCACGTCGATGCCGAGACGAACCGAAGCGGTGATGACCTCGCGAAGGGATACGATACCCGCCTTGTGGCCCTCGCTGCGGTTGAGGCCGCGTGCAGTTGCCCAACGTCCGTTGCCGTCCATGATGACCGAGACATGACGCGGAAGCCGCGTCATGTCTATGTTCTCAAGCGAGACATCGTCTGGGCCATCGGAGAAGTACGCGCTGAGTTTCTCCTGATCTACCTGCATTTAGATCTCCATGACCTCGGCTTCTTTATCCTTGAGGATCTTATCGATCTTGGCGATGTAGGAGTCGGTGGTCTTCTGCACCTGAGCCTGCGCACGGCGCTTCTCGTCTTCCGAAAGCTCCTCGTCACGGTCGATGCGGGTGTTCTGCTCGCGACGAATATTGCGGATGGAAACGCGCGCCTGCTCGGCGAGCTCACGGCACTCCTTGACGAGCTCGCGACGACGCTCCTCGGTGGGAGCCGGGAACGGAAGGCGGATGCAGATGCCGTCATTGGTAGGCGTAATGCCAAGATCCGATGCGGCGATCGCTTTCTCGACGGCACTGAGAATGGTCTTGTCCCACGGCTCGACAACGAGCATGTGAGCCTCGGGGACCTTGACGGCCGCCATCTGGTTAATGGGCGTAGCGACGCCGTAGTAATCGACCGTGATGTCGGAGAGGATGCTCGCGTTTGCGCGGCCGGTGCGGACCTTGCTGAAGTTATGGCGCAGGCTGTCGATGGTCTTGTCCATGTGGGCGTTGATGTCGGCCATTGTTAGTCCTCTTCTCGAACGACGACTGTGCCAACGGGCTCGCCGCACAGCGCCTTACGGATATTGTCCTCGCCTTCGATGTTGAAGACGATCATCGGCATACGGTTGTCCTGGCACAGCGCCGTTGCCGTCGTGTCCATAACATGCAGATTGCGCACGAGCACGTCGTGATAGGTGATGCGGTCAAAACGCACGGCGTCGGGATGCTTGACCGGATCACGATCGTAGATGCCGTCGACCTTGGTAGCCTTCATAAGGCACTCGGCGTTGATCTCGCAGGCGCGCAGCGCTGCCGCAGTATCGGTCGTGAAGTAGGGGTTGCCCGACCCGGCTGCGAAGACCACGACATAGCCCTTCTCGAGATGGTGCACGGCGCGGCGACGGATGTAGGGTTCGCAGACCTCGTTCATGGCAATGGCGCTCATGACGCGGCAGAAGCAACCGGCGCGCTCGATCGCGTCCTGAAGGGCGAGCGCGTTCATAACGGTGGCGAGCATACCCATATAGTCGGCCTGCGCGCGATCCATGCCCTTTGCCGAGCCGGCGAGGCCGCGGAAGATGTTGCCGCCGCCCACAACGATACCGACTTCGATGCCGTCCTCGTGCAGCGATTTGATCTGCTTGGCAAGTCGGTCGGTCACCGAGGGATCGATGCCGTAACCGCCCTCCCCCATCAGCGCCTCTCCGGAAAGCTTGAGAAGCACGCGCTTGTACAGGTAGTCGGACACGAATGCCTCCTTATGTCAGAAACTTCTCCCCATAATAGCATTGTGGAACGAAGCCTTTACACAGCAAAGCAGGCTGCGGGCTAAACCCACAGCCTGCTACTCATGCAACCAACGTCGAGAGTCTTGGTTAGTCGTTGTCGCCGAGAACCATGCGGTCGAAGCCGACGACGGTGATCTTGTCGCCGAGCTCCTTGGAGACCTGCTCAGCATAGCTGCTCACGGTAAGCGAGGAATCCTTGATGAACTCCTGCTCAACGAGCACGAAGCCCTTGAAGAACTTCTCGAGGCGACCCGTGGCGATCTTCTCCTGAATGGCCTCGGGCTTACCGGAATCAGCGGCCTGCTGCTTGTAGATAGCCATCTCGTGATCGATGGTCTCCTGGGGCACGTCCTCGCGGCGAGCGCAGATCGGGTTGGTGGCAGCGACCTGCATGGCGATGTCGTGAGCAAAGGTGGTGAAGGCCTCGGCCTGAGCAGTCTCGGGCTTCTCGAAGGCAAACTCCACGATGACGCCGATCTTGCCACCGAGGTGGATGTAGGAGTTCAGAGCACCGTTCTCGACCGAACGACGGACGAAGCGGGCGATCTTCATGTTCTCGCCGAAGACGTGGATGCGCTCGGTGAGCTCAGCCTTGACGTCGCCCTGAGCCATGGGAGCGGCCATGAAGGCGTCGAGATCAGCAGGGTCCTCGCGAACGACAACGTCGGCGAGCTCCTTGGCGAAGCCGACGAACTTGGGGTTGGTGCCCACGAAGTCAGTCTCGCAGTTGACCTCGACGAGAGCGCCGGTCTTGCAGTCATCGGAGATGAAGACACCGATGGTGCCCTCGTTGGTCTCGCGGCCGGCCTTCTTGGCGGCAGCGGCAAGACCGCGAGCACGAAGGACGTCGACGGCCTTCTCGATGTCGCCATCAGCCTCAACGAGAGCCTTCTTGCACTCCATCATCGGGGAGTCAGTCATCTCGCGCAGCTGCTTGACCATTGCGGCAGTAACGTTAGCCATGATGAAACCTTCTTTCTCTCATATGAGATCATACGGAGGCCCTGAGGGCCGCCGTGAGAAGCAAACGTTGAGGCTACTCGGCAGCGGCCTCGGTGGCAGGAGCCTGCTCGCCGGCCATCTCGGCCTCGGAGATCTGCTCCTTACCGGAACCAGCGAGAACGGCATCGGCCATAAGCTCGCTCATAAGTGCGATCGAGGAGATGGCATCGTCGTTGCTCGGAATGCCGTACTCGACCTCGTCGGGATCAGAATTGGTGTCGAGAAGGGCGACGACCGGAATGTGCAGGCGCTGGGCCTCCTTGATGGCGTTCTCCTCGCGCTTGGTGTCGATGACGAAGAGGGCCTGCGGAAGAGCCTTCATGTCACGGGCACCGCCGAGGTTGCGCTGCAGCTTCTCGAGCTCCTTGCCCAGAACAGCCTGCTCCTTCTTGGGAAGGGTGGCCATGGTGCCGTTCTCGATCATGGCCTCGAGCTCCTCCATGCGGTTGATGCGGGAGCGGATGGTCACGAAGTTGGTCAGCATACCGCCGAGCCAGCGCTGGTTGATGTAGGGCATGTTGCAGCGCTTGGCAGCGTTGGCAACGGCCTCCTGGGCCTGCTTCTTGGTTCCGACGAACAGAACGTTGCCGCCGTGTGCAGCAGTGTTCTTGAGGAAGGTGTAGGCCTTGTCGGCCTCCATGATGGTCTGCTTGAGGTCGAGAATGTAAATGCCGTTGCGCTCGCCGAAGATGAACGGCTTCATCTTGGGGTTCCAGCGACGGGTCTGATGACCGAAGTGGCAGCCGGCCTCGAGCAGGGTCCTCAGGGTGATCTTGGTAGCCATGAATTACCTCCATTGGTTGGCCTCCGCATGGGTCATCCCTCTGGGTCCCACCCGGCAGATCATCCGGGCACCGCGGGCCAAAAGTCGCCATGCGTGTGTGATAGAAACTGGTTGCCTAGAGACAACCTCAAGCATAATAGCAGGTCGATCGCAATAATCCAACAGAAAGATTGTGTGTTTCTCGCGCTACCCGCGCGGATGGGCCTGATGGAGCGCGCACTGAAGGCGCTCCGGCGTCAGGTGCGTGTAAATCTGCGTCGTAGCGAGCTGCGCATGGCCCAAAAGCTCCTGGACGCTCCTGAGGTCGGCACCTCCTGCGAGAAGATCGGTAGCAAAGGTGTGCCGCATCACATGGGGCGTAACATCCGAAGAAAGGCCGCACGAGCGCGAAAGTTTCTCAAACCGATACCTGAGCGAGGCTGCGCTCATTCTGGTCCCTCGCGTCGATATGAAAAAGGCTTCGTCAGTGTTGGGAAAACCTCGCCCTGAGAGAAGCTCGGGACGCCCGTCTGCAAGGTAGGTCGACGCCGCGCCAAGCGCGGCCGCGTACACCGGGACGATGCGCTCCTTTGAGCCCTTGCCAAAAAGGCGGACCACGCCCTCTCCGAACTGAAGGTCGGATACGTTGAGCCGCGAGAGCTCGGAGATGCGCGCCCCCGTAGCATAGAGGAGCTCGAGCATGGCTCTATCGCGAAGCCCCTCGGCAGTCGAAGGATCGGGGGTGTTGAGCAGGCGATCCATCTCTGCCCCCGTTATGGTGCGCGGCAGCGTGCCCGGAATCTTGGGGCTTTGAACAGTCGACACGACGTCGTTGGCAATACGGCCGTCGAGAAGCATCCAGCGAAACAGCGAGCGAAGAGCCGAGAGGTGAGCCGCGATGGTGCGCGGTGCATAACCGGCGCTTCGCATCTCTGCGAGATAACGCCTGAAGCTACGGGCATCCATTACGAGCGGATCGAGGTCTACGCGCTGCGCCCAACGCGCAAAAGCCGACAAATGAGCCTCGTAGGCACGAACAGTCTCGGGCGAGAAGCCTCTGAGCTTAGCGATGTAGGCTACGAACTCCTCGACGGCCTCTTCGAACTCGGTTGGCACAGACCTCTTCTCATCATCCGCATCAGACATCGCTACTCCTGAGAAAACAGCTCGGGCCTGCCGGTGATATAGTCTCTCAGCGCTGCGTGCGCACGGTCTGCATACGCGGCGTAACGTTCACGCTTCTTACGGCGCTTGCCGTCCTCGAGCGGCGGAACGACACCAAAGTTGACATGCATCGGCTGGTAGTTCTGCGTATCGGGGTCGGTGGCGTAGGCAACAAGCGACCCAAACGCCGTGGCAGCGGGCAGCTCCACTGGATCTGCCCCGATGATCTCGGCATAGGTGTTGAGCGCTGCCAGAAGACCGGAGGCAATGGCCTCGACGTACCCTTCGGTGCCCGTGATCTGGCCAGCGAGCCTGACGGTGGTGCCGGGGATCGCGAAAGTCTTGTCGAGCACGTGCGGCGCATCGACGAAGGTGTTGCGGTGCATGACGCCGAAACGGAAGAACTCGGCGTTCTGCAGGCCAGGCACCATCCGGAACACGCGTTTTTGCTCGCCGAAGGTCAGGTTGGTTTGGAACCCGACGAGGTTGTAGGCCGTCCTCTCGGCATTCTCTGCCCTGAGCTGCAAAGCGGCCCAGGGCCGGCGGCCGGTACGAGGGTCGGTGAGCCCCACGGGCTTCATCGCGCCAAATCGCAGCGCATCCTTGCCGGTGCGCGCAACCTCTTCAGCAGGTTGGCAAGCCTGGAACAGATCGGCGCGCTCAAAGTCCTTAAGCACAACGCGCTCCGCGTTCACGAGCGCTTCGATAAAAGCCTCGTACTCCTCCTTGGTAAACGGTGCGTTAAGGTAATCTCCCGCTCCCTCCTCGCCGTAGCGCGACTGGGAGAAGAGTATCGAGCGATCAAGGCTCTCGGCATCGACAATAGGCGCGGCGGCGTCATAGAAGGCAAGCGCCTCGGAGCCGCATGCGGCAAGGACCTTCTCGGCAAGCGCGTCGGAGCAGAGCGGACCCGCCGCAATGACTACGCGCCCCTCGGGTATCTCCGTTACCTCGCGGTGCACGACCGTGATATTCGGTGACTGCCTGACGCGCACTTCCACCAACCTCGAGAACTCCTCGCGGTTGACGGCCAGCGCCCCGCCCGCAGGCACAGCGGCGGATTTGGCGCAATCGAGAAGCTGCGAGCCGAGCTGCTCAAGCTCCCACTTAAGCAGGCCCGCGGCAGAGTCCTCGCGCGTCGACTTCAGCGAGTTCGAGCACACGAGCTCCGCCAGGGAGCCGGTATGATGCGCCGGCGTGCTCTTCTCGGGCCTCATCTCGCAGAGGTTGACCTGCACGCCTCGCGACGCGAGGGCGAGAGCGCACTCGCACCCCGCCAGTCCGCCGCCGACAACGGTGACCACTTCGTTCACTATGGTTCCTCCTACCCACCGATTGATCACCATCCATTCTGCCCGAACGTCGTCATGCAATGCAACGCGTGCTCGGAAGTTGCATATCGTCCGTCGGGAAGCCGCGTCACCAGGCCATCTCCTTCCAAGGCGCCCATGCGCTCGAGCGCGGCAACTATACCGACGCCCAGCATATGGGCGATCGCGTCGATACGCTCGGGTGAAGATGTGAGCGCGGCGATGATCTTCTGCTCGTCCCTGCTCAGGGGCGGAAGGCCCTCACGCGCGCCCGCAGAGAATCGCAGCGTATTGAAAATCCGTGAGATTGCAACCTCGAGCGAGTCCTCGTCGACGATGCATCCCGCTCCTTCTGAGATCAGCTGGTTGGTAGCACGCGACTGCGGGGAGAAAATCGATCCAGGAGCGCAGATGAGTTCGCGCCCGAGCTCTAGGGCGGTTTCTGCCGTGCTGAACGTCCCCGAGGGAACGCCAGCCTCACTGATGAACAGGCAGCGGGAAAGAGCCGCGATGACCCTATTGCGCTTTGGGAAGAGGAACCTCAAGGGCTGCGTCCCCCACGGCGCAATAGATAGAAGCGCCCCGCGTCCACTCGCCACAAGGCCGAACATATCGGCCCCTTGCGCGGGGTACACCACGTCGGCTCCCGTGCCTAAGACGACAACATGGTTTCCGCCGGCCTTAAGCGCGGCCCTGCCTGCGGCCTGGTCGCAGCCAATGGCCCCGCCGGACACGACCGTGATGCCTGCTTCCCCCGCTATGCGCCCAGCCAACGAAGCCACTGCTAAACCATAGGGAGTGGCACGGCGAGAACCGATGACGGCAAGAGACGGGGATTCGATGAGCTCTCTGTTGCCAATGCCGTAGAGACATTCTGGCGGGTCGCTGAGCTCCCTCAGGCTCTCGGGATACGCAGGATCCTCGATAGGGATCTCGAAGTGATCGCAACCACGGTATTCTTCAACGCGACTTGCCATGGCTACCTCCTCGTTCCTCGGTACGCAACCGCTTCGAGAACATGAGCCGCTCCAACAGTCTTCTTCTCGGAAATATCAGCGATCGTGCGCGCAATTCTTGCCAATCGGGACATGGACCTGCCGGTGAGGTTCATCCTCTGCGCGAGAGCAACCAAAGTGTCGGACGCATCATGGCTCAGCTCAAGTTCCCTAAAAGATGCTCTGGGCTCGCCATCGCTCTTGCGCTCCCTCCACGACCTGAACTCTCGCGCGCGCATGACAGTTTCGGAAAGCTCGCTGGAAGAAGCCCCTTCTTCCCCTTTGACGATGGATGCTGCATCTGGCCTTGCGATGGTGAGCACCATATCGATGCGGTCGGCTAATGGTCCGCCAAGTTTTTCTTGGTAACGCTCAATACGGGCGGGCGCACAGGTACAAGGCCGGTCAGGGTCGCCGTAGTTGCCGCAAGGGCAAGGGTTGCTTGCGGCGAGGAACATGAAGCGAGCAGGAAACCGATACGCACCTTCAGCGCGGACGATGCGCACGCACCGCTCCTCAAGCGGCTGACGTAACGTCTGTAGGGCATGCGTGGGAAACTCGGCGAGTTCGTCGAGAAAGAGCACCCCTTGATGAGCAAGGCTGATCTCGCCGGGACGCACCGGTCTGCCGCCTCCCACCAAACCGGCGAGTGAAACCGTATGATGAGGACATCGCAACGGGCGCTCGCCCCGTGCGAGGTCGCTGAGGTCCTCCCCTGCGACCGAGTGAATGAGAAGCGCCTCCTCAAGGGCTCTTCCCTCAAGCTTTGGCAAGATAGAGGGAAGTCTTTGCGCCAGCATGCTCTTGCCCGACCCCGGACTGCCAACCATAAGAAGACTGTGCTCCCCCACCGCCGCGATCACCATCGCCCGCTTAGCGAGCTCTTGGGCGACAACGTCGGAGAAGTCAAACAGAACCTTATGCCGTTCTTCGGGTGTCGGACCGTTTGGTTCCGAGAGGTTCCTCAGCCCCTTTCGGAGCTCTCCGATTGACGAGAGAGCCCTGCGCTCGACGTTTTCGAGAACGGTGCGAGGGGCATCCGCCGCTTCCACCAACGTAAGGTTATGCTGCCGGGCGTACAGCTGGTACGCTACCTCGCCCTTGACAGCCGTCAAGCGACCGTCGAGGGCCAGCTCGCCTACGAACACCGCGTCATCGAAGCCGTCGAGAGGCACTTGATGAGAGGCCGCCAGAATCCCCGCCGCGATAGGCAGATCAAAACCTGCGCCGACCTTGCGCACATCGCCCGGAGCCAGATTAACGGTGATCTGCTGCCTCGGCACATCGAAACCCGCCGCGCGCAAGGCGCATCTGATTCGCGAGCGCGCCTCCATGATCGACGTGTCAGCCATACCGACCACAGTCATTCCCGGAATACCGCCCGAGAGGTCAACTTCCACGTTTACCGGGAGCACCTCGACGCCTCTTATGCTTGCCGCGCGCACCGTGTAGGAGTCCGCCATCTCACATCTCCTCTCCATCGAATGCGGATATGAGATGTCTCAAGCTCGCACGTTGGCCCTCGTAGACTAAGATTGCAACGACGTCGAACCGTACCTGAGCATCGGGGTGCTCGGCCAGGTAGCGGCGGCACATGAGACGGTACCGCTCGCGCTTGCGGTATCCGACCGCCTCCTCAGGATACGGACCCCTGCGCGGCTCCTTGGCAACGCGCATCTTGACTTCTACGAGAACGGTCTCATCATCGTCCAATGCAACGATGTCGACCTCGCCGAAACGGCAGCGCCAGTTCTTGTCGAGAATCTCGTAGCCACGCGACAGAAGGTAGCTCTCGGCGATCTTCTCACCGTAGGCTCCCTTTTCGTGCGTGCTGGGTACATGGTCCAGCTTGATCTGCATTGATCCACCCCCACGTCGACCTTCACGTGGAGGCAATACTCCCAGGCAATGCTGACCGTTTTCAGACCATATTCCAACCAAAGGCGGATCAGGGGCTGAGCCAGATCAAACAGTAATCAAACAATACCTGATCAAGACGTAAAGCAAGGTACGGTCAACCGAAGGGGTTTGGCTAAAACAGCGACTCGGTCCTCAGAAAGTTTCCACAGAAGCTCGCACGATGAAGCGGTGAGAGGCCGTACTGCTGAATAGCGGCGATGTGCTCGGCAGAGGCGTACCCCTTCGAAGCGCCAAAATGATACTCAGGGTACTCGTCGTCGTACGAACGCATCATATCGTCGCGGGTAACCTTGGCCACAATCGAGGCTGCGGCTATGGGAGCGATGAGCGCGTCACCATGAACAACGGAGCGCTCCTTTTCATGTGCATGAAGCGGATTGCCGTCCATCAGGACACAGTCGGGCTCAAGGCCGGTGTCGGCAACCGCTTGAGCAACCGCTACGCGCAGCGCAGTGGCCATACCCATATGATCTATATCATGCGCCGGAATATGCGCCATGCCGATACAGAGCGCAACCTCGGCAATCTGCTCGGCAAGCGCCTCGCGCCGAGCAGGCGTAAGTTTCTTGGAGTCGTTGAGGCCCCAGATACGGGGTTCGGATGGAAGAGCGACGGCGGCAACCGTAAGGGGTCCCGCAACTGCGCCGCGCCCAACTTCATCCACGCCGACCACGAGCCCATCTCCCCCGTACTCAACAGCCAGGCGGTACATCTCGTCAACGCGTGCTCGCTCTGCGAGCTCTTTATCGCGGCGCTTGCGGGCGCGGTCGCAGGCCTTTTGCACCTGCGTACGCGGGTCGTCGGCAAATCTGTTGAGAAGAACGTCGATCTCGTCGAGAGGAGCGCTGCCGAGTTCGGCAGCGATCTGCGCCGCAGAATAAGAACTGTTCATATTTGCCATGACGTCTCCCAAGAAAAAAGGCCGCCCCACATGGAGCGGCCCTAACGAGCGAAGAGATGCTAGTGAACGCGCTTCTCGCGGATGCGAGCAGCCTTGCCCACGCGGTCGCGCAGATAGTACAGCTTGGCACGACGCACACGACCATGACGCACAACCTCGAGCTTGGCGATCTTGGGGCTGTGGACCGGGAAGGTACGCTCAACGCCAACGCCGAAGGAGATCTTGCGGACCGTGAAGGTCTCACGGGCGCCGGGGCCAGCCATGCGGATGACGTCGCCCTCGAAGACCTGAATACGCTCGCGGTCGCCTTCCTTAATGCGGTAGTGAACACGCACGTGGTCGCCGACCTGGACCTTGGGCAGGTCCTCGCGGATCTGCTGACGCTCAATAGCGCGGATGTAATCCATCTTTCTTCCTTTGCTCTCTGCTCTAGAGGTGCCGCCGCTCACGCGAGGGCACATAGGCGCTGACACACGGCAGAACACTATACACGATCAGCGAGCTAGATGCACGTTTCATCAAATCGCTACACAGTAAGCACGGAGTAGAACCGTGCCGGTAGTACTGATGCAGCGAGGGAGATGCTGCGAACAGCGCCTCCCTCGCACGATGTCGCACTGCATAAGCGCGCGGACACGTAAGATGCGCGTCTACCCTACTTCTTCTTGGCAAGCGCCCCGATATTGGCGACGCCTGCGAAGACGGACTCGAAGCGGTTCAGCAGCTTGAGCCTGTTCTCGCGAAGCGCCTGGTCGTCATCCATGACGAGCACGTCGTCGAAGAAGCGGTCGATGGGACTGCGAAGGGCGGCAAGCGCGGAGATAAGCGCGTCAAAGTCCTTGTTCTTGCGCGCAATCTCGACCTCTTCAGCAGCGGTGTCTGCAGCCATCATGAGCGCGGTCTCAGCATCGCCCATGAGCGACGCATCGACATCGGTACCAAGCGCAGCGTCGGCAAGATGGCTGGCGCGCGCGTAGGCCGTAGCGAGGTTCTCGAACGTCTCGGGATCGCTCGAGCGGGCGCCCTGGAGCGCCTGGGCAAGCGCAAAGTAGTCGGAAGGTACGGTAACCGTGCCGTCGGAAACCGCGGCCACCACGTCAGCGGAAATCTTGGCGTCGCGTGCCATCTGCTCCATGCGACCCTTGATGAAGGCGCAGACGGCCGTCAGGACCTCGTCCTTGTCAAAAGCGATGCCCTGCTCGGCATAAGAGCCGAGCGCAACCTCTACGAGAGGCTCGTAGGCGCAGCGGAGCCTATCGCGCAGGATGTTCAGGATGCCGATGGTGCTGCGACGCAGCGCATAAGGATCCTTGGAGCCCGTCGGCGGCTCGCCGATGGCAAACATACCCGCAACGGTATCGAGCTTGTCGGCAACGGCAACAATGCAGCCAGCAATACCCTCGGGAAGCTCGTCTCCGGCAAAACGCGGGCGATAATGATCGCGGATGGCGGCGGCAACCTCGGGAGCCTCGCCAGCAGCCGCGGCATAGTAACCGCCCATCACGCCCTGCTGGCTGGTGAACTCAATAACCGCGGAAGAGACCAGGTCCGCTTTGGCAAAGTGCGCCGCACGCTGGGCGTCGGAAGCGGTCTTGGCACCGATGCGTGCCTCGTGGGCGATCGCAAGAGCAAGGGTCTCGA
>CALUOB010000007.1 GCA_944322175.1 uncultured Coriobacteriaceae bacterium
CACACCTCCATCTCGCCGAAGCGCTGGCCGCCGAACTGGGCCTTGCCGCCGAGCGGCTGCTGGGTGACGAGGCTGTAAGGGCCGGTCGAACGAGCATGGATCTTGTCGTCGACCATGTGGCCGAGCTTCAGGATGTAGGAGGTGCCGACGGCGATGGGCTCGCGGAACTCCTCGCCCGAGCGACCGTCGTAGAGCCTGGTCTTGCCGGCCTCGTCGAGCTGGGTCACGAACTCGGGACGCATGTGCTCGCCGTAGCGCTCCTTGGCGAGGTTGATCATGTTGCGGTTGGCGCGCTTGATAACCGCGGCGATCTCGTCCTCGGTAGCGCCGTCGAAGACAGGCGTGGAGACGAAGAACGGACCCGGCACGTAACGATCGGAGTCGTCGGACTCGGTGTCCCAGCCGCAGGCAGCAGCCCAGCCGAGGTGGCACTCGAGGAGCTGGCCGACGTTCATACGGGAGGGAACGCCCATCGGGTTCAGGATGACGTCGACCGGGGTGCCGTCGGCCATGTAGGGCATGTCCTCGATCGGGAGGATCTCGGAGATGACGCCCTTGTTGCCGTGGCGACCGGCGATCTTGTCGCCCTGCTGGATCTTGCGGCGCTGGGCAACGTACACGCGCACGAGCTCGTTGACGCCCGGAGCGAGGTCGTCGCCGGCGGCGCGGCTGAAGCGAACCACGTCGATGACGCGGCCGTAAGCGCCGTGCGGCATCTTAAGGGAGGTGTCGCGCACGTCGTGGGCCTTGGCACCGAAGATGGCGCGCAGCAGGCGCTCCTCGGCGGTAAGGGCGTTCTCGCCCTTGGGCGTGACCTTGCCGACGAGAATGTCGCCAGGGCCGACCTCGGCGCCCACGCGGATGATGCCGTCCTCGTCGAGGTTGGCGAGCATGTCCTCGGAGAGGTTCGGGATCTCGCGGGTGATCTCCTCGGCGCCCAGCTTGGTCTCGCGCGCGTCGATCTCGTGACGCGAGATGTTGATGGAGGTCAGAAGATCCTCGGAGACCACGCGCTCGGAGACGACGATGGCGTCCTCGTAGTTGTAGCCTTCCCAGCTCATGTATGCCACGGTCAGGTTCTGGCCGAGAGCCAGGTCGGCGTGGTCGGTCGAGGGGCCGTCGGCGAGCGGCTGGCCGGCCTTGACCTTCTCGCCCACGCGCACGAGCGGGCGGTGGTTGATGCAGGTGCTCTGGTTGGAGCGCTGGTACTTGGGCAGGCGATGCTCCTCGCGGCCGCCCTCGCCCTCGACGACGATGTGGGAGGCGTCGGCCTCGACAACGGTGCCGTCGTAGCAGGCGCAGATGACCTCGCCGGAGTCGAGCGCGGCGCGGCGCTCCATGCCGGTGCCGACGTACGGAGCGGCGGGGTGGATGAGCGGCACGGCCTGACGCTGCATGTTGGCGCCCATGAGGGTACGCTTGGCGTCGTCGTGCTCGAGGAACGGAATGAGCGTGGCGGCGACCGAGATCATCTGGCGCGGGCTCACGTCCATGTAGTCGACGTCGTCAACGGGCACGTCGGCGGGAGCGCCGAACGAGCCGTCGAAGTCGCGCGTACGCGCAACGACGGTGTGCGGGCGCTTGAGCTCGCCGGTCTTGGCGTCGACCACGACAAACTCGCCGGTCTTGGGGTCAACCGGGGTGTTTGCCGGAGCGATGATGTGGTCCTCTTCCTCGTCGGCCGTCATCCAGTCGATCTGGTCGGTGGCAACGCCGTTCTCAACGCGGCGGTACGGAGCCTCGATGAAGCCGTACTTGTTGACGCGCGCGTAGAGGGCGAGCGAGCCGATCAGGCCGATGTTGGGGCCTTCGGGGGTCTCGATCGGGCACATGCGCGAGTAGTGCGAGTTGTGAACGTCGCGGACGGCCGTCGGCACGTTGGTGCGGCGGCTGGAGCCGGACTTGTGGCCCGCGAGGCCGCCGGGGCCGAGCGCCGAGAGACGACGCTTGTGGGTAAGGCCCGTGAGGGGGTTCGACTGGTCCATGAACTGCGAGAGCTGGCTGGAGCCGAAGAACTCCTTGATGGAGGCCACGATCGGGCGGATGTTGATGAGCGACTGGGGCGTGATCTCGTCGACGTCCTGGGAGCTCATGCGCTCGCGCACGACGCGCTCCATACGGCTCATGCCGATGCGGAACTGGTTGGCAACGAGCTCGCCCACCGTGCGGATACGGCGGTTGCCGAAGTGGTCGATGTCGTCGGTCTTGTAGCCGTCCTCATGCGCAGCGAGGTGCAGCAGGTAGCGCAGGGTGGCGACGATGTCCTCGTCGGTGAGGATGCCGATCTCCTCGGCGGTGTCGAGGCCGAGCTTCTTGTTGACCTTGTAGCGGCCCACGCGCGCCAGGTCGTAGCGCTGCGGGTTGAAGAAGAGGCCCTCGAGCAGGCTGCGGGAAGCCTCGACCGTAGGCGGCTCGCCCGGACGGAGACGACGATAGATGTCGATCAGCGCGTCCTCGCGGGTGAGGGCGGTGTCGCGATCGATGGTGCGCATGACCACGTCGGAGTCGCCGAGAAGCTCGACGATCTCGTCGTTGGTGGTCGCGATGCCGAGCGCGCGGAGAAACATGGTTGCCGACTGCTTGCGCTTGCGGTCGATGGAGACCACAAGCTGGTCGCGCTTGTCGACCTCGAACTCGAGCCACGCGCCGCGGGCGGGGATCACCTGGGCCTTGTAAACCTGCTTGCCGCCGTCCATCTCCTGCGCGTAGTACACGCCCGGGGAGCGGACGAGCTGCGAGACCACGATGCGCTCGGTGCCGTTGATGATGAAGGTGCCCTGCTCGGTCATCATGGGGAAGTCGCCCATGAAGACGAGCTGCTCCTTGATCTCGCCGGTCTCCTTGTTGACCAGGCGCACCTCGGTGAGGAGCGGGGCCTGGTAGGTCATGTCCTTCTCGCGGCACTCCTCCACCGTATGGGAAGGATCGCCGAACTGATGCTCGCCGAAGGTGACCTCGAGCACATGGTTTTGGCTCTGGATGGGGCTGGCCTCCTGGAAGGCCTCGGCGAGGCCCTCGGTCATGAAGCGCTGAAAGGAGTCCTTCTGAACCGAGATGAGGTTCGGGAGCTCCATCGCGTCCGGGATCTTCCCGAAGTTGATGC
This sequence comes from uncultured Coriobacteriaceae bacterium, assembly GCA_944322175.1. GTDB lineage: Bacteria > Actinomycetota > Coriobacteriia > Coriobacteriales > Coriobacteriaceae > CALUOB01. The sequence continues at coordinate 3,104 of CALUOB010000007.1, forward strand.
GCGTACGGTCGGCCTGCGTTGCGCTGGAAGTAGACGTTGCGTTAGGCAAGCTTGTTCCTCCTTCGATAAAAAGGCGGTTGAACGCCCGCCTTCTGCCGGTCGCCGCCACCCTGCTGCAAGACGGCACGGGATCCCGTGCGCCCGAGGCGACGACGGCGAAGAGACAGAATCGGGCTAGATTCGCAACCTAATAGTCTACCAGCCGGCTACCGCTTAGCAAGAACATGCTTGACGAATCGAACGATTTGTGCATGGTGAAAAAGCTTATCGACAAAAGCGCTGCTCAGAGCATATGATACGAACATATGTTCATGGGTTTTCGGTGAATGAAGCTCTCAGGAGCCTCTACGGCTCCCGACGCACCTCTGCGCCCGCTCCCGCCCGCCTGCGCGCCGTGCCCGCACGGACCGCCTTTCCGTGTCGGCGCACGCCGTCCGAGCTGCCGCTTTGCGCCTCGGCCTCGCGGTCTGCGCGCACCCATTTCCAAAACGTCGAGCGACACACGCCGCACTCCTCCGCCGCACTCGCCGACGTGGTCTCGCCGCGCTCAAACCGTGCGCGAGCATCGGCGTAGCACGCCGGGCGCTTTTTTACCGGACGCCCGAACCGCGCCCCGCGCGCCTTGGCGGCGGCGATACCCTCCGCCTGCCGGCGACGAATGCTCTCGCGCTCCACTTGGGCGATGTACGACAGCAACTGCAGCACCACGTCGGCCAAGAACGTGCCCGTAAGGTCGCGCTGAGCGTCGCGCGTGTTGAGCAGCGGCATGTCGAGAACCACGAGATCGGCCTTCTTCTCTCGGGTGAGTACGCGCCATTGCTCGAGAATCTCCTCGTAGTTGCGCCCCAAACAGTCGATGCTCCCCATGACGAGCGTGTCGCCGGGATCGAGCTCGCCGAGCATGTCCTGGTAGGCGGGCCTCTGAAAGTCCGCGCCCGTCCAGCGGTCGACAAATATGCAATTCTCGGGAACCGGGAATGCCCGCAGCGCGTCGATCTGGCGATTGACGTTCTGATCTTTGGTCGAAACGCGCGCGTATCCGTACACGGCCATGGCTGCCTCGCAGGTAAGAGCCTCTGCGACGCCGTGCGAGACCGCGGGCGCGCAGAGGTCGTTGTTCTCCTCTTTTTCGCACCCTGTTGTTCCCGCGTCATAATTTGCTTAATCTTAATAGCATATTAAGAGAGGCTGAAGGCGCTCTTCTCCGCCGCGCAGGCCCGCCGCTGCACGCGCAGCCTCTCCCCCGGGTATAACCACGATGTGAGCAACAGTGGGAGGCCGCCATGTTCAGCCCGTTTCGCGATGCCCAGGGAAACCCCAAGCAACTCGCCGACGTTACGTACGCCGACCTCGATCAGCTGCGCGATCTCGACGAGGGCTACGCCCTCGAGTTCAAGCGCAACTTCTCGGGCAACGTGCAGAAAAAGATTCCCAAGATCATCGCTTCGTTTGCCAATTCCGCCGGCGGCTGGCTGGTTGTCGGCATCGCCGACGACGACAAGAGCGTGTGCCCCGTGCCCAAGCTCTCGGCTGACTACGGCCAGATCATCGGCGAGATTGCCCGGCGCCACATCACACCCATCCCGCGCTTCGACGTGCGCTTCGTGCCCGACCCAGAGGCGCCCCGGCAAGGCGTCGTGCTCATCGAGGTCGCCGAGGGAGACTTTCCTCCGTACGTAGCCGACGGCATCGTCGAGGTACGCGAAGGGTCGACCTCAGGCCCCGCGGTCGGCTCCGCGCTGGTGGAGCTTTACGACAAAGCAACCAAGCGCCGGCTCGAGGTCCGCAAGTTCTGCGAGCGCACGGTGTACTACGCGCTCCCCGAGCTCCCGCTCTTCAACCTCTACCTCTTTCATATGGGGAGGCGCGGCGCCGAGGCAACTTCGCGCGAGGCGTCCGCGGAGCGTCGGCGTGCGCTCGAGGCGAGCTTTCGGCATCAGGGCATGGCATGCCGTGTGCAGCACGCGCACGACTCGCTGATCTTCCGCGTTGCCGCGCACGACGACTTCAGGACCCCGCACTCTGCCATCGAGCTCTTCGGCGACGAGAGCATGAAGCTCTCGGTGCCCGTCGTGCTCCTCACGGGCAAAGCGCGCGAGGAGGCGCTGACCAAACTCATGGAGCTCGCTGGCAAGAGCGGTTCCGACAAAGAGACGAAGCCGGCAGCCGCCGATGCCGACATGCTCTTCCCCGAGCCGGTGCGCATCATGAGCGCGGTCGACACCCTCGCCCGCGTGACCCGCATGGCCGCGCTTCTCGACCGCTACGTGCGCGAGCGCGAAGCAGCTTGGCAGCAGTACGCCGTTGCCTACGAGCTCGAGAACATGGCGGGCGTGGTGCTTTGGTCGGACGACCCCACGTACCAGACGTACGTTGCCGAGCACGGAGCCCTGTACTGCGCCACAACCGACTGCGTCTCGCGCGTGCGCTATCTCAATGACGGCGCGCACAACGCCTTTCGCGCGCGGCAATTTGCCGGAAGCCATTTCTTCGAGGCGTGCGGGCTTCCTCTCGGCTCCCCCAGCCCCGAGGACAACGCGCTCGTTGACGCGCTCCTCAGAACCGCGCACGGGGCCGCGCGGTAAGCCAGGTCGCAGCGGCACAAAAAAGCCGGCCCGAAGGCCGGCTCTGCGCATAACGCGATACAAACAAGGCTTAGAAACGCATGGTCTCCTTGCGCGCGGCAGTGGCCTGGAACACGCCCGCGAGCGCCACGCCCGCGAGTACGGCATTCTGCCAAGCAGACCCGCCCGAAACGCCGGCGAGCACCGCCTCGACGATGTTGATCACGGCAATTACGCCTGCGGCCACGATGAACGCGCCGAGCTTGGAAGGATTGTTGGCCCCGCGGATACCGAGCACGGCAACCACCAGGTAAAACACGCCGGTCACGGCAAAGACCACGCCGAGCGCCGTTGCGATGCCAACGGGATCGTCAACGCCCCCGAGACCCTCCACGGCCGGCGCGCTGAAGACGAATACCGCCCCGGCGACAATCGCGAGAAGACCCAGAACGAACATGAGCAAGCTCAGGCCTTTGACGACCTTGCAGTGAGAAGACATGCAATGCCCCTTTCCTGCGCGAAACATACGCGCTGCAGTTGTCATACGATGCCGTAGCGCACGTGCGCTACGGCATCGTACAGTATGAAAGCGCAGGGATGCCGCGTCAACGCGCTGGGCAACGCTTCGCGGCAAAATGCAAGCGTTAGCTGAACATGTTCTTCATGTTGGGGAACTTTACGCGCACAAACCGATCGAACTGATCGAGGTAGTCGCTGCGGCGGTCTTTGATCGTCACGCGACACACGGGGACCGGCAGCATCTCCTCAGGGTCGATGCTGTGGATCTCGGCGGTTCCGGACACGCCGAACGCCTTGAGCCCGACGCCCATGGCGTACGCGTTGTTTTGAATAAACGGGTCGGTGCCCTTCTCATCGGTCGAAACGAGCCTCACCTCAGAGCGCAAACCGTTCTTGAGATACAAGTTGAGAATCGTCTCGTTGAAATCATCAACTGCGGGCGCGGATATGACCGGATACGGGGCAAGGTCCTCGAGGGTCACGGACCTCTTGGCTGCCAGCGGATGCGACGGCGCAAAAAACACCGATGTAGGCAGCGTGCCCACCACAACGGTGTCGCACTGGGGGTCGTCAAAACGACCAACCGTGATCATTCCGTCAAAACGGCCGCCGCGCAATCCATGCAACGCCTCGGACCCGAACATGAGCTCGATAGCCACGCGGAATCCCAGGTGCTTGGTGAGAAACTCCGAAAGGTTCTTGCAGAAGCGCTCGTGGCTTGAGAAGGGAGGCACAACAAGCGCGAGCGTAAGGTCGGCGTCGGAGCGACGCTCCGCCGCGGCACGCGCCGCCTCGGTGGCAAAGTGCTCGGCCTTGGAGAACGCCTCGACTGCCTCGAGCGCGTAGGGGTGCAGGATCCAGCCGAACGTCGTCGGCTGCGACCCGGTGCTGCCGCGCAAGAAGAGAGGCTCGCCGAGCTCCTCCTCCAACTCCCCGATTGCCTTAGATACCGCCTGGACCGACACACCCTGCTCGCCGGCTGCACGGGAGAAGCTCCCGACGCGCACGACCGCACAGAAATAGGTTAGCTGTCGAATGTTCAACGTTCCGATGGCCCTTCACAACTCGCCAACGCCCTGCGCGCAACCGGAGATCCTCCCGCTCTGATAGTGCGAACAGGAGGTATCGGCGCACGACATCCGCATTGCCTTAGCGCATAGCATCCATTGGTACGCATAAGACTACCGCACGACCTCAGGGCCCTTTATGGAGGGGGCGTGTTTCAATCAGGGCTTGAACATGCATCACAGCGGCCACAAAAAAGGACCCGAACAATGTTCGGGTCCTTTCGAAGCAATCTCGGCAAGCGTGTAGCTTGCGAAGAAGTTACTTGAGGGAGACAGCAGCGCCGGCAGCCTCGAGCTTCTCCTTGGCAGCCTCGGCGTCCTCCTTCTTGGCACCCTCGAGGATGGGAGCAGGAGCGGCCTCGACGGCAGCCTTGGCCTCCTTCAGGCCCAGACCGGTGAGCTCGCGGACGACCTTGATGACGGCGATCTTGTTGTCGCCAAAGCCCTCGAGGACGACGTCGAACTCGGTCTTCTCCTCCTCCTCGGCGGCAGCGGCAACCGGGCCAGCGGCAACGGCGACCGGAGCGGAAGCGGAGACGCCGAAGACGTCCTCCAGCTCGTGAACGAGCTCGGAAAGCTCGAGAGCGGGCATCTCTTTCAGGGCCTCGATGATCTCTTCACGGGTAACAGCCATGGTGAAACTCCTTCTTGGTAGGGCACGCGTTCCGTGCGCGCTCAGAATGTTTTAGGCAACCGCGCGCAAGCACGCGGGGTTCGCGCAGGCCGCCGGCTTAAAGCAGCGCTGCGCGGAAGAACACAGAAGACGGCGCTTACGCGGCCTTCTGGTCCTTGATGGCGTCCAGGACGTTGATGAGACCCTGGATCGGGCCGTTGATAACGCGAACGGCACCGGTGGCAGGACCGAGAGCGGCCTGAAGCACCATGGAGAGCAGCTGGTCGCGCGTGGGCAGATCGGCGATGGCCAGAACCTGCTCGGCGGTAACAGCCTTACCCTCCGAGATACCACCCTTGATGGTGATGACGTCCTTCGTCGCATCGGCGAAGTCCTTCAGCACCTTGGCGGCCTCGACGGGCTCCTTCTCGAAGAAGATGCAGGCGGTCGGGCCGGCGAGGATATCGTCGAGCGCGGGCTGCTCCTTCTCCTTGAGTGCGATCTTGACCAGGGTGTTCTTGAGAACCTTCATCTCGGCGCCGACCTCGCGGAGCTTGTGACGCAGGTCCTGAGACTGCTCGACCGTCAGGCCGTAGTAGCCGATGACGAACAGACCGGCGGACGCATCGATGCGCTCGTTGATCTGAGCAACCTGATCGAACTTGGACTGTGCGGGCATGTTGACACCTCCTCGTAGCGTTTACCGGGCACAACCCGCACCTCAGAGGGCGGGGCTCGGCAAAAGCAAAAAGCCCCGCCGCTATCCAGCGACGGGGCGAGAAGACTCCATGCATCTGCTCGACCACCTCGGCAGGCGGGCCTTGCAGCGCTTGTGGGCGCGGCAACCCCTTTGAGCCTTGCGGCACCGGCTGTCTCTGGCAGCGGAATTGTGCGTGAACACAATGGCCTTTCGGCCACTCAGGTATTGTGCCAAGCCGCAGCCGAGCCGTCAAGCAAAACATCCGGTGCGCCGCGCACCCGCAGGCCGCACCATAAACGCGCCACAAACCGAAGGCTAGAACACCGTCAGCGTGAAGGAGCGCTCGTCAACGGCACCGGGGTCGAGAAGCACGGTGTCGCGCTTGTGCTCGAACACGTCGTCCTCGTCGGTTGCCGTTGCGTGGCCGAGCCACGGCTCGAGCGCTGCGAACGGAGCATCGCCGAACGACCATACGCCCAGTGAGGTGAAGCCCTCGAAGTCGCAGCGGATACCGTGCCCGCTCTTTGTGCCGACAAGCTCGATGGTGCTGTCGGGCACGTTCTGGAACACCCACGCGTCCTGGGTGAAGGCGTCGCGCGAAAGCGGCATATGGTCGTCGTTCTCAAACGGGGTGCGCGCCTGGCCGTAGTCCATGAGCCCCGAAGGCGTCACCAGCGGGCAGACGGGCGTCCACGGCTCGGTAAAGCGGACCTCGTAGTCTTCGAAGCACTCGTCGGTACCGGGGAGCGGCACGTTGAACGCCGGGTGACCACCCTCGGTAAAGGGCAGGGGCACCGATCCGGTGTTGGTGACCTTGTACACCTGCTCGAGCGAGGCGTCGTCGACAATGCGGTAGGTCATCTCGAGCATGAAGTCGAACGGGAACTGCTCGCGCGTTTCGGGCGTGGACACCAGACGATACGAAACCGCCTCGTCCGTTTCGGACACGATCTCGTGACGGTAGTTGCGCGCCAGGCCATGGCGGCCCATGTGCGCAGGGCCTTCGGCCGTGGACGCCTCGCCGTTGCGCAGCGAGCCGACTATGGGAAACAGAATCGGGGCGCTCTTTGCCCACCAGCGCGCGTCGCGCTGCCACAGGTACTCACGGCCGTCGAGGTTGAGGCTCATGAGCTGCGCGCCCTGTGCGTCAACCTGCGCCGAAAACGCTCCGCGAGCGATCTTGGTAATCGTCGAGTCTGCCATGCTACGTCCTTTCCCTCGCACCGTGCGAGCCGTGTACAAGCGTATTGTGGCATACCGCACCGCGCACAGCGCCACCCAACCAGGCGAACGGCTCCCCGCCGCTTGAGAACGGAAACGCCGCTGCGCAAGCGTCCTGCCAAGAGAGACAGCCTGAGGCACGCGTCTTGCTCGCCCAGCGACTCTTTGAGGCGGTCGGCGCGCACCCACTTCCAAAACGTGGAGCGGCACACGCCGCATGCTCGCGCTGCGCGCGCCGAGCTGACCTCGCCCCGCTCGAACTGCGCGCGCTCGTCCGGGTAGCACGGTGGGCGGGGCTTTGCCGGCCTGCCGAAGCGAGCGCCGCGCGCCTTGGCAGCGGCTATACCTTCCGCCTGCCGCCGCCGTATGCCCTCGCGCTCAACCTGTGCCACGTAGCTGAGCAGCTGCAAAACGATGTCGGATATGAGCGCGCCTGTGACCCCGGGCGCCGCCCCGCGCGTAGGCCGCGTGTCGAGCAAGGGCATATCGAGAACCGTGATGTCGGCGCCGATATCGTGCGTGAGATGGCGCCACTGGTCGAGAATATCGGCGTAGCTTCTCCCCAGACGATCGATGCTCGCTACCACGAGGAGATCTCCGCGCGTGAGGTTGCCCACCATGCGCTGCCACTCCGGACGCTCAAACGTGGCGCCCGTAAAGTGATCGACATAGATATTCTCTTCGGCAACAGGAAACGCCCGCAACGCGTCCAGCTGCCGGTTTACGTTTTGGTCGCGCGTGGATACGCGCGCATAGCCAAACGTCGTCACCGTTTCCACCTCTTTGCGCCTGCCCGTCGTGGCATAAATACGAACATTTGTACGATAGAACGCGGCGCGGACACCTACACAAAAAAGAGAGACCTTCCAACCGGTACGACGCGCTACTCAGGCTGAAGGCGGGAATAGTTAGGTAAAGCACTGCCGCGCTCGGGCCCACGGGCGCGGAGGCTCCGAAAGGAGATCGTCATGCCGGTACTTGCAGCGTTTGCCGTCCCGCATCCACCCCTCATCGTTCCCGCCGTCGGACACGGCAGGGAGCGCGAGATCGACGCCACGATAGAAGCCTACCGGGAGGTCGGCCGTCGCATCGTCGAACTCGACCCCGATACCATCGTTGTATCGAGCCCGCACACGGCCTACTACCTCGATTACCTGCACATTGCCCCGGGACGCGAGGCAACCGGATCGTTCGCCTCGTTTGGAGCGCCCGGCGAGGGCAGCACGGTGCGCTACGACACCGAGCTTGCCTCGGAGCTCGCCCAGAGCGCCGAGGCGGAGGGCATTCCCGCAGGAACGTCGGGGCAGCGCGAGCCCAACCTCGACTGGGGCGTCCTCGTCCCCCTGCACTTTGTGCTGCGCGCGCACGATGAGCTCGAACCGCAAGGCAACAACGGTCGACATGCGCTGCCGCAGCTGCCCCACCGCATCGTTCGCCTCGGCATCGCAGGACTTTCCCCAGACGTCAACTACCGTTTCGGCACCCTGGTCCGCAAAGTTTCCGAGCAACTCGGACGTCGCATCGTCTACGTCGCATCGGGAGATCTCTCTCACAAGCTCTCGGAAAGCGGTCCCTACGGCTATGCCCCAGAGGGGCCCGAATTCGACGAGCTTGCGTGCCGCGCTTTCAGAACCGGCAACTTCCTCGAGCTTCTCCGCGCCGACCCCGGGCTTTGCGAACGCGCGGCGGAATGCGGCCTGAGGTCGTTTCAGATCATGGCGGGCGCGCTGGACCGCACGCCGGTAAAGCCGGAGCTTCTGAGCTACGAAGGGCCTTTCGGCGTCGGCTACGGCGTTGCAGCCTTCACGCCAACAGGGCCAGCGGGCTCAGACAACAGCCGCGCCTTCGGCGAGCAGTACGTCGCCTGGCATAAGGCAGATCAGGAGCGTCGCCGCAGCGCCGAAAGCCCCTGGGTACGGCTTGCGCGCTTCTCGCTCGAACGCTACGTGCGCGACCGCAAGCAAACCGACCCCACAGGCGACCTCCCGAGCGACCTTGCCGCCACGCTGCCGACAGAGCTCTTCTCCACGCGCGCTGGAGCGTTCGTGTCGCTCAAAATCAACGGACAGCTGCGCGGGTGCATCGGCACCATCGCGCCCGTGCGCGCCTCTCTCGCGGCAGAGATCTGCGCCAACGCCGTGAGCGCCGGCTGCCACGACCCGCGCTTTCCCGCCGTTTCCGCAGACGAGCTCGACGAGCTCGTGTACGACGTGGACGTTCTCTCCCAACCGGAGCGCGTACAAGGCCCGGAGAACCTCGACGCGAAGCGCTACGGAGTCATCGTGAGCACCGCAGACGGACGCCGCGGCCTTCTGCTCCCCGACCTCGACGGCATTGACACGGTAGAGGAGCAGCTCGGCATCGCCGCGCGCAAGGGAGGCATCGATCTCGAAGAAGACGAGGTCACCCTGGAGCGCTTTACCGTTACGAGGCACCTCTGATGAGCGCGGCCGCGCTCAACGCGCAGGCCACGTGCTCCACGTGCCCACGCCGCTGCCGCATAGAGCCCGGCGGACACGGGGCGTGCCGCGCTCGCCGAAACGAAGAAGGCGCTGTCGTTGCCGAGAACTATGCGCGCGTTACGTCGCTCGCGCTCGACCCTGTGGAGAAGAAGCCGCTCGCCCGCTTTCTGCCCGGCAGGTTCGTTCTCTCTGTGGGAAGCTACGGCTGCAACCTGCGCTGCCCCTTCTGCCAGAACCACGAGATCGCGCAAGCCCGCGCCAACGACGTTCCCTGGCGCGCCATTGCCCCCGACGAGCTCGTCCGCACTGCTCAAGACCTCCGCGCCCACAACCCCGACGTAGCAGGCATTGCCTTTACCTATAACGAGCCGCTCGTGGGCTGGGAGTACGTGCGCGACTGCGCTCAGCTCGCCCACGAAACGGGGCTCGTCACCGTGCTCGTGTCGAACGGTCTGGCAGACGAAGCCGTGATACAGGAGCTCGCCCCTCACATCGACGCGGCAAACATCGATCTCAAATCATTCTCCGCCGCCTTTTACGCCATGTGCCTCACGGGCAACCTTTCGTCGCCCAAGGACGAAGACGCCCCGCAGACAGCCTTGGGGGCCCGCGCATTTGCGTGCGCCAAACGCACGATCGAGCTTCTCGCCGCCTGCCCCGGATGCCATCTCGAAGTGACCACCCTCGTCGTGCCGGGCCTCAACGACAGCGCCGCCGAGATCGACGCGGCAGCGCGCTGGCTTGCAAGCATCCCCTACCGAGAAGATCCTCCCGCGCGCTGGGCAGAGCTCGCCGCCCCGGGGGCGGAGAAGCCACGAGGCGACGCTCAGCCCACCTACCACGTCACGCGCTTCTTCCCGCGTTGGCGCCTCACCGATCGCGGCGCCACGCCCGTCTCAACGGTCTACGAGCTCGCCGAGGTGGCACGGCAATACCTCGATCACGTGTACGTGGGCAACTGCTAAGCGCGCTCGACGAGGAACCTCTCGGCGATGCGCGCGGCAGCGGCGGCATCCTTTGCGTAGGCGTCGGCGCCTATTTGGTCGGCGTACTCCTGGGTGAGCACGGCACCTCCCACGAAGACCTTGGTTTCGGGCGCCTCGCGGCGCAACAGGTCGATCGTGTCGCGCATGGCGGGCACCGTCGTCGTCATGAGCGCCGAGAGGCCCACCAGGCGAACGCCGTGCTCGCGCACACAGCGCAAGACCTCCTCGGGCGCCACGTCTCGACCCAGGTCGTAGATGCGGTACCCGTAGTTCTCGAGCAGCATCTTGACGATGTTCTTGCCGATGTCGTGGATGTCTCCCTTGACCGTCGCCAGGCACAGGGCGCCCTTTGCGGCACTTGCCCCATCTACGCCGTCCGCCTGCGCGCGCAGGCGCTCTTTTACCAAGTCAAAGCCGACCTTCGCGGCCTCGGCAGACGCCATAAGCTGCGGCAAGAAGAACGTTCCCTCCTCAAAGCGATCGCCCACCTCGTCGAGGGCGGGAATCAGCATCCCGTTCATAACGTCGAGCGGGTCCTCGGCGTCATCGAGCGCCGCCTCCACCGCTGCGGGCACTTCTCCCCTGCGTCCCGAGATCACCAAAGCGCGAACGTCAAAGGGGTCGGCGGCGCCGCTGTGTCCCTTGGCACTCGCTGCGCCTCGAGCCTCTTTGCCGCCCGAACCATCGGTCGCGCGCGGCGCTTCGTACGGGTCTTGCCGCGACGCGTAGCGCTCGATAAACTGCCGCGACTCACCGTCCTGCGCGTTGAGAACGCGCCACGCGGCAACCGCATCGCGGTAACGAGGCGAGGCGGGGTTCAGGATGGGCATATCGAGACCTGCGCCGAAGGCGGCCGCCAAAAACGTCGCGTTGAGCACAGGGCGCTGCGGCAGCCCAAAGCTCACGTTTGAGACGCCGAGCACCGTGCGCACGCCGAGCCGCTCCTTGACCATCGAGACCGCGCGGAGAATCTCGACAACCTGCGCCTGATTGGTAGAAGCCGTCATCACCAGGCAGTCGATTACGACGTCCTCCCGGGGAACGCCCGCCGCCTCCGCGGCGCGCACGATCTTCTCTGCCAAGGCAAAGCGCTCTTCGGCCGTGGCAGGTATCCCGCGCTCGTCGAGCGTGAGCCCCACCACGGCGCAGCCGTAGTGCCGCACCAGCGGGAGCACGGAGGCGAGGCTCTCGTCCTTCGCGTTGACCGAGTTGACCATGGGCTTTCCGGCATAAGCGCGCACGCCCGCCTCCACCGCCTCGAGATCGGAGGAGTCGATCACGAGCGGCAAAGGGCATGCCCCCTGAATGGTCTCGACGGCGCGGGCTATGAGCGCCGGCTCATCGATCTCGGGCAGGCCGAGGTTCACGTCGAGAAGATCGGCGCCCTGCTCGGCCTGCTCGATAGCCTGGCCGAGCACGTAGTCCATATCGCCCGATCTCAGCGCGTCTTTGAGGCGCGGCTTGCCCGTTGGGTTGATGCGCTCGCCGATCACGGCGACGTTGCGCGACCCCGCGGGCAGCACGACCACGTTCTGCGCGCTCGTCACGGCAAAGCACGGGGCAACCGCGCGCGCCAGCGGCGTGCGACCGGCGATCTTGGCGCGAAGTGCGGCAATGTAGGACGGATCGGTGCCGCAGCAGCCTCCGACCACCGCAACGCCGTGCTCGACCATCCTCTCCACGGCGTCGGCGTACGGGTCGGCAGCGATGTCGTACACGGTAACGCCGCCCTCGTCGCGCGGCAGTCCGGCATTTGCCTGCACCATAACGGGAACGGGAGAAACCTCGAGCATGCGCTCGGCAAAGGGCGCCACCTCCGCAGGCCCCAGTGAGCAGTTGATGCCCACGACCTCGGCACCGAGCGCAGGCAGGGCAATGGCAGCCGCCTCGGGCGTGGTCCCCAGGAACGTCCGCCCGTCTTCGCCAAACGTCATCGTGACAAAGATCGGCAGACGCGTGCACTCCTTTGCCGCAAGCACCGCCGCCTTAGCCTCGAGCAGGTCGGCCATGGTCTCGATGAGGATAAGATCGGCGCCGTGGCGCTCCGCCGCTCGAACCTCCTCGGCAAACAAATCGTACGCCTCGTCAAACGAGAGCGTGCCGAGCGGACGCAGCAGCGCCCCCAAGGGCCCGATGTCTGCCGCTACCCAGCGGGGACCCGCCGCCCGCGCGCACGCTATGGCGGCCTCGAACACCGCGTCGACCGGCGCGGCAGCGCCGAGCTTGCGCGCGTTGGCACCGAACGTGTTTGCCGTAACGACCTCCGACCCCGCCTCTACGTAGGCCCGATGTATCGCCGTAACCGACTGGGGATCCGAGAGGCACAAGAGCTCGGGCAGCTCCCCGGCAGCCAGTCCGGCGCGTTGAAGCATGGTTCCCATCGCTCCGTCAAAAAGCAGGTGCCGCTCACCTGCGATAACAGCAATAAGGTCGGGGTCGGCGACGTTCAAGTCGCCGGGCACCTCGCGATACGGCAGGCGGTTCTCGTCAAAGCGCATACGTCGAGCCTCTCTTCTTGACTTCACAGGGCGCCCTCGCCCGCGCCGCGGCACGTCACGCCGCGGGCGCGCAAAGAGCACGCTTCGCGCAAACGGCATAGCGAGCAGGGGTGCGGCGCATCCGCGCTCGCCGGCGCGGTGTCGAATAAGCCCACAAACGCCGTCACGCTCTTGCTCGGGACGAGCATGTTAGACGACGTGCAGGTAATGCCCAGGCCACGCGCAGCGTCGAGCGCCGCAAGCAGATCGGGCTGCACGTTGAGCGGCAAGTCGCCGTACCCCGGGCTAAAGCGCCAGTTTATCGCATATCCCGCGCGCTCCGCCCGAGCCCGGACTTCGGCCTCGAGCGCCGCTGTGCCCGCCTCCACATAGGCGGAGCACGCCGCGTCAAACAACGTCGCCCCGAGCGGATCCGTTGCGGCAAGAGCGCGCAGGCGCCGCTCGCTCTCGGCCCCGAGCGTGCATGCGAGAACCGCGCAGAACCGCGCATCTTTAAGATGGAGAAACGCCGACTTCCCGCGCAGGCGCACCGTCGTCCCCGCCAGGTCTATCGCAGGGGCAACGTCTGGCGCCCCGGGCACGGGCACCACGCTGAAGCACCGGGCAGTGCCCCGTGGAGCCAAGGCGTCTTCGCATGTCTGAGCGATGCGCCCGATCCGCTCGGCAAGCTCGCCGGTGATCTCTTGCCCGGCGTAGCCCAGGTACCGAAGCATCTCGGCGCGATCTATGCGCGCCGAGAGCGTATGCGGAGGTAACGCGATATCCACATGTCGGCAGCTATCCATCGCCCGTCTCTTATCCACGACCCTCCCTTGGCACCGCGCCGGCGCAAACGCGCGCAACATCGGGCCGGTTCATCGTGTACACATGGATGCCCTCGACACCGTGAGAGACGAGGTCTTCGATCTGGCGGCAAGCGTAGTCCATGCCCGCCTGACGCAGCGCCGAGGGGTCGTCCTCGTAGCGAGCGAGAAGCTTGATGACCGGCGAGGGCAACGACGCCCCGCACATGAACACCATGCGCTCGAGCTGCTGCTTGCTCATGAAGGGCATGATGCCGTACGTCACCGGCACGGTCACGCCCGCACGGGCGGCACGATCGCGGAAGCGGTAGAGCTCCTCGTTGCTGAAGCAAAGCTGCGTGACCAAAAACGACGCGCCGGCGTCCTGCTTCTCCTTCAGGCGCTCCACATCGAGATCGAGATCGTCACAGGCTATGTGACCCTCGGGGTACGCCGCCGCCCCCACGCAGAACCCCGCCTCTACCAAATCGGGGATAAGGTCTTTGGCGTAGCGGTAGTCGCGAACCTGCTGGCCGGGCACCGGGTCGCCGCGCAGCGCGAGCACGTTTTGCACGCCCGCCGCCTTGAACTCGTCGATCTTCTCGGCAAGCTCGGAACGGCTGAGCCCCATGCACGTCAGATGGGCAACCGAGCTCACCCCAAGCTCCTCCGAGATCATCGACGCGATGGCAGAGGTCGCCTCGGCGTTTCCCGACCCGCTTGCCGAGTACGTTACGCTTACGAAGTCGGGCGCCAAGGGCGCGAACTCCGCCGCCACCTCGCGCGCGCGGTCGAGCGTAAGCTCTCCTTTGGGCGGAAACATCTCAAACGAGAGGGCGCATTTCTTCTCCTCGCACCTCAGGCGAAAAACCTCGTCAACGCGCATGGGGCCTCCTCTGTGCCGGGTCGCGAAACCTCTTTGCACGGTATTATCGCCCAGTAGCATCGGCCTTTTGCGGGCACGCGCCAAGCGACAAAAACCGAAACACGATCGCAACGCCCCGGGCCGCCCGGGCGCGCTCGGCTCCCTGCGCGACGGAGCTGCTAAAATGAGCTGAACAAAGCGCGCGGCACATGCAGGAAAGCGCCGCCGGCAACCGTCCGCCTACCAACTGAACAGGAGCATCGCATGGCCATCACAGCGCAGGAAATCGCCGAGACTCGCGGCATGGTCGTTGAGCAGCACTTGGACATCCGTACGGCTACGATGGGCGTCTCCCTGCTCGGATGCGCAGACGAGAACATCGACCGCATGGCGACCAAGGTATACGACCGCATCACCTCACGCGCAGAGCGCCTTGTTCCCGTTGCCAACGACCTGGCCCGCGAATACGGCATCCCCATCGTCAACAAGCGCGTGTCGGTCACTCCGATCGGCATGATCGCATCGGCGTGCTCCGACGAGGACCTCACGCCTCTCGCCCAGGCGCTTGACCGCGCCGCGCAGACCATCGGCATCGACTTCATCGGCGGCTTCTCCGCGCTGGTGCACAAGGGCATCGGCGACGCGGATCGCCGCCTCATGAACTGCATCCCCACCGCCCTCGCCACCACCGAGCGCGTGTGCTCCTCGGTCAACGTGGCGAGCCTTCGTGCCGGCATCAACATGGACGCCGTGCTCAAGATGGCCGAGATCGTCAAGAAAACCGCCGAGGCCACTGCTGACAACCAATGCTACGGCGCGGCAAAACTCGTCGTCTTCTCCAACATGGTCGAAGACTCCCCCTTCATGGCAGGCGCCGTTCACGGCACCGGCGAGGCGGACGCCGTGATCAACGTCGGCGTCTCCGGCCCCGGCGTTATGGCCGCGGCACTCGAGCGCCTTCCCGAGACGGCCGACTTCACCGAGGTTGCCGAGGAGATTAAGAAGACGAGCTTCAAGATCACGCGTGCCGGCGAGCTCATGGCGCGCGAGGCCTCGCGTCGCCTCGGCGTGGCCAAGGGCATCGTGGACCTGAGCCTCGCGCCCACGCCCGCCGTGGGCGACTCGGTTGCGCGCATCCTCGAGATCATCGGCGTCGGCACGTGCGGCGGCCCCGGCACCACCTGCTCGCTCGCCCTGCTCAACGACTGCGTCAAGAAGGGCGGCGTTATGGCGAGCTCGAGCGTGGGCGGCCTCTCGGGCGCCTTCATCCCCGTCTCCGAGGACGCCGACATGATCGCCGCCGCCGAGAAGGGCGCGCTCACGCTCGAGAAGCTCGAGGCTATGACCTGCGTGTGCTCCGTGGGTCTCGACATGATCGCGGTCCCGGGCGACACCACCGTCGAGGCCATCGCCGGCCTCATCGCCGACGAGATGGCCATCGGCGTCATCAACAACAAGACCACTGCCGTACGCGTTATCCCCGCCATCGGCTACGGCGTCGGCGACCGCCTGGACTACGGCGGCCTCATGGGCTACGCCCCTGTCATGCCCATCAACGAGCATGCGGGCACGGTCCTCGCCCACCGCGGCGGACACTTCCCCGCCCCGCTCAACTCCCTCAAGAACTAGGCCGTGAACGTTGACCGCCACTCCGCGCTCCTTCTCTCCATCGATTGGAACGCGGAGTGGATGCAACTGCAAGAGGCCCGGCGCAGGGCGGACGACCCTGCTTGGTGGGACAAGCGCGCCAAGCATTTCAGACCCAAAGAGACCTCGCCCTACGCCCGCGACTTTCTCGCACTCGCCGGCATCTGCCCTGGCGAGCGCGTGCTCGACATGGGCTGCGGATCGGGAACGCTTGCCATTCCGCTCGCGCAACGCGGCTGCCGCGTCGTAGCTGCCGACTTCTCTGCCCGCATGCTCGACGAGCTCACAACTACCGCGGGCGAGGCAAACGTCCGCGTGAGCAGCGACGACGCAGCGGGTATCAGGCCCGTGCTTCTCGCTTGGGATGACGACTGGGCCAGCGCGGGCCTCGACGAGAACAGCGTCGACGTGGCCCTCGCCTCCCGCTCTATCGCCACGCACAACCTGCGCGCCGCCCTCGAGAAGCTCGACCGCGTCGCAACCAGACGCTGCTGCGTCACGCTCGCCTGCAACGCAGGACCGCGCTACGACGCCGAGGTTATGAACGCCATCGGCGTCTCGGTCGGCGAGAGCGTCGACTGGCTGTACGCCTTCAACATCCTCGCCCAAATGGACCGCGCACCCGAGGTCTCCTACCTAGCGTCGCCGCGCAAGGATACGTTCGACTCGCTCGAAGAGGGCGTTGCCGACTTTGCGCGCATGCTCGAATCGGGGTACGAGGACAAGATCGATGAGCTTCGTTCGTATCTCGCCGAGCACATGGTCAAAAATGACGAGGCGGGCCAACCCGGACCCAAGGGAAGGCTCCAAGGTCGCTACACGCTCGATCACATGCGTCTTACGCGCTGGGCGTTCATAAGCTGGGAACCCGTGCGCCGAAGCGCCGGAATTTAGCCCGAGATTTCGGGAAGCTCGACGCGCGTCTGCGAGCCGTCCTCGAACGTCAGCGCGAGCGCATCTCCGTCAAGCACCGCCTCCGTTACGCGGCCGCTGCCTTCGGCAAAGATCGTCGGCACCACGCCGTCAAAAAAGCCGTAGCTCACAACTTCGTACCCCGCTGCATCATCGTCTTCAGACAGGTTCTGGACCACGAAGAAGAAGCTGTTGCGCAATGCAAAGCATACGGGAGTACCCTCGAGCTCAAAGGCGGTCTCCTCCGTTGTGCCGGGCGCCATGATATATCTGAACGACCAGGCGCCGCCCTTCTCCTCAAGCCAGCACGTGCACTGGTCCCAGTAGGTCAGGGTATCCGTGCGCGCCTCGCCGCTCTCCACCTCAACTACCTCATCGGCAGAAGACACGCGCCGGTTCCCGGCATGATCCTTGGCCACGTCCTCGCCACGCGACGGTTCGGCGAGAAACGCGCGCATAACCGCGCCGCCAAACCCAAAGAACACGAGCGCCCCGAGCGCGATGCCCAGAAGGATCGCCGCAAGCCGAATCCAAGCAGCCTTCTCGGGCCGCCCCGCCGCCCGAGCCCGCTCCAGCGCCTCATCCCCCTGCCGCTTCATAGAGCGCACGTCGCTATGCAAAGAGCGTGCATCTTTGGACTCGCTCTCCGAAAAGAGGGTTCGTTTGGCACGGATCGTCATCGAACACCTCCAGAAATGGGCAAGACCCGGTGACTTGAATCAGAGGTCATTCCCGGGTCCTTCGTATACCATCATACCCACCGCAGCAGGCCTCAACAAGAAAGCCATGGCATACGCCACCGCTCTCCCCCAACTCCCATGAAGGCCGAAAGGCGCCGTGGGGATATGCACGTGCTCGAGCATGACCATGAAACGAGACGGGCGCAGCAGGATGCTGTGCCCGCTTAACATCAGATCAGGCTATGCGCGCCTTAATCAGCTGCAGCCGGTGGTGGTGCCGCAGTCGAGGCAAACTTTGCAGGTGCCGTTTTGTACCATGCGCGTGCTCGAGCAGTTGGGACACACGCTTCCGTCGTAGAGACGCTCGCCGTGCTGGGCTGCGTCACGCGCAGCCTCGCTCACGAAGGCAGCCGTGTAGAAGTCGCGCGTATCGATGGCCCCCACGTCCTCGCGCAGCTCGCTCTCTTTGGCGGCTACAAGACGCGTCATCTCCTCGGCACTCACCGCGGGCTCATCGGCGTCGGCGCCATCGGACACCGAGACCTCAGACTCGACCGCCGCAACCACGCTGGCGGGGTTTGCCGGCGAAGGCGCGCCGATGGGCTTGACCTGAACACGCGAGTAGTCGCCCATCTCGATGTCGATGACCTTGGAAATGAGGTCCGAGATCGATGTGACGTACTTGATGTTGGGATGGCTCTGCACAAATCCATACGGCTCGTACTTCTGCCCGCGAAGCATCTTGGAGATGCTCGGAGCGGGGATGCCATACTGCAGCATGACCGAGATCGTCTTGGAGAGCGAGTTCAGAAGCCCCATGATCGTGGTGCCTTCGCGGTCCGTTGTGACGAAGAGCTCCGAGATCTCGCCGCGCTCGTTGCGGTTGACCGTGGTGTAGATCTTGACGCCGTCGATCTGCGCCAGGTGCGTACGCCCGTTGCGAATACCCACGATGCGTTCGCGATGCGCCGGCCGATGGTCGTGCGACAGCTCCTTCTGCGCCGAACGCGCGTAGTCGAGGAGAGCCGCGTACGAGAGGTCGGCAAGATCGTCGGAGGCACTCTGGTCGGCAAGCGTGTTGTTGAGCGGCTGCGCGTTCTTCGACCCGTCGCGGTAGAGCGTGATGCCCTTGAC
Source organism: uncultured Coriobacteriaceae bacterium (assembly GCA_944322175.1). GTDB lineage: Bacteria > Actinomycetota > Coriobacteriia > Coriobacteriales > Coriobacteriaceae > CALUOB01. The sequence goes on from CALUOB010000007.1 coordinate 21,754, forward strand.
GCCCGTCTGCCACGCCAGCGTGACTACGTCCTTGAAGTCCTGCACGGTAGCGGTATGGGGCAGGTTGACCGTCTTGGAGATGGCTCCCGAAACGAGCGGGGTCAGCGCCGCAACCATGAGCACATGGCCCTGAGGGGCAATGTAGCGCTCGCCCGATCCGCATACGTTGGCCGTGTCGAAGATCGGCAGATGGTCGGGCTTAAGGTGCGGAGCCCCTTCGAGCTTGCCGTCTTTGACCATGCCGTTTTCGTCTTTCTCCTCCACGTAAGCCATGATGTCGGCGATCTCGTCAGAGGTGTAGCCGAGGCGTGCGAGCGCATCGCCGATAACCGGGTTGCCCAGCGTCATGAAGCCGCCGCCGATGAGCTTCTTGTACACCATGTGGCTGAAGAACGGCTCGATGGACGTTGCGCCGCAGTCCATGGCAAACGAGATGGTGCCCGTGGGGGCCAGCACGCTCACCTGCGCGTTGCGGTACCCGTAGCGCTCGCCGAGCTCCTCGGCGTAAGTCCACGCCTCGATCAGCGCGCTCGAAAGCTCGTCCTCGCCAAGCGACAGGAGCAGGTCGTGATCGACCGTGAGCGGCTTGATGGTGAGGTTCTCGAAGTCGTCGGTGCGGGCGCCCGCCACGCGCGCATGGTTTCGGATGACGCGCTCCATGTAGCGGCGGTTGATGCCGTAGCATTCGAACGCACCGACCTTGCGCGCCATGATGGCCGAAGTCGCGTAGCTGTAACCGGTCAGCACGCCCACCAGCGCAGCCGCGTACGCGCGTGCCTCGCGCGAATCGTATGGAAGCCCCTTGCACATGAGCAGGCTCGCGAGATTGCTCACCCCGAGGCCCGTGGCGCGGAATCGGTAGGTTTTGCGCGCAATGTCCTCGGTGGGGAACTGCCCCCACACAATGGATGCCTCGAGCGCGAGCTGAACGGTTGCGATGGCGTGCTTGTAGCCCTCGAGATCAAAGACGCCTGACTCGGGGTCGAAGAAGCGGTACAGATTGATGGAGGCAAGGTTGCAGCTCGAGTCATCCAAGAACGCGTACTCGCCGCAGGGGTTCGTGGAGTTCAGCCGGTTGTAGGGAGCCCCCACAACGCCGTCCTCGCCTGCAGGGCAGGTGTGCCACTCGTTGAACGTGTCGGAGAACTGCGGCGCGGGATCAGCGCAGCGCCACGCGCTCTCGTTGAAGACGTCCCACAGATGCGAAACCGAGACTTCGCGGTCCTTCGAGCGGTCGACGCGTCCCTTGAGCATAAAGGTGGCGTCCGGGTCTTCGGGCAGATCAACAACCTTCTGCATGAACTCGTTGTCGATGCGCACCGAGTTGTTGGAGTTCTGGCCCGACACGGTGGCGTACGCCTCTCCGTTGATGTCGCCGTCGTAGCCCATTTTCATGAGGGCAAGGGCTTTGTCTTCCTCCTTGGCCTTCCAGGTAATGAACTCCTCGATGTCGGGATGGTCGATGTCCAGGCACACCATCTTGGCAGCGCGGCGCGTGGTGCCGCCGCTCTTGATGGCCCCCGCGTTGCGGTCGAAGCCCTTGAGGAAGCTCATGAGGCCGCTCGAAACGCCGCCTCCCGAGAGCTTCTCCCCTTCGGCGCGCAATGGCGAGAAGTTGGTGCCCGTGCCCGAGCCGCCGCGGAACAGCTTGGTCTCGGTTACGTACTCCTCAGAGATGGAGTGCGCGCCGAGGAGCGTGTCGCGAATGGAGACGATGAAGCAGGCGCTCGCCTGCGTACGCGTATAGGTGTCGGGGGACTTGAAGACCTCGCCTACCTCGGGGTCGTAATAGAACAGCTCGGACGGACCGCCCGAGATGCCGTAGGCGCGCTTGATGCCGGTGTTGAACCATTGCGGCGAGTTGGGGGCAAAGCGCTGGTCGAGCAAAAGGTACACGAGCTCGTCGTACAGGATCGCGCTCTGGGCGCCCTCCTCGACAAGGCCCTCCTCAACGAGCGCCGCCACCCAGAAGTCGACCATGCGATGGGCAACCTGGCGCATGGACACCTCGTGCTCCGTTCCCGGAACGCCCGCCTTGCGGAAGTACTTCGACACGATGATATCGACGGCGTTCTGGGAGTATCCGGCGGGAAACTCCACATCGTGCATATCGCACAGCACGCGACCCGACTTGTAGTCGGTCAGATGCACGTCGCGCTTTTCCCACTCAAAGAGATCGTAGACCGTCCAGTCGGGATGATTGTCCAGTTCGGTTGTGTAGTAACGCGTTACCAACTCGTTGATCGTCGTCGCCATTCCGTCTCCCATCAACCGCACATGAGCTCCTATCCGCACCATACCCTCTGGTGCGGACACGATTAAAAATCTCGCCTCAAAAAGGCTCGCGCGCAAACCCCGTGGCCACAGCGGTCTGCGCGAGGCGGCGCTCGGTCAGAATGCGCCGTACTATCCATTCTACGGAGCAGATTGTCACGCTCAAAGGAGAGAATTCCATAATCGGTAGACGGAGCCTCTGCACAACACAATATGTTGTGTTTCATGAAGAAGAACTTGGACGCTGGAAAGAGCGACGCAGGTAAACGACCGGCTCAAAATAGGGTTGCCCAAGGCGGGTGAAACCGCCTGCCGATAGGCTCTTGACGCATGCGCGCCAACGTGACATGGGATTTCTCTGCTCTTGTCCAGAGCCCGCGCCACCGACTCGCGCTTCAGGTATTGTATGCCTGAAAACTTCGAAGATCTTCCCGTCGCCCGTGCGACGGCCGCGCGAAAGGCAAGACACATGGCACTTCTCGGCAAGCAGGTTCGACAGCTCCGCAGCATGGCGCACCACCTGGAGCCCGTCATCAGCATCGGCAAGAACAACATTACCGACGCCGTGGTAGGCGAGGCCTCCGAGCTTCTCGAGGCGCGCGAGCTTATCAAGGGCACCGTGCAGGAGATGAGCGACTACACCGCCCGCGAGGCCGCAAACGAGCTCGCCGATCGCCTGAACGCCGACGTGGTCCAGGTCATCGGCCGCAAGTTCTCCCTCTACCGCCGCAGCACCCGCGACGACGTGGAGCACATCGAGCTCGCGTAGTAAGAGCCGAACACAACAACCGCAACGCCCCCGCCGACCTCATTCCAGAGAGACGGCGAGGGCGTTTTTGCTATCGACCGCAACTCACACACGGCCCAAATCGATCTATGTTTGCCAACCTACAACTCGTCGGAAATCTCTTCCGAATCGTGGGAGACGCTCTTCAAGAAATACCAGTGCCCCTCGCACTGAATAGTCCATACATCGAAATCGCTATTGTCGCTAAAGCCGTTTTCTCCCGAGATGTCGACCTTGCACACCAAGCGCTGCGCACCGGTGATACTCGACGGATCAAGCTCCAGCCCCTCAAAAGCCGTCTGGGCATCCCGCAGTACCTCTGGGTCGTCAGGAATACTCTCCACGATGTCGTACGCATACGACCAATCGGATCCGCAATATTGCTCTATGCCGGAAATTGCCGAAGCGTGCCCGTTCTCAAGATAGTCCCAATACTGCGCAATCAAGTCTTGATCATCGGCACGATCGTCTGCAGCGAGCATTTGGTAGTGCATCGAGCCGAACGCACGCGCAGCATCATCGTCCGAGCCATTCTCCATGTTGAATTGGAAATACCCGTCAACAACCTCTTCGGGAGAATCCGCTCGAGGACCGAAGTCCTTCACGGTTCGGGGCTCGCTGCTATCCTCCGGCTCGTCGGCGTCGCCCCATAAACCCGTGCTCGCTTCTCGAGAGCCCTCGTCCTCGCGCGGAGTTTCGCGCTCCTCCCGACCTGCCGCACCGCCCGAAAGAGCGCCCGATAGCGCGACACCGGCGCCGATGCCTACCGCAACAGAAGCCAGCAGCGCAATCGCAACAAGCAGCGCCCGCGGCACGCCGTTCCTCTTCGGCTTCGCCCCCTGAAGCTGCCGTCCGCACACGGGGCAGAACCTCGATCCGTCGGCAATAACTGCCCCGCACCAAGGACATCTCATCGCACTCGCCTCTTCCCGACCGTTACCACCTTGCCAGCGCAAGCCCTACTCGTACTTATCCCTCACGTCCTGGTAGAGGAGGTCGGCCGTCTTAAACGACGTGACGAGAATCTCGTGCCACCCATTCCCGTAGGGGCCAAATTCGTAGGGACGCGTAACGAACACTACCCCGTCGTCGGTAATGTAGTACCGATCAGGATCGTTCACTATGTCATCGAAAGAGGCCGTGCTCGGGTCCCCCGCGCTGTATTCCTCGGGATGCTCCGCAAAGAACTCGCGAAGCCCCGTCTCGGCAGCACTCGCCAAAGAAAGACCCGACTCCCCGTCGCCCAGAGCCTTCCCGACCGACACCTCTTCGCCCGTTCGCAAGTCATACGTAGAGCCCGTAACCGCAGACATGCCGTGCGCGCCCCCACCGTACTCGTAACGCTCCTCGCGTACGCTTGCGATGCCATCCTTGCAATAGGTGATATCGACGTTGTACTCCTCCGTATACATAGACGCATCGCTCGAAGTCCAGGCCCTGGCGTCCTCGACCATCTCGTCAAACTCGTCCTTGATTCTCTTGTTCAGATCCTCAAGAGCCCCCGAGGGTTCGCCCCCTGAAAACTGCGGATAACTCCAGGTCCTAGCGGTATCGGGTCCTGGGCTTTGTTCCGCATAGCTATGCGAGGCAAACGTCACCGTCTCCTCGACGACCTCAGCGGTGAAGTCGCTGTCATCGGAGCGATCTTCAGCAACGTCATCCTCTTGCTCAGTGCCATCCTCTTGCGCAGCATCATCCAGTAGCCCGCTCTTGTTGGTGAACAGATCAACATAGCTTTTTTGCTCTTCAAGCATATTGATCCGCGTTTCGTACCATGCCTTTGTTGTTTCGTCAGGATCTTTAAACTCGTCGATTATTTGTTGAACGCACGAAAGAATCCCTGACTCGTTAATCACGAGCTGATACAACAAGTACTCTCCGCGAGCATGAACTGTAATAAGCAAATCGTAGATCGCACATTTTTGCTGAACTGCAGCATAGGACGCCGCCACGTCATCATCGTTGGGGTTCACCTCGATCTCGTCCGCAGCAGAAGACAATGCCTCCGCAACGTGCGTCAGTACCTTGATTTCTTGATACCGCTCAAAAGTGTTAGTGGTTCCAAAGGCAATATCTCCCACCAGAATGGCGCCCTTGAAAGTGAACTCGCCCAGCGATAAGAGGGCCCCCGCTGCCTTTCCCCCATAATCAATAAGGAGCATAAGACCCTCATCGTCATAGAGGTCCGTCTTTTTGAGCAGCTCCATCGAGTAGTCTTTCATAAATGTGTCAGCCTGAAAGGACGACAATCTGCTCCAGTTGCCGAGACAGTACCTCATGCGCTCCTGAAGCAGCGACTTGTTGATCCTCAGCAAACGCCTCGCCGCGCTGCGCAAATATGCATCGCTCGAGCTGTCAACAATAGCCTGAAGAAACGCTTCCGACTCTGAATAGTCCTGCGCTATCGCCTCGATAAAATGCGCTTGATTGGCAGATTCTACAATTGCACCCGCGCCCGACACGGCAGTGTCGAATAAATCATCCACGCCTTCGGGGAGCGTGGATCCGATAACGGTCTCCGCAAGATCGGCTACAGTCTCCCCAACCTCAGGCATTTTGATATCAGACGTCGCCGACTGACTTTCAATCTGATTCGCCAATCCAGCTTGATGAAGAGCCATGAGTTCTGAAAGAACCTGGGCATACGTGTCTTCACTCGGGAGCACGTCGAGAGCATAGGAGGCCAGATCGATAACTTTCTCTTGCGCACCCGTGTCTTCTATGAGTGTCCAGTACCCATTGACGCTAGGTTCCCCCAAGTATTCCTGGAAAATCTCTTCGTGCTTAGCAAACCCAGCAATCGCCGATTCTCTCCAATCATCTCCAAAAGCAACCCGGGGAAGATTTGCACCCATCAAGGAGGCAGCAAGTAGCCCACACACCGCGATACGACAGAACCGCCTTACGCCCTTCATCGCGCATCGTCCTCAGTAAGCGCATTCACAGCCTTGATAAGCTCGCTCTCGAGCACGGCCTCTTTCTCCGCGTCCTCGTCAACCATGGCAACGCTGCCGTTAGCCCTTACGACAGTCACCTCGCACGCAACGTCCACGACATCGTAGTCGCCGTTGTTTAGATGTTCCGCCATGAACTCTTCCGGATCGCCTTCATCGAGGCTCTCACGCATGAGCACATCAAAACACGGAAGCGTCGCGGTTGCCTCAATAGTCTGCTCGCCGCTCTTCGTCGTTTCCTCTTCATTGAACGATATGTCAACCAAAGAAAGTGGGTCGATTGCGACCTTTCCCGCCTCAGCCTCCGCCTCGGCAGGACCGCTCCCGCCAAACAGCCCGTCGAGCCGTATGACGCCAGCAAGGGCAAGAGCGGCGGTCACCCCAACAGCGGCAAGAGCAACGCCCAGCACGGCGCCGGCCGCCAAGGGCCAGCGGCGCTTGGGCGCCGGGGCGCCACACACGCCGCAGAACTTTGATCGCGCGAATTATCAGATCCGCACTTCTTGCACTTCATGACGCCTACCCACCTTGAGCTCGCATGGTTTACCCATGCCCTTAGAGGCCTCTTACCATGAGCGGCAGAAACAACCCGGCCCTGTAACCTACGCCGCCGACCTACGGCGTACCAGGGCGCGGTCGATGGCAAAGATGCCGCCTCCCGCAAGCACAGTGACCGCTGCGCAGCCCGCGACCGTCAGATTTACCGCTGCGCTGTTATCTATCTTCTCGGCATCCTCTCCGGCTTTTGCCTCGTAGACCTCGTCGAGAATACCGTCGCCGTCAATGTCGACCGTCAGGCGCGTGCGATCCGAAACCTCGGCCGTCGTGGCAATCTCGGTCCCCTCTTCAACGTCGATGCCATCAAAGGTGCGGAAGTCGGTATAGTCGCCGTCGCTGTCGGCAAAGCCAATGGAATAGTCCATCGACCCCTCGCCGGTGCCCTCGATATCAATGTCGTACGCCGGGCCCTCTCGCAGGCGCAGCACCTTAACGGCGTCTTCCTCTGTTACATAACCGTTCTCGTCCAGCTCGTCTTCAAAGGTGATGGTGCCAAACGACGTACGCGTATTCCGATCGTCAACAGACGAATTGAGCTCCTCGCCGTCGTAGCGCACCGTCACATCAACCGGGCATGCAGCACGCACGTACACAAAGCGCGTACCGGCAATTTCGTCTGCAATATCGGTAAAGAAGCCCTTGAGCTCGCTCGCATCGGACACCTCGTAATGGCATCCGTCGCTCGCCATGGCCGAAAGCAGGGCATAGCCGTCGGCTCCCTCTTCAAAGCCGACCGTGTAAATCTTGACGCCCTCTTCCTTAAGCTCTTCAGCGTAGGCGATAAGCTCGTCGCCCACCATGCCCTCGTTGGGCGCACCGTCCGACATCAGCACGATGATCTGCTTGTCGGCGTCACCAGCGGCCAGTACATCCTCCGCCTTTCTCAGGCCATCCTCGATGTTGGTGTTGCCCGACGTCGAGAGACTCGCGATGCCACTCGACAGCCGCGCCTCATCGCTCGTGAGCCCTTCCACGATCGTGGCTTCATAGCTGTACGAGACAAGACCCACGTCCGCACCGCTCGCAAGCGCCGTATCCACAAAGCCGTCGGCGCCTTTGCACATTTGGGTCATTTTGTTGCCCGACATAGAACTTGAGATGTCGAGCACCAGCGCCACGTCGCGCGTGCCCGGCCCCTCGCCCACAGGCTCGGGCAAGCTATCGGCCCCTTTCTTCTTGGTCTGCTCCACCTCGTCGCCCCAAGGGGTACTGATCGTGAGAAGATCTCGGCCGTCGTCGGCAACCATGACCATGATCTTGAAAGACTGGTCGCTGTTGGCATCTTCGACGGTAAGCCGGTAACTTACCTCGTGCTCGAACTCCAAAGGCATCGGATCCGAAGAAGTCGGCGTGAGCGTATAAGGCGACTCAACGAAATAGTCCGCCTGCCGTGCTTCGGGCTTCAGCTCAGCGCGCTCGGCGTACATCTGCGCGCCTCCCGCGTCATAATCGGCAAGCAGAATCGAGGAGTCGTCGTCACCGCTGTCGGGACCCGGCGTCGTAAGCATCGACTGCACGGTAACCGTGTAATCGGCATAGGGCTTGGAATTGACGTCGAGCACCTGGATTTTCGCGTCCTTCGTAACCCGGTAGACCTCGTCGTTGAGGACGCCGATCTTGACCTCGTCAAACGCCGCTGAGATCCGTTTGAGGTTTTCCTCGGTCATAAGATCACTGTCGATCATGGTCTGGGCCACGCTCTCGGCAATAGCCCTGAACTGCTCGAACGTACAATCACTCGGCATCAGCATGAACGAAAGATACACGAGCTGAGCAAGCTGGTCCGTGCTGAGCTTCTCGCCGTCTAGACCGTCGCTGTTGCACATGAGATATGCCGCATGAGAGACCACCGTGCTGTTGTTATGCACGTAGCCGTTGTCGTGCTCCTCATCGGTCAGGCCAGGGTCACCCCATGCCTCATCGCCGACTTCGGCAGGATTCTTCGAATCGTCAGGTTTTGAGATGTTTCTTGACCCTGTATGAAGCCAGTCGCAGCTATTGTCCATGCGACCGTCGTTGTAGTCCTCGACCAGTTCGCCGAAAATGTCCGAAGTTGCCTCCATTAGAGCGCCAGATTCCCCTTCGTACACCATGGAGCTCAGCGTCGCCTCGACAGAGTGCGTAAACTCATGCGCAACGGTATCAAGGGCAATATCGTTCTTATGGCCAAAGCAAATGAACGTAATATGCGGACCCACCGTCAGCGACATGGCATTACCGGAGTCGTCTACGCCCTTAGAGGTAACAAACTTCGTTCCAGCAACGACCGTCATGCTGCCGTATTCGCCATTGAACCCCTTGCGACCGAGAACGTATCTGTAGAAGTCCAAACAGCGCTGCGTGCGCTCAAATGCTGTCGTAGCGCGCACTTTATTGCTATCAAACAGTTCCTGCTCACTGCCCTCAATCGCCGACAGAACCGATCCGCCTACACGCACATCTGCCGCTGAGACAAACGCGCGTTCGGCGACCGTCTTACCGCCCCTCGTCAGACGGTAATACCTATTTCCCACATGCGTATCCTGCAGGCGCTTGCCATCGCTGTCGAGAAAATATGCACTTCCGCTTCCGATAACGTCCATGTTGTACGTATTTCCGTTTTCGTCAGATCCCTCCGTATCGAAAACCTGAATCTCCTTCTCTCCGGCGTCAACCCCCAACAGGCCGCTTGCGTCGTTGCTCAACTCGTAGGAATTCTCCCCCGTCTTCCACACTTCCACGTCAACGGTATTGTCATCTTTGTCTTTGCCTGAAATTGTCTCGATGCCATCCGTCCGCATCAAATCCTCTTCGGTCAAGATCTCCCCACTCGCCGCATCGACAAAAAACGACCGAGCCTCCGAAGCACCGTAAGCATCTATTTGCCATGCAAGAGCAGGGTCATGATCGCCAAGCGAATACACGCACAAACCCGCAGGGCCCATCTGGCTCCAGTCGCCCTCATCGGCCACCGTCTCAAGCGCTTCGTCCTCAGTGATCTTGGGATCGGTATCCACATCGCTGATCGGCAGGTAATTGCTCGTAAGAGCTGTGGTCTCGCCGTCTTTATCCGCGCCCATAGCCACGCTGCGGCCGTACACGGGAATGCCCTCGTACATCTGGGCATATCGGTAAAACGTCGTGTCGAGCGCCTCATTGGTCTGCGAGAGGCTGAGCTGCTCGCCAACATCCTCGATGCCAAGAGCCGAGGCAACGTCGTCGAGCGCGTCGAGCGCCGAGTCCTCGTCGGTTACCTTCACGTCGGTAAAGCCGCCATTGAGCTGCAGGTAATCACCGTCCATGTAACCTGTCGGCCCGTTTTCGCGTTCGCCCAAGACGCGCCCAACGTCAACGACCCCCGCAAGGGCGAGGGCTGCCACTACAGCGCCTGCAATGACAAGCACGCCGGCAATGCCGCCAACCACAAGCGGCCAACGACGCTTAGGCACAGGCGCCCCGCACACGCCGCAGAATTTCTTCTTGCGCGAGATATTCGCACCGCATTTCTTGCATTTCACGGCAGCTCACCTACCTTGTGCCCGCAAAGGACGCCTGAGTCGGACGGCGGCTTGTGCAATACAGTACAAGAGCAACAACGGTCAGGCCGAGAAGTGCTATGAGCCCTGCGGCCCACTCGGCAATCCATTCCGAGAAAAACGCAGCGACGTATTGCAGAGGAGCCGTTGACGACGAGGAGGAAGCGGAAGAGGAGCCCCAAACGGTGCCCAAAACCGCCAAGCTTCCAACCAACGCGACAAGTGCAACCAGAAGCGGAAGTGTCCTGAGCAGCGGGTGCGCCAACGCCTTGCGCGATCCCAACGCAGCCCCCAGTAGTCTCAAAGCCAATAGCGCCAGAAGCACGGCAAGCGCAAGCCCCAGCGCATACCACACGGCGGTGGAAAGCACTGCCTGCGACACGTCGTACATGCCGAGAAACGCGCTCAGCTCCTCGTACCGCGCAAAGACATTGGCCCCGAAGCCGACAACGAGAACCGCTCCGAGTGCTGCGCAGGCCACGAAGAGCAGGCGGCTGCCGACCATGCCGAGGCTTGTATTGGCAAAGCTTCCCGCCTGAAAGCGACCAGAAGCCGAGCCCTGGGCTTCCGTTAGCGAAGCGCCGCAGCGCCCGCAAAACGAAGCACCCCGGGGGAGCCTGTTACCGCAACGAGGACAAAACAACGCAATCACCGACCATAAACAGCACGCGCCCCCAAGGGGGCGCGCCGACAGACCAATCGCTACAAATACAGGCTGTACCGCATAGGATCGAGATACCAATGTCCGTTGCTCTTGACCACGCCGATCGTCATGGTGCGCTCTTCCTCGTCGTCGCCGTCCTTGTCGACAACGGTAACCTCAACCTCATACTCTCGGCCCTCGGACACATCGGGTACGTCCGCCTCGGCGTCGTCGTAGAAATCCTCAACATCCTCAAGCTCACTGTCGCGGTACGGGTCTTCGTCCACGATCTCGTACTCATACGTCCAGCCCTTGCCGTACAGATCGGCCATAGTATCGAAGCTGTTCTCGCGGTTCTCCTCGATCCAGTCGCGCATGTCCTCGTCGTCGTAGTTCGCTTCGTCCATCACAGCGTTCACATACGCCGGATCCATAAAGGGCATGCTGTCGTAGCCCGTATCTTCGTTGAGACAGAACTCGAGGTAATCCTTCACCACATCCTCGGGATTGTTGCCGCGGAAGAAGATGAAGAAGATGCCGACTGCTGCCAGCACGACTACGGCAACGACCGCCACGGCACCGATGCCGATAGCCTTATAGTTGGCAGCCTTCTTCTGCTTCACCACGTAGCCGCACGTAGGACAGGCCGAGGCGCCCGAAGGCAGAGGGCTCCCGCACTGCGGGCACGTGCTTCCCATGGCACCGGCTGCACCTGCCGAGCCTGCACCGAAGCGATGCCCGCACGACGGGCAGAAGCTCGCCCCCGCCGGCAGCGGAGCGCCGCACTGGGGGCATACTGCGGGCATGGACGGAGAAGCTGTGGCGCCAGTCGCCGAAAGCGGACGACCGCAAACACCGCAGAATTTGGTTCCGGGCTTTACCGGAGCGCCGCAGCCCGGGCATACCGCGCCCTGCTGCGGAACCTGGTGTCCGCACGAGGGACAAAACGCCGAGCCATCGGGAATGACCGAGCCGCACGAGGGGCAATTCATCTTTACCTACCCTTCCAGTTTATGGCCGCATGACATGCAAAACGTGCTCTGAGGCTTATTGGTTGCCCCACATGCAGGGCAGATCTTTGCCGCCTGCGCCGCGGGAGGCGTCACCAGCACGGCACCCATTGGCGCGGTCTGCTGCTGCGCAGGAGTCACCGGCTGGGCAGGCACCGTCGGTTGGACCGGTGCCGCCGGTATCGTCTGTCCGCAGCTCATGCAAAAGCGATCCCCCGCGTTAATGGGCGAGCCGCAATTTGGGCACAGCGTGGTCCCGGCAGAAATGGAGGGCTGCGAAACCGCCATGTCCGATCCGCAGTACGGGCAGAAGCGAGAGTCGCCGTTTACCTCGCGATGACAGATCGGGCACACCCGCCGCGTTTGAACCGTCATCAGCTGTTGTTGCAGACTTGAGATTTCAGCATTGAGGCTATCGACGAGTGCGACCTGACCTTTAAACTCGGCAGTGGCATCCCCGTGATGTCTCTGACAATATGCTTGGCCGATCTGCTCGTAGATCCCCTGAATGCGCTTCCTGCGCTCCTCTATGGACGAATTGATGCGCGCGGTCTCGCCAAACTCGCGCGCTCGACCGCCGATCCCCTGAGTAAATCCCGTAACGCGCCGGCCGATCTCGCTAAATGCGCTATCGATGGTGATATCTGCCATGCATCCTCCCGGTCGTTCCCAAGCGACACGTGCAAAACCGAGCCTCAAGCTGCTATCAGCGGCTGGAAAAGCGCCGAGCAGCGCATGAGCAGATACTCTCGACCGCAGGACTGGATCCGCTCATCAAAGTCTATTGTCGACCACATTTTCTGCACAAATCCAAACTTATACTACACGACCCCGCAAGCACAAATGAGCACCTTCGAGATTTGTTACGTTTTAAGGCACAGGGCAGCATCCGCGAGCCAGATCCCTCCGTCCTTCTCTGGCTCGCTTGAGCACATACCACCGTGTTCACGCTCAATGCACTCTGCGATCGAGATGTCCCAGTCCCGCAAGAGAACCGACCGCTCCGGCCCGACCGTTGCGAGGCACCGTCTTTTGAGGCAAAGCGCTTCCCGTTGCGTAACATTTGAGCGCATGTCCTAACGAGCGCAGCCAAGGCAGTCCGAACGGCATCCAGCAAATGACAACTGCCTTCCACCCGCTGAGCGGGTGGGTTTCCATGCCGCGCGTACCGCGCGGCACAGGCTAAAGTCTTGAAATCACAAGCAAAAGCCGCCCGCAACCATATTGGGTTGCAGGCGGCTCAACAGTCAAACAGCCAGAGCTGATGAAGCGCTAGCGCAGCGTGATGCAGTCAGCCATGGTATCGCCCAAGATACTCATAGGCTGAGTAAACATACTCGAACTACCGCTCGTCGACTTGTACGTGTTGAGCATAGTGTCGTAGCTGTACGTTCCCATGGTTTGCAGATCCACGAGCTCGCGTGCCTCGTCCATGGAGTAGTATGTGTCGGGATTGCTCGAATTGAGCGAAGCGTAGTAAGCGATGAGATAGCTGTAGTTGGTCATGCGCACGACAACACGCTGAGACCCACTGATGGCAGAATAACAGGAACTGTTGGCAACATCACCCGCACTGTTTCCCGAACTCGCTGACTCGACTTCGATAGAGCACACCTTGCGCGACGGATACGCGCTCGAGTAGATGTTTGTCGTGTTGCCGCTCTGGGTCCACGTCACACGGCCGCGCCAGTACACGGGCACCGTGAACTCGTAGTAGTTAGAAGTGACCCGGTAGGCCGCCTCCTCCTGCTCGGCACGGCGGCGCGTCTCCTCCTCCTGCGCCCTGCGATTCTCCTCCTCAACGGCATCGTCGCGCCACTTCTCGGCAGCGCTCTTAAGATCGTCTGCCTGGTCCTTGGTGTCGCAGCCGCCGTCCACCGCGCAATCATAGGCACGCTGAATATCGTCGTCGGTTACGTCGAGCGCATCTGCCAGCTTGAACTCCAGAGGGAAAGCGCCCGACATGGACACGCTGCCGTCTTCCTCAATATCAAGCGCGACCTTGTCGTCAGGGCACGCGTACAGCGTTCCGTCTTCGCCAAAGGGCGAGGCGGCGACTGACAGCTCGTACGAACCGGGCAGCAGGCTCAGCCCCTCGCCGTCGTCGTCAACGTACTGGATCTCGTCGACGTCGTTGTCGTCGTAGTCGGTGCCCGTAACCTGCACGGGAACAAGCGAGCCGCTGTCAGGATCGTAGTTGGGAATATCCACCTCAAAGGGAACCTCAACAGGCTCGGGCTCGCCCTTGATGGCGTTGATCACCACATTGCCGCCGCCCTCAGACGAATCGGAACCCAAGAAGAGAAACACGCCAACTGCAGCTGCCACAGCGACTACGGCGCATACAACGGCAACGATAACCCCCGTATGCAAGCGTTTCTGCGGTGCAGGGGCGGCATACGGATCAGCCTGCCCAGCACCTGTCGGTGCTGCTGCATGAGGCATCACAACGGTATGATCTGCACCGCCTACAGCGGCAGATTGCTGGGCAGCAGGAGCCTCATATCCAGAAGTGCCCGCAGGACTCTCCTGCTCCCCATCCTTAGGCTCAAGAGGAGCGTGAAGCTCGCCGTCTTTGGGCTCGGGAACACGCGTCTCCTCTTCTGCCGTATCGTGCTCGCCCGACGTAACGTCCGAGGCCTCGACCGGCTTTCCGCACGCAGTGCAGAACTTGCTTCCCTCTGGTATCTCGGCACCACAGCCTGTGCAGAACATGGCGCTCCTCTCAACGCATGAACGTACGCACGCTATCGAATTTGCATCTATCAGTATACGCAGACATTGGAATGTCCCAGGGCGCAAAATGGTGACTGCCGCACGAGTTTGCGAACGCTAGGGTATGCGAGGCTCAGGCGCATCCCACGCGTCGAGGTCAGAGCGCCACGCAATAGCCTGTTGAGCACCAGCAGAAAGGCACGTGTACGCAGAGGCCTTCGTCGCAAAGTCCATGCAGCCTTCAAGGTCCTTACCCTCAAGGAGGGCAACGGCAAAGGCGCCAATATAGGTATCGCCAGCACCGGTGGAATCAACGGCCTCAATGGCAAGCGGAGCCTTACGGAGCAGGTCCCCACCGTGAAGCGCGGCCGACCCGGAAAAGCCGAGCGTCAGCACGGCCTCAGAAGCACCGCGCTCCTTGAGGACCTTAAGAGCATTGCGGCATGAGTCGTCGTCAGAAGGAAGAATGCCCGTGATGATCTCGCATTCCGTCTCATTGAGGCAGAGAAGGTCGATGCACTCCCATAGATCATCCGGAAAGACGCGGGCAGGAGCAGGATTAAAGATAACGCGAGCTCCGAGCTCATGGGCAAGCCGAATTGCCGAGTATGTCGCAGCGAGATCGCACTCAAGCTGGCAGACAAACACATCGTCAGGTTCAAGCACATCCCGCATGATGGGCTCAACGTCATCAAAAGTGAGCGCATGGTTTGCGCCAGGATCGAGAATGATCCGATTGTCCCCATGAGTCCTGACAATAACGGCCACGCCAGTGGTCGTATCGCTTAAAGAGCGCACACGGGCGCAGTCGACGCGCGAATCGCAAAGCCCTTTGAGAAGCCCAGATCCAAAGGAGTCATTCCCCACAGCTGCGATCATAACGGTAGGAGCTCCAAGGCGCGAAGAAGCTACTGCCTGATTGGCGCCCTTGCCGCCCGGATTGCAGATGAAGCCAAAACCCTCCAACGTCTCACCGACCTGCGGCACGCGATCGCAAGCAATGGAAAGGTCCATATTCATACTGCCGAAAACAACAACTTTGGACATGCGATCACCTCAAGATAGCAAGATAAGGAATGGTGATCACATTGTACGCAATCGAAGAAGAATGAGACCCTGTACAACGCACAGAGAGTTCACGCAAAAAAGAAGGGGCCCCGCGGTCTCCCGCGGGGCCCCTCCCGGGCCCGCCATCCCTGGCGAGCGCCGCCCACCGGTCGG
>CALUOB010000008.1 GCA_944322175.1 uncultured Coriobacteriaceae bacterium
CGAGAAGAGCGCCTCAAAGGAGAGCGGGTTGTGCGCGTAGTCGACTAAGGCCATCACGCGGTGGTCGGCCGACCAGAAAAGCTCCATGCGCCCGGGTACGCGCGCCTCGGCGAGACCTCGCGTGACGTCCTTCACGTCGATGCCCATGACGAGGGCGATCGTTGCGGCGGCGAGCGCGTTGTCGACGTTGAAGGCGCCGATCATGCCGATGCGCACGGGGTGCTTCTCGCCCCTGAAGACCAGGTCGAAGGCGTAGCCCTCTTCCGATCCCACGACGTTCTCGGCGCGCACGTCGGCGTCTGCGCGGCCCACGCCAAAGGTCACGACCTCGTTAGCATGGCGCGCGGCTGCAAGGACGCGGTCCGCGTGGTCCGACCCGAGGTTCACCACGGCGGTGCGGCACTGATGGAACAGGCGGAGCTTGGAGGCGAAGTAATCCTCGAAGTCGGGGTGCTCGACGGGCGAGATATGGTCGCGCCCGATGTTCAGGAAGCAGCCGATGTCAAACGTGAGCCCGAGCGTGCGGTCGTACTTGAGCGCCTGGCTCGAGACCTCCATGACCATGCGGCGTCGGCCGGAGCGCGCCGTGTTGGCAAGGTGGCGCCACAGGTCGGGCGCCTCGGGCGTGGTGTTGTGGCTTTCGAAGTGCTCCACGCCGTCGTCGGTTTCGATGGATCCCAGGATGGAGGCTTCGTCGCCTGCAGCGCGCAGGATGGAGCGCAGCATGTAGGCCACGGTCGACTTGCCTTTGGTGCCGGTGATGCCTACGACCTCGAGCGCGCGCTCGGGGTGCCCGAGCACGAGCGGCGGCAGCACCGCCATGACGCGGCGGATATCGGTGACTACGATGCCGGGCACGGACTTTGCGGCGGCAGACGAGGTCAGGGCGCTGGCCATCCGCTCGTCGGCGACCCAGCAAACGGCTCCGCGCTCGCACGCCTGCTCCAGGTAGGCGGGCTTAAAGGCGGCTCCCTTGCAGATGAAGACCGCGCCGGGCTCTGCGGCGCGCGAGTCGATGGCGCACGACGAAACGGCAACCGAAGGGAACGGTTCGACCCCGATGTTCTCGAGAGCGGTGCCCGCCCAGCGGACCAGCAGCCCTTCGCTGTTGAGCAGATTCAGGATGTCGGTGGTGGTGACGCTCATGACATACTCGCTTTCGGCGGTGGCTTGCGGGGTCCGTGCCTGTAGTATGATCAGCCTGACTCAGGCTCCTTTCTGTATTATGCGCCCCGGTTGCTGGCGCTGTTCAGATCGACACGAACCTGGTCGCAAACTGCAACGCCGATATGCGAAGGAGGGCATATGCCTTCGTTGGAGAAGCTCGACCCCAAAGCGCTCGATCCCGAGCGCACCGTCGTGGTGGCGACGGGCAACGCACACAAGCTCGAGGAGATCCAAGCTATTCTCGGGCCCGTTCTTCCCTCCATGCGCTTTGTTGCCTTGGGGCAGCTGGGAGACTTTCCCGAGCCGGACGAGAACGGCGACACGTTTCTCGCCAACGCGATCATTAAAGCCGAGGCGGCCGTGGCCGAGACGGGCTTCGCGGCCATTGCCGACGACTCGGGCCTGGCGGTCGACGCGCTCGACGGCGCGCCCGGCGTGCATTCGGCGCGCTACTGCGGCCACCACGGTGACGACGCGGCCAACAACGAGAAGCTTCTCGCCAACCTGGCGAACGTTTCCGACGCCGAGCGTACGGCGCGCTTCGTGAGCGTCGTGGTGCTCATCGGCCGCTCGGGCCTCGTGCTCTCGGGTACCGGTACCTGCGAGGGCGCGGTCGGTCGCGAGGGCCGCGGCGAGCACGGCTTTGGCTACGACCCGCTTTTCCTGCCCGAGGACACCCCGGGTCGCACGATGGCCGAGCTTCTCCCCGACGAGAAGAACGCCATCAGCCACCGTTTCCATGCGCTTGAGAACCTGATTCCGCAGCTCGAGGGCTGGACGACTGCGTAGGCGCACCTGTTTTGAGCGATTGCTGCGGCGGCTCGCCCGGCGTGCCGCCAGAAAGGAGGCCATGTATGGCCCTGCAGACCGAGCGCGTGTCCCGCGTCATGGACGCCGCGCGCAAACAAGGGATCGCCCAGATTCTCGTCACTGACCCGCTTTCGATCTTCTACCTCGTGGAGCGCATCACCGAGCCCATGGAGCGCTTCTTCGGGCTCTTGCTTGCCCAGGACAAGGCTCCCGTGCTCTTTGCCAACGAGCTCTTTGGCATGGAGCCGGTCGATGGCTGCGCCTTTGTGAAGCTCACCGACAACGACGACGTCTGCGCGCTGCTCGCCGAGCATATCGATCCCGAGCAGGTTCTGGGCGTCGATAAGAACCTTCCCGCGCGCGTGCTCGTGCCGCTTATGGCGAGCGGCGCCGCGCCGGCCGTGGAGCTCGGCTCCTTTGCCGTTGACGGCGCGCGCGAGATCAAGGACGCGCGCGAGCAGGAGCTCATGCGCCGGGCGTCGGCGACCAACGACGCCTGCATGGCGGAGTTTGCCGCGCTGGTGCACGAGGGCGCCACGGAGCGCGAGATTGCCTCGCAGCTCGAGGACATCTACTGCGCGCACGGTGCCGAGGGGCACTCGTTCCCGCCCATCGTGAGCTTTGGCGCCAACGCCGCCGACCCGCATCACTCTCCCGACGACACGCGCCTCAAGCCCGGCGACGTGGTGCTCTTTGACGTAGGGTGCCGTCAGGAGGGCTATTGCTCCGACATGACGCGCACCTTCTTCTGGGGCGAGCCGAGCGACGAGACCGCGCGCATTTACGACGTTGTGCGCGCCGCCAACGAGGCCGCCGAGGCCGTGGTGCGTCCGGGCGCGCGCTTCTGTGATATCGACGCCGCCGCGCGCGACCTCATCGCCGAGGCGGGGTACGGCCCCTACTTCACCCACCGGCTGGGGCACCAGATCGGCCTTGGGGAGCACGAGCCCGGCGACGTTTCGGCCGTGCACGACGAGCCGGTGCGCCCGGGTATGATCTTCTCGATCGAGCCGGGCATCTACCTGCCCGGAAAGACCGGCGTGCGCATCGAGGACCTGGTACTCGTTACCGAGGACGGCTGCGAGGTTCTCAACAGCTACAGCAAGGAGCCGCGCCGCCTGGACGCGTGAGTGCCGGGCGCCGTGGCTGCGGCAGAGGGGAGAAGGGCGCATGAAGGCAGTGGTGCAGCGCGTGCGCGAGGCGCGCGTGTCGGTTGACGGCGAGACGGTCGGCGAGATCGGCGCCGGGTACCTGGTGCTGCTCGGCGTGGCGCAGGGCGATACCGATGCCTGCGCCGAGAAGCTCTGGCGCAAGCTGTGGGGCCTGCGCATCAACGAGGACGACCAGGGCAAAACCAACGTGTCGCTTGCCGACACGGGCGGAAGCGTGCTTGTTGTGAGTCAGTTCACGTTGCTCGCCGATTGCCGGCGCGGTCGTCGGCCCTCCTTTACCGACGCTGCGGACCCAGGGGAGGCCAAGCGGCTGTACGAGCATTTCTGCGACCTCGCTCGGGCCGATGCCGGCGCCGATCGTGTGGCAACCGGCCGCTTTGCGGCGCACATGCAGGTGTCGCTCACCAACGACGGCCCGTTTACGATTCTTCTCGACACCGACGAGCTCGCCTGACACTAGGCTCGCCGACAGGCTCCCCCGTAATGTGCAAATGCGGGGGAGCTTTGTTTTCCGTGCTAGCATTATCCTTCGGCATAATGATCATATTGGGCGCACTCTCGCCCAAATGCGGAGGCATAGCATGGAAGAGCAGGAAGTCAACCACGTCGAAGAGATCCACGCCAAGCTGCGGGAGCTCGTCGGCGCTCGGGTTAAGGTGCGCGCCAACATGGGCCGCACGCGCATCGTGGAGCGCATGGGCACCATCATGAACGTGCACCCGTCGGTGTTCATCGTCGAGGTCGACGAGCGTCGCGGCCGCAGGTCGCGTCAGAGCTACCAGTACGTCGACGTTCTCACGGGCACGGTCGAGCTGTTTGACCCCGAGACGGGCGAGCGTCTGTTCCAGCCTGCGGGAGATCCGCTCGAGGAGGAGTAATGGCTGTCCAGGCTCCCTTTGTCATGATCACCGCTCCCGCCAAGATCAACCTCTACCTCGGGGTTCATCCGGAGCGGGACGAGCGCGGCTACCACAGGGTCGACTCGGTCATGACCTGCATTGACCTTGCTGACACCGTGGCCATTGCCCCGGGCAGCGAGCTCATGGTCAAGATGGTCCCGGCGGGCAACCTGCCGCAGGAGAAGAACGCCGCCTGGAAGGCCGCGCGCGCCATGGGGGAGGCGTTTGGGCGCCCCGCCGACTTTACGATCGTGATCGACAAGCACATTCCCGCGGGCTCCGGGCTCGGCGGCGCCTCGGCTGACGCGGCTGCGGTGATCCGCGGCATCAGCGAGTACTGGGGGCTTGATCCGATGGACGAGCGCATCGACGCCGTGGCGCGTTCCGTGGGTGCCGACGTGCCGTTCTTCCTGTACGGTCCCCCCGCCTACCTCGACGGTGCCGGCGACCGTACGCGCGAGCTCTTCCGTCCGCTCACGGGAACGCCCGTTGCGCTCGTGAAGCCCTGGGACGACGCCGTGTCCACGCCCGAGGCGTACCGTCGCTTTGACGAGACCGCGCCCGCGGCGGGCCCCTTGGAGCCCGTGCTCGACGCACTGCGGCTTCACAGCGAGGAGGCGCTCTTCTCGAGCCTCTCGAACAACTTCGAGCCGGTTATCACCGACGCGCTTCCCGAGGTCGCCGAGATCATGGCATGGCTGGCCGAGCAGCCCGACGTGCGCGCGGTGCGCATGACCGGGTCGGGCTCGTGCGTGTACGCGGTTTGCAACACGCAGATGGCCGCCGAGAAGATCACCCTTACAGCTCTCAACGAGAAGAAGTGGTGGGCGCAGGCAGCCAAGATGCTTGAGCAGGGGCCGTTCGTCGCGGTAGGCTAGCGCGGTTCCGCGCTTGCAAGACGTGCTGGCAGGCATTGTGCGCGCCTTATGTGCCGCGCGGCGCCAGAGCGAAAAAGTCCGTGCAATTCTCGCGGGCATCTGCTAAGATATCCAACGCATTCGGGTTGTGGCTCAGTTTGGTAGAGCACCGCGTTCGGGACGCGGGGGTCGCTGGTTCAAATCCAGTCAACCCGACCATTGAATTTGAACAGGCCAGGGCAGATATCCGCTCTGGCCTGTTTGCGTTATTGATGCTGTTCTCGATCGCGAATCCGACTCGAGGCCGTTTGGCCGCTGTGGGCGAAAGGTGCTTCGATCCTGGGAGCTTGGGCGAAATAACGTACGATCCGGGTAGCCTGGGCGAAAACTACTCCGATCCTGGTGGCTCTGGCGGAAAGAACCCCGATCCTGATTGCCTGGGCGAAAGCAGCTTCGATCCTGGTAGCCTTGGCGAAAGAGCGCACGATCCGGATCTTCGGCCATTATCGATCGATGCGATAATCTACACATAACAAAACACCGTAGAGCAAATGTATCCAAAAAGTCGGTTTTTCTAGACGAGAAGAGTATCGGATCTCGGGAGTCACTAGGATCGAAGGCTTTTTGGCTCAACGCACTAGGATCGAGCGCGTTTTCGCGCAACGCATCCGGATCGAAGGCGTTTTGGCGCAGGGCACGGAGCAGCGCGGGGTTTGTCCGGGCTTCGCTCGGTTTCGTGGCCGGCAGTTGCGCGGGGAGCGCGCTGTGGTCCGGTAAACTAGGGATGCGCCATTGGATTTGGCCAATGGAGGAAAGCCGTCCGCTGACGAGTTTGCCTGCGGGAGCGGTACCGCGGCAACAAACGCGGTGCTCGGCTTCTCGATGCGGGGGCCCAAACAAAAAGGAGGCGCCATGAAGATCGACAAGAACGCTGCTGCCTTGCTCGTCATCGATGCTATCGAGGCGGTAGGGGAGGACTCGCTGTACGATCCCGACGCTGCGACCGCGGCGTATCGGGGTGCCGTTGCCCGCGCTGTTGCCGCGTGCCACGAGGCCGGCATCCCCGTGATCTTCTGCAATGACGCGCATATCCGCGGCATCGACCGTGAGCTCGAGCTCTGGGGCGAGCACGGCATCGCGGGTGAGTCCCGCGTCTTCCCCGAGATCGAGGTGGGCGAGAACGACATCGTTATCCCCAAGCGCCGCTATTCTGGCTTTTTCCAGACCGATCTCGACCTCACTCTGCGCGAGCTCGGTGTCACGACCGTCATTGCGGTGGGCGCCGACACCAACATCTGCGTGCTGCACACCTTGGCCGACGCTTACTTCCTCGGCTACGGCTCTGTTGTGGTGACCGACGCCACCATGACCTTCCTCTGCGGCACCCAGGAGGGCGCGCTGGAGCACTGCGAGAAGTGCTATGGTTCGGCCCTCGTTACCGTTGACGAGCTTGAGGGCGCGCTCGCATAGAGCATGCCTGCGCAGGGCCGCCGCATCCATAAAAGCACGTCGTAGAGGCCGCGTGTGCGCGAGGTAAGCGTCGCGTTAACCCGCTTCCTTTTTCGTGAATGAGTTGTTGCAGAACGGCTCACGCGGTATACTCGTTCGAGCTGATCGCAAAGCTGATCACACCGTTACCTGCGTTTTAACGCTCGTACTAGGAGGATATTCATGCGTCTGGGTCCTTGGGAAATCATCGCCATCCTGGCTGTTGTCCTGCTCATCTTCGGTCCGAAGAACCTTCCGAAGCTCGGCAAGTCGCTCGGCCAGACCGTCAAGAACATCCGCGAGGGCATGGAGGGCGATGACGCCGCCGAGGAGGAGCTCTCCGAGGAGGACAAGGAGATCAAGGAGCTTGAGGCCAAGCTCGCCGAGGCCAAGGCTAAGAAGGCCGAGGCCGCTCCGGTCGACGACGAGGACGCCGACAAGTAACTTGCCTGCAAGCTTGTGGTGCTTGTGATGAACTGAAGCGACGCGCGGTGCGTATGGACCGCGCGTCGTTTGCCGTATATGATACGAGGGATTTAAGCATGCGGCAGAGCCGCGCCGTTGCCTATGAGGGAGTTTTGCATGGACGCACCTGAGATCGTACTTACTGCTGAGGGCCGCCAGAAGCTTCTTGAGGAGCTCGAGTACCGCGAGGGCACGAAGGCCAAGGAGATCATCGAGCGCATCAAGGTCGCTCGCGGCTTCGGCGACCTCTCGGAGAACTCCGAGTACGACGACGCGAAGGAAGAGCAGTCCAAGAACGCCTCGCGCATCCACGAGATCCAGACGATTCTCGCCAACGCCAAGGAGGCTCCGGCGAGCGACGTTCACGGTGCCATCGTCTCCATCGGCTCCACGGTCACGCTCGTCGACGCTAACGGCGTTGCCACCGAGGTCACCATGGTCGGTACGACTGAGACCAACTCGCTGCAGCACAAGATCTCCAACGAGAGCCCCATCGGCCGCGCCATCATCGGCCACGGCGAGGGCGAGGCCGTTGAGGTCGTCACCCCCTCGGGCAAGACCCGCAGCTACACGATCATCAAGATCTCGCGCTAGAGGCCGCTCGCCGTACGCGCGAACAGCTTCTAGCGCACCGCCGCTCTTCGGGCCGCCCGGCCTGAGGAGCGGCTTTTTGTTGCCGGCGCCGGTTGCCTTGCCGCCGCGCGCCGCATGGGCGCCCCCTGCCGTCATGCGCACGGCGGGTAATCGAGAAGCGCCCTTCTCACGAGCAACGCGCGGGTTGCCGCGCACCCTCAGAAAGGATTCCCATGGCCGATACCGAAGCCGTTCTCGATCCCGCAACTACCGACGAGCGCACGCTGCGCCTTGCCAAGCGCACCGCCATGATCGAGGCGGGCGCCAACCCCTATCCCGAGCATTCGAACGTGACGGCCCACGTCGCCGACCTTAACGAGCGCTATGCCGAGCTCGAGAACGGCGAGAACACCGAGGACGCCTACACGGTTGCCGGCCGCGTGATGGCCATTCGCAACCAGGGCAAGATCGCCTTTGTCGTGCTGCGCGACGCGACCGCCGAGATCCAGCTGTTCTGCCGCGTCAACGCCATGAGCGAGGAGGTGTGGGCCTTCCTGGGCGAGGTCGACCTGGGCGACATTATCGAGGCGTCGGGCACCGTTACGCGCACGCGCCGCGGCCAGCTCTCCATCGCGCCCACCGCGCTGCGCCTGCTTTCCAAGAGCGTGCGTCCCCTTCCCGAGAAGTTCCACGGTCTTTCTGACAAGGAGACCCGCTACCGCCAGCGCTACGTTGACCTCATCATGAACGAGGATGTGCGCGACACTTTTACCAAGCGCTCCAAGATCCTCTCCGCCTTCCGCCGCTATATGGAGGCCGACGGCTACATGGAGGTCGAGACGCCCATTCTGCAGACCATCCAGGGTGGCGCCACGGCCAAGCCGTTCATCACGCATTTCAACGCGCTCAACCAGGAGTGCTACCTGCGCATCGCCACCGAGCTGCACTTGAAGCGCCTGCTCGTGGGCGGCTATGAGCGCGTGTTCGAGCTGGGTCGCATCTTCCGCAACGAGGGCATGGACCAGACGCACAACCCCGAGTTCACCACCATGGAGGCCTATCGCGCCTACTCCGATCTTGAGGGCATGAAGGAGCTCGCCGAGGGTGTCATCAAGGCCGCGGCTGCCGCCGTTGGCGCTGGCGAGCAGATCGAGTACCAGGGCCAGACAATCGACCTTTCGGGCACGTGGCCCTCTAAGCCAATGACCGAGATCGTCTCCGAGGCCATGGGCCGCAAGCTCGACCTCGACACGCCTATCGAGGAGCTCCGCGCCGCCGCCGAGGAGTGCGGCATCGAGGTCAAGCCCGAGTGGGGCCCGGGCAAGCTCATTGCCGAGATCTACGACGAGAAGGGCGAGCCCTCCATCGTCAACCCGACCTTCGTGGTCGACTACCCGGTCGAGGTGAGCCCGCTCGCCAAGCGCTTCGAGGACGACCCGCGCCTCACGCACCGCTTTGAGCTCGTCATCGCCGGTCACGAGTACGCAAACGCCTTCTCCGAGCTCAACGACCCGGTCGACCAGGCCGAGCGCTTTAAGAAGCAGGTCGAGGAGAAGGCCGGCGGCGACGACGAGGCCATGGAGTACGACGCCGACTACGTGCGCGCCCTCGAGTACGGCATGCCTCCCGCGGGCGGCATCGGCATCGGCATCGACCGTGTGGTCATGTTGCTGACCGACTCCGCGAGCATTCGCGACGTGCTGCTCTTCCCGCACATGCGTCCCGAGAAGGGCGCCGGCCAGGCCATCGCCGCCGCGCGCGCCAAACAGGAAGCCGACACCGCGGCCGCCAAGGAGGCTGCTGCCGCCGAGGAAGCCGCTGCCCAGGCAGCGCTGTCGGTGGCGCCCAACAAGGTGCCGACGCTCGACTACAGCCAGGTGGCCGTTGAACCGCTCTTTGCCGACTACGTTGACTTCGAGACCTTCAGCAAATCCGACTTCCGCGCGGTCAAGGTCAAGGCCTGCGAGGCGGTTAAGAAGAGCAAGAAGCTGTTGCAGTTCACCCTCGACGACGGCACGGGCACCGACCGCACGATCCTCTCGGGCATCCGCGCCTACTACGAGCCGGAGGACCTCGTGGGCAAGACCTGCATCGCCATCGTGAACCTCCCGCCGCGCAAGATGATGGGCATCGACTCCTGCGGCATGCTCATCAGCGCCGTGCATGCCGAGAAGGACGCCGACGGCAACGAGTCCGAGCGCCTGAACCTCCTCATGGTCGACGACGCCATCCCGGCGGGCGCCAAGCTGTACTAAGGGGCCGGGAAGTTCGGGATCCGTGCCTTTTGGCGCTTCTCGTCAAGCCGTGCGTTCGATGAGCTTAAGCGGGCCGACCGTGTTTACGGGCGGCCCGCTTTTTCGTACGCCGAGGCTTAGCCGCGCAGCGCGCGTGGCTCCGGGCGTGACGCTGCGGTACCATTCAGAGGACGGGGAGGTGCTGCGGCATGCAGGACGGTCAGCTTCATTACCGCTACGAGAGCGCCCATGCGAACATTAGGCTCGAGCACTACGTGTACCGCATCGGCTCGTACCACTACAACTGGCACGCCGACTTCGAGCTGCTCGCGGTCGTACGCGGCTCGGTTGAGCTGTGCGTGAGCGGCCAGCGCCATATCCTTGAAGAAGACGATCTGGTTCTCATCAATCCCAACGAGGGGCACGCGACGCTCGGCCTGGGCCAGGGAAACATCGCGATGGTCCTCCACATCGATCCGACGTTCTTCAAGGGATATTACGACGAGATCATCCGCCTCAATCTGGTGTCTTGCGCGCAGACGCGCCGCGACCCTCGCTTTGCGGTGATTCGCCGTTGTCTTGCCCAGATGATGGTTTTGGGCACGCGGAGCGATCCTGCCTCTCGCTTGCGTTACGACGCCCTGTTCTACCGGCTTGTTTCGGCCGTTGTACCAACCGACGCCGTGCTCGACCGACAGCCGGCGGCATATCGTATTGACCGGCGAGGCAAGGATGCCGTCGGCAGGTTGGTGTCATACATCGAGGATAACTACCGGGAACGTATTACCCTTGCCGACCTGGCTCAGCGAACGGGTTACAACGCGAGCTACATCTCGCAGTTGTTCAAGGGTAAGCTCGGTATTAATTTCTCGGAGTATCTGCTCCGGGTGCGTCTTGCGGCGGCGACTGCCGCGCTGAGCGCGAGCGACGCGCGAGTAAGCGACATTGCGGCTATGCACGGCTTCGCTGACCTAAAGTCGTTCAATGCAGCTTTTCGCAAGACGTTCGGCAAGACGCCCGCTGAGTACCGCAGGCTCATCACAGACGATAACCGTTCGGGTGATACGTCTTTCAAGCAGGTGTTTGTGTCTGCAGACGATGACTACGTGGGCGCCAAGCTGGCGCGGTACGTCGCAGAGGGTGCGGGACAGAACATCTACGCAGGTGTGGATCGGCCCTCTCCCGACGGCTCCGAGGTGGTGCGTCGGATGGGAGAGGCGGTTCGCAGCGCCCAAGCTCTGCTCGCCGAGGCGCTCGAGGCGGCGGATGGCCAATAGGGCTGCCACCGCCTTTCCGGCTATTGCCGCAGATTCAGGCGCGTCGAAGAGCAGGGAAGGGCGCGTGGAGAAAACCGGCCCTTCTCGTGTTCGCGTGCGGGCAGCCGCGGGGCCTCTGCCGCCGCGTGACGATGCCGTAGTCGACCGTTCGCCGGCTGTGACCAGCCGTTTGCGGTGCGTAGCCCCTTCGGCTCAAAACCCCCTTTTTCTAAAACATCGCCACGAGGAGAATCTTTAGGCCTCTCTGCGGGGCGCCTTGCTTTGCGCGATCGCCGTAACTTGCGAAACCGCTGCACAGCGCCGCGGCGCGCCGGTTTCGCACCTTTATATCGCAGGACGGAAGAGCGGGTGCCGCATGCTCGGATCGGCGTCGGCGTCGGCACCCCAACTCATTGACAAACGGAAGGCTCCGCGTGCGCCCGTCTCCTAAAGTTCCAGGTGTAGAAAGCGCAGGCACGTAGCATAACCTGCGGAAACACGGATAAAAGGAGGTCGAGCCAACGTGGAGAACAACGAGAACTTGGAGCGGCTGACCAACATCGTCGCCGACTTCACGAGCTTGGTGGGCAAGCGTCTGCCCGACGACGTTGCGGCGAAGCTCGAGGAGCTGAGCGAGCGGGAGACGAACCCCATGGCGCAGATGATCTACAAGACCATGGCCGCCAACCAAGAAAAGGCGTGGGAGCTCAACCGTCCATCGTGCCAGGACACGGGCCTCATCCAGATGTTCGTGAGCGTGGGCAGCAAGTTCCCCTACATCGACGAGCTGGCCGACGTGCTCAAAGAGGCGGTGTTCCGCGCCACGCAGAAGGCGCCGCTGCGTCACAACACCGTCGAGACCTTCGATGAGAAGAACACCTACACCAACGTCGGCACCAAATCCCCGTGGCTGTATTGGGATATCGTTCCCGGTGATGACAGGGTCAAGATCCACGTGTACATGGCGGGTGGCGGCTGCTCGCTGCCCGGTTCCGGCAAGACCTTCATGCCAGGCGAGGGTTACGAGGCGGTCGTCAAGTTCGTGCTCGACCTTATGACCTCTTACGGCCTGAACGCCTGCCCGCCGCTCATGGTCGGCATCGGCATCGGCACCTCGATCGACTCCGCGGCCTATATGTCCAAACTCGCACTCATGCGCCCGGTGGGCAGCCGCAACGGCAATCCGCTGGCCGCGCAGCTCGAAGAGGAGCTCATCGACGCCATCGACAAGGTCGGGCTCGGCCCTCAGGGTCTGGGCGGATCTGCCTCGGTCATGGACGTGCATATCGAAAACTCCGCGCGTCATCCGTCCGTGCTGTCTTGCGCGGTCAACGTGGGTTGCTGGTCGCATCGCCGCGGCACCATCGTGATCGATTCCGATCTCAACTACGAGCTTCTTACCCACAAGGGGGTTGAACTGTGAAAAAGGTACTCCACACGCCGGTTTCCGCTGAAGATCTGAAAGACATCCACGTCGGCGACGTCGTTTATCTGACCGGCCACATCACCACCTGTCGCGACGTTGCGCACCGTCGCCTGATCGAGCTTGGTCGCGAGCTGCCTATTGACCTCGACGGCGGCGCTATCTTCCACGCTGGCCCTATCGTGCGCAGCACGAAGAACGAGGACGGAACCGAGACGCACGAGATGGTCTCGCTCGGGCCTACCACCTCCATGCGCATGGAGAAGTTCGAGAAAGAGTTCGTCGAGCAGACCGGCGTCAAGGTCATCGTCGGCAAGGGAGGCATGGGCCCCAACACCGAGGCCGGCTGCAAGATCGGCCCCGCTATCCACTGCGTGTTCCCTGCCGGCTGCGCGGTGCTCGCCGCCACTGAGGTCGAGGAGATCGAGGACGCCAATTGGCGCGAGCTCGGTATGCCAGAGACTCTGTGGACCTGCCGCGTGAACGAACTCGGTCCGCTGATCGTCTCTATCGACGCCGAGGGTAACAACCTGTTCGAGCAGAACAAAGTTGCGTACAACGAGCGCAAAGAGGCCGTGCTCAGCGATCTGTACGAGAAGGTGCACTTCATCAAGTAGCGCGCCTGCTCGCACTGGCGAGCTTATCTTCTTCGGTGCCGATGACGCCCTTTTGCAGACGAGCGGTGCTCTCTTTTGCCGGGTGCGGCATTCCCCGGCATTTAGCTGTCTCTTTGCCGCACCCCTTCTGTCTGAGGCGTACCGCCCCGGTTCGGGGCGGGCCCCTCCGTCTGTTTGGACAATTCGATAGTTCGATGTTGTGGGAGGTGCTTCCCCCTTGCTGACCGTTTTGGCTTTCGCCATGATCGTGTGCTTCATCGTGTTGTTGTCCGTGAAGAAACTCTCGGTCTTCAACGCGCTTACCCTGGTTCCGCTCGTCTTCGGTGTTGTCGCCATGTTCGCTACTGGTGCGAGTTTCTCCGACTTGTTTTCGTGGATTAATGAAGGCGTGTTCTATACCGTAGATTACGAGTCGCAGCGCACGTCGATGGGCGTTATCTCGCCTGGCCTGACCATTCTGTTCTCGATCCTTTACTTCGATCTCATGCTCGGCGTTGGCTTGTTTGATCCTGTCGCTGCGTTTTTCATCAAGATGGCCAAGGGCGATCCGCTCAAGGTGCTCATGTCCACCGTCATGGTTTCGTCGGTCGTTGCGTTTAACGGTGACACCACGACGACGATCATCATCTGCGTGTCGGCGTTCATCAACCTGTACAAGCAGCTGGGCCTCAGGCTGATTTACCTGGCGATCATCGTCGTGGCGCCCATCGGCATCTGGAATCAGCTTCCCTGGGGAGGTCCGACTATCGCTGCGGCAACTGCGCAGGGCATCGAGGTCAACGAATTGTTTGCCACGTTGCTCCCCGGCCTTATCGCCGCGCAGATCACCGTTATCGCCGTCACGTATGTTATCGGCCGCAAGGAGCGCAAGCGTCTCGGCTGGTCGCCAGATGACGCCAAGTCCGTCTCATCCGAGCAGCTCGATCGCATGATCGCCGCCGTGCGCGACAAGGACGTCGAGCTCAAGCGCCCCAAGCTGTTCGCATTCAATCTTGCGCTGACGCTCGCCGCTGTCGTCCTGCTCATTCAGGGCGAGATCCACGGCTCGATCATCTTCATGCTCGCCTCGGCCATCGCGCTCGTGGTGAACTACCCGAACGTCGATGAGAGCTCGCAGCGTCTCGAGGACCTCGCCGCCGACGTGCTGCCGACCGCGGCGATCACGCTCGGTGCAGGCGTGTTCTCCGGTGTGCTCACGGGCTCCGGTATGGCGACCGCGCTGGCGAATTTCATCGCCGGCGTCATTCCGACGCAGCTTTCGAGCCACATGGCGCCTATCTATGCCGTCATCGCGACGCCCGCCATCTGTTTTCTGCCGCAGGATGCCTTCTACTTCGGCATCGCGTCGGTCATGAAGGACGTTATGGCGCAGTTTGGCATTACGGCCACGCAGGCCGCCGTTGCCTCGATGGTGGGGCAGGCGTTCCGTCTGGTGAGCCCGGTCATCCCCGCGCTCTACATGCTGTGCGGCGAGTGCAAGCTCAACTTCGCCGAGTTCATGAAGGAGTACGGCAAGTACTACGGACTGGTCCTCCTCATTGTTTACCTTGCGGTCTATGGCATTGTTGGTGCGTTGCCCTATTAAGGCGACGCCTCTGCCTCGGACCTACCAACGACCCGCCCGGGAACACCTTAGTCGAAGGACGTTTCGCACGGAGGGCCTCTGGTGTCTTGCCGGCATTACCGAGCCGAGGCAACGCTCACGACGCCGCTGAGCCCGATGAGCGCTTGGTCGACGTGCTGCGCGACCAGGGTCATCGCGCTGCTTGCCTTTGACGTGCGCCCTTGTGGAGAAGTGCGCTGATGCGTTACGATACTTCAACTCTGGGTAAACAGTCACGGAAAACTGTGACGGAGTGCGTAACAGCTCGTCGCGCTCGGGCGCGCGGCTGGGTGCACGCGAAGAGGTGCAAGCGTATGCTAGACAGATTCACCGATCGGGCGCGAAAGGCGATGTCGATCGCCAAGGAGGAGGCGCTCGCACAGGGTTGCTCCAAGGTGGGCACCGAGCACCTGTTGCTCGCGCTCGCCAAAGAAAACGAGGGTATTGCTGCCGAGGCGCTGCGCTCGCTCGATATTGCCTACGACGACATTCTCGAGCAGATCAACGAGATGAAGACCACGGCACCCGCGCCCGCCGAGAGCGCGGAGGCTGCCAAGCTCGCCTTCACGCCGCGCGTCATCGCCGTGATGGAGCGCAGCTTCCGCGAGGCGCGCGAGAACGGGCAGACGTACGTATCGACCGAGCATCTGCTGCTCGGCATCGTGGCCGAGGGCAACGGCATAGCGGTCGACATCTTGAACCGCCTCGGCGTCTCGCCGGCGTCGGTGCGCCAGGCGGTCGAGAAGCTCACGGCGGGCGACAAGCGCAAGAAGCGCCCGATGGCCGGTTCCGCCTCAGGGCGGCCGGGCGCGGGGCTGCCGTTCTTCTCGGGCGGAGAGGCGCAGGGCCGCGGCGAGGGCGAGGGCTCTATGCTTGAGCGCTTCGGCACGAACCTCACCGAGGAGGCGCGCGCCGGCAAGCTCGACCCGGTCATTGGCCGCGAGCACGAGATCTCCCGCGTGATGGAGATCCTCTCGCGCCGAAACAAGAACAACCCGCTCGTGCTGGGCGACCCGGGCGTGGGCAAGACCGCCATCGTGGAGGGGCTCGCGCAGGAGATAGCCGCAGGCAACGTGCCCGAGAACCTCATGGGCAAGAACATCTGGTCGCTCGACCTTCCCGGTCTCGTTGCGGGCGCCAAATACCGCGGCGAGTTCGAGGAGCGCCTGAAGGGCGTGATCCAGGAGGCCACCGAGGCCGACGACATCATTCTCTTCATCGACGAGATGCACACCCTCATCGGGGCGGGTTCCGCCGAGGGCTCCATCGATGCGAGCTCCATGCTCAAGCCCGTGCTCGCCCGCGGCGCGTTCCAGATCATCGGCGCCACAACGGCCGAGGAGTACCGCAAGCATGTTTCCAAGGACCCGGCGTTCGAGCGCCGCTTCCAGGCGGTCGACATCGGCGAGCCGAGCCCCGAGGACACGGTTGCCATCCTCAAGGCGCTTCTCCCGCGCTACGAGGAGCACCACCATGTGACCTATACTCCGGCTGCCGTTGAGGCGGCGGTGTCGCTTTCGAGTCGCTATATCCAGGATCGCTTCCTGCCCGACAAGGCGATCGACCTTATCGACGAGGCAGGGGCGCGTGCGCGCATTCGCGTGAACAAGGCGCCCGAGGCCGTGCGCGAGGCCGAGAAGCGCGTGACCGAGCTCGCGGCGAGCGTCGACGAGGCAGCCAAGGCGGACGATATGAACAAGGCCGCCGAGCTCAAGGAAGAGCAGAAGGCCGCCGAGATCGCGCTTGCCGAGGCTAAGGCCGCGTGGACGTCCGAGCAGAACGCAAAGCCCGTCGTCATCGACACGCGCGAGATCGCCGACATCGTGAGCGTTGCCTCGGGCGTGCCCGTGTCATCGCTTACCGAGGACGAGTCACGCCGCCTGCTTACCTGCGAGTCGGTGCTCAAGGAGCGCGTCGTGGGCCAGGACGAGGCTGTCGCCGCCGTGGCGCGCGCCATCCGCCGCAGCCGTTCGCCCCTCAAGGACCCGCGCCGTCCGGGCGGCTCGTTCATCTTCCTCGGGCCCACCGGCGTGGGCAAGACCGAGCTCGCCAAGACGCTCGCCGAGTATCTCTTCGGCAGCAAGGACGCGCTTATCAGCTTCGACATGTCGGAGTTCGCGAGCGAGTACGAGGTCTCCAAGCTCATCGGCTCGCCGCCCGGCTACGTGGGGCACGACGAGGGGGGTCAGCTCACCAAGGCGGTCCGTCGCCGTCCGTACTCGGTGGTGCTGTTCGACGAGATCGAGAAGGCGCATCCCGACATCTTCAACATCCTGCTTCAGGTGCTTGACGAGGGTCGTCTGACCGACGGCCAGGGGCGCACGGTTGATTTCCGCAACACGGTGATCATCATGACGTCCAACGTCGGAGCCCGCGAGATCGCTCAGACCTCGAGCGTGGGCTTTGGCACCACGGGCAAGGCCGGGCTCAGCCAGGACGAGATCCGCTCGCGCGCCATGGGCGAGCTCAAGCGGCTCTTCCGTCCCGAGTTTTTGAACCGTGTCGACGACATCGTGGTCTTCTCCTCGCTTACCGACCAGAGCCTGCGCGCCATCGCCGAGCTCATGGTCGACGAGCTGCGCCAGCGCCTTATCGCCAACGGCATGTCCATCGAGCTCACGCCCGCTGCGCTCGACCTTATCGTCGAGAAGGGCACCGACCGCGCTATGGGCGCCCGACCGCTGCGCCGTGCGATCCAGACCCTCATCGAGGACCCGCTGTCGGAGGAGCTGCTCGCCGGCGAGTGGACCGAGGGCGACATCGTGCTTGCCGACGTGGTCCCCGCTGCCGAGGGCGAGGCGCACGAGCGTCGCTTGGTCTTCTCGCATACGACGGGTGAGGTGCCCGCGCCGCGCCACCATGGCGCGCTCGGCGAGGGCTTTGACGAAGCGCCCAAGCCGGCGCGCCCCTCGCTGGGGAGCGGCGGCGGTCGCGCCGGTCGCGGCATGGAGCGCGAGGGCGCGGGCGTGCGCTAGCCCCTCCGCTCTGTCACGGTTTCGTAAAGCTCGTATCTATCTGCTGTTTGTTACGTGGGAGGCCGTCTTCGGACGGCCTCCCATGTTCTATACTCATAAGGGGACCAGGTGTCCCGCAACGCTACCCAAACGAACCCTTAAACGCGGCACGGAGAGATGCTCATGAGCACAGCAGACCACAACGATCGTATGAGCGAGGCCATCCGCCTCACGGCTCCCGGACAGCCCCTGCGCACCGCCCTCGACATGATCATCGCGGGCCATCTCGGTGCGCTTATCTGCGTTGGAGACGTCGAGCGCGTGCTCGAGGTCGGCAACGACGGCTTTCCTCTGAACATCTCGTTTACGTCGCACCGCCTGTTCGAGCTCTCCAAGATGGACGGCGCCATCGTCATCGACGGCAGCCTGAACCAGATCCTGCGCGCCAACTTTCATCTCAACCCCGATCCTTCGCTCGCCACGAGCGAGACGGGTATGCGCCACCGCACAGCGGCGCGCATGAGCGTGCTGACCGACGCCATCGTGATCTCGGTTTCCGAGCGCCGTTCGGTCATCAACGTCTACGTCAAGGGCAAGAGCTACCAGGTCAAGACGGTCGCTGACATCATGAACACCGTCAACCAGCTGGTCTCGACGCTCCAGACCACGCGAACCTCGCTCGACCGCGCGCTCGTCCGCCTGACGGCGCTCGAGCTCGACGACTACGTGACGCTCGCCGACGTGACCGAGATCTTCTCGAACTTTGAGCTTCTCCAGCAGGCCAAGGAGGGCCTCGAGTACTGTATCGAGCAGCTGGGCAGCCAGGGCAAGCTCGTGCGCATGCAGCTCGAGCAGCTCGCGGGCGACGCCATCGAGGATGAGTACAACCTTATGATCCGCGACTACGCGGCCGATTCGTCCGAAGAGAACGTAGACACCGTGCGCGAGAAGTTCGCGCAGATGTCGGCGCAGGAGCTTACCAACCCCAAGCGCATCGCAAGCGCGCTGGGCTACGAGAACCTCGAGGAAGACTCCGTGCTCACGCCGCTCGGCCTGCGCACGCTCTCGCGCGTGTCGGTGGTGCGCGACGGCGTTGCCGAGCGCATCGTCGACCAGTACGACTCGTTCCAGGACGTGCTTCGCGAGATCCGCAAGAATCCCGAGCGCCTGCGCGACTTCGGCGTGAACAACCCGATGATTCTCGCCAACACGCTCGACCGCATGCAGGACCAGCGAGGGGAGTAGCCGATGAGCGCCGAGCTCGGGGGCAAAGCCGCAGAGAGGTGCCCCGCCGCTGTTGCCGGCCGTGCGTGCGCTGTTATCGCTGCGGGCGGGAGCGGGAGTCGCTTGGGCCATGCGGGCGGCAAGCAGCTGCTCGAGGTGGCGGGCCTGCCGCTGGTGAGCTGGGCGCTGCGCGCGTTCGACCAGGCGGCAAGTATCGGCCATATCGTGATCGTGTGCCCGCGGGATCGCTGCGACGAGATGCGCGCCTGCGCGCTCGATCCGCTCGGCCTTGCGACTCCGGTGAGCTTTGCCTGGTCCGGGCCGACGCGTCAGGCGTCGACGCGGGCGGGCGTTGAGGCGGTTCCGGCGTCGTGCGACATCGTTGCCATTCATGATGGCGCGCGCCCTCTCGTTACGCCCGATCTTATCGACCGCGCCGTTGCGGAGCTCGTTCGCAGCGGGGCTGACGGGCTTGTGTGCGGCCAGCCGTCGGTGGACACGCTCAAAGAAGTCGACGGCTCCGGATTTATCGCAGGCACGCCTGATCGCGCACGGTTCTGGACGGTTCAGACGCCGCAGGTGTTTCCGGTCGACGTGATGCTCAAAGCTTTTGATGCTGCGGAGCAGGAGGGGTTTGCCGGCACCGACGACGCCTCGCTCGTCGAGCGCTTGGGCTGCCGCGTCGTGCTCTTCCCGTCGCCGCGCGACAACGTCAAGGTCACCGTGCCCGAGGACGTTCCCCTTGTGGAGGCTTTGCTGCGTGCGCGACTCGGCTAATGTAAAAAATCGCCCGAAGTGTTCAAATTTGCAAGTTTTCAGTCGTTTTTCGGTGTCCAAGAGGCTGTCTGCCTTCGCACGGACAAGCTTATCTGCGCAAACGTTATTCAGAAAACATTCAGAATGGCATAAACAACTGAAAATGTGCGTTTTTGAACAGTTTGGCCCCAAGATGTCTGTAGGCACCGTGTTCCAGGCGGTTTCTGGGCGCTAACCGTGCATGCGTTCCTCGCTGCGCCGGATGCGGTATGATGCAGACGTTCGACGAACCTGCAGAAAGGGTCGCATCGTGCAACACGCACTTCGCATAGGTCATGGCTACGACGTGCATCGGCTCGTCGACGGACGCCGCTGCATCATCGGCGGCGTCGAGATTCCGTACGAGAAGGGCCTGCTCGGCCATTCCGACGCCGACGTGCTGGCGCATGCGCTGGCAGATGCTATCCTCGGCGCTTGCCGCGGCGGCGACATCGGCAAGCTGTTCCCCGACACCGATCCTGCTTATGAAGGAGCCGACTCGCTCGTGCTGTTGCGTCGGGTTATGGAGTACGCGCGCGAGCTGGGCTACGCGTTCGTTGACGCCGACTGCACGATCGCGTGCCAGGCTCCCAAGATCAGCCCGTATCGAGACCAAATGCGCGAGAACCTTGCCTCTGCGCTCGACGTGTCGGTTGACCAGGTGGGCGTCAAGGCAACCACGACTGAGAAACTCGGCTGGGAAGGCAAGGGCGAGGGCATCGGCGCGTGGGCGGTGTGCCTGTTCGAACGATGTAGCTAAGCGCATAAGCGTGACGACGTGTCCAACGCACTGCAGCCAACCTCCGCAGGAGAAGCATCATCATGAAGATTTACAACAGCAGCACGCATAAAAAAGAAGAGTTCCGCCCGGTAGAGGAGGGCAAGGTCCGCATGTACGTGTGCGGACCCACAGTCTACGACAACATCCACATCGGCAACGCGCGCACGTTCATCAGCTTCGACGTTATTCGCCGCTGGCTGATCGCCTCCGGCTATGAAGTGACGTTCGCCCAGAACCTCACCGATGTGGACGACAAGATCATCAACCGCGCCAACGAGCAGGGCCGCACGGCGGAGGAGGTCGCCGAGGAGTTCTCGAAGAAGTTCATCGACGTGATGCGTCGCGCCAACGTGATGGACCCCGACGTGCGTCCGCGTGCGACCAAAGAGATCGGCCCCATGATCGGCATGATCAAGACCCTCATCGAGGGCGGTCACGCCTATGCGGCCGACAACGGCGACGTGTACTTCTCGGTGAGGAGCGATCCGTCCTACGGCGAGGTCTCGGGTCGCAAGATCGACGACCTCATGGTCGGCGCCCGCATCGAGGAAAACGAAGACAAAAACGACCCGCTCGACTTTGCCCTGTGGAAGGCCGCCAAGCCCGGCGAGCCCATGTGGAACTCGCC
This sequence comes from uncultured Coriobacteriaceae bacterium, assembly GCA_944322175.1. Lineage (GTDB taxonomy): Bacteria > Actinomycetota > Coriobacteriia > Coriobacteriales > Coriobacteriaceae > CALUOB01. Next base: position 20,947 of record CALUOB010000008.1, read on the forward strand.
GTGGGGCAAGGGCCGCCCCGGTTGGCACACCGAGTGCGCGGCGATGGTGCACCGTTACCTGGGGTGCCCGATCGATATTCACGGCGGCGGCTCCGATCTGGCCTTCCCGCATCACGAGAACGAGTGCGCCCAGGCAACCTGCGCCTGGCACGAGGGCTTTGCCAACACCTGGATGCACACGGGCATGCTGCTCGTGGACGGCGAGAAGATGAGCAAGAGCCTGGGCAACTTCTTCACGCTGGAGGAGGTGCTCGAGAAGCACTCCGCGGCGGCGCTTCGCCTGCTCATGCTGCAGACGCATTACCGCAGCCCGCTCGACTTCTCGTGGGAGCGACTCGAAGGCGCGGAGAACTCGCTCGCGCGCATCGCGGGTACCGTGCGCAATCTCAAGTGGGCAGCCGACCATGCGGAGGGACAGCCTGATGCCGAGCTCGCAGCAGGCCTCACGTCCGCCATGGAGCGCGCCGCCGCTGAGTACGAGGCGTGCATGAACGACGATTTCAACACCGCCGGAGCCGTTGCAGCGTACTTCCAGCTCGTCACCGAGGCCAACACCTATCTCGATCAGGCGGCGGGCGCGGTCGACCCCGAGGTGGCCCGTACGTGCGGCGCCGTTATCGCCGGGGCCCTCGCGCAGCTGGGCGTTGAGCTTCCGGTTATTGAGGAGCCGCTGCCGGTTGGGCTTTTGGGCGTAGCCGCAGGGCTGTGCGCCTATACCGGCGACAACGTCGACGAGGCTGCCGAGAAGATCCTCGCTGCCCGTGCCGAGGCCCGCGCCGCCAAGAACTGGGAGGTGGCCGACGCCATCCGAGACCAGCTCAAAGACATGGGCCTCATGATCGAGGACACCTCGGCCGGCTCCCGTATCAAGCACCTCGCTTCTTAAGGCAGTCTCCTTCGCCGTTTGGTTTTAGCGGCGGGTTTTCGGGCGCTTTCCGAGACGCCCGTTCCAGCAGCAGGGTCCTTTGAGAGATCCGGATCGCTGGACGTAGGTGAGCATCGTGCGGACGACTATGCCTCCATGCGGAGCGCTCGTCGGCCGCCCGATGCTTTTTTCTCGATCGGGCTGGCGCAGACGCGTTTGGGGTGCGCCGCGACGTCCGGCAATGTGACAATAGCTGAGAACAGCAGGCACGACCATCCGTGTGAAAAGGAGCATCCATGGCTAAGCAGGGCCGACCGACATCTGAACGCGGGCGCGGCGGCAAGCGGGCGCATGCCGGTGCCGCCCATGGTCCGCGCGCGTCCGAGAAGCGCGGCTCCGGCGCCTCTCGATCCTCGCGCCCGCAAGGGCCGCGCGGAGCGGCGCCCCGCGGCAACTACATCGAAGGCCGGCGCGCTGCGGCGGAGGCTCTACGCTGCGGCTTTCCCGTCAAACGGGCGCTTATCGCCAAGGAGGCCGTGGCGCCAGGGCAGGGGCGCGGGCGCGATCCCGAGTTCGACCGTATCGTCGCGGCGGTGACGCGCGCGGGCGTTCCTGTGCGGGAGGTTCCGCGCTCCGAGCTCGATCGTCTGAGCTCCCATGGCGCTCACCAGGGCATCGTGCTCGAGGCTAAGTCGTTCCCGTACGTTTCGATCGAGGAGATCATCGCCTCTGCGGGCAGCGGTCCGGCGCTGGTGGTGGTTCTCGACCACGTGACCGACGAGGGCAACTTCGGCGCCATCGTTCGCTCGGCTGAAGTCGTGGGCGCTGCAGGTGTTGTCATCGCCGGCAAGCGCGCGGCGAGCGTGGGAGTAGGCGCGTACAAGACGAGCGCCGGTGCCGTTATGCACATCCCCATTGCGCAGGTCCCCAACATTGCTACGGCGCTCGACCAGCTCAAAGAGGCCGGTTTTTGGGTTGGCGGTTCGAGCGAGCATGCCGAACAAGATGTATGGGGGTCCCCGCTCGAGGGCCGCATCGCGTTGGTCATGGGCTCGGAGGGCGCGGGCATTTCGCGTCTCGTGCTCGAGAAGTGCGATTTTCTCGTCAAGCTGCCTCAGCGCGGGGCAACCGAGAGCCTGAACGTGGCGCAGGCGGCAACCGTTATGTGCTACGAGTGGCTGCGCGCCAACTGGCCGGCGCTCGGGGCTGATGAAGAGGCGGGCGCATAGCATGGGAAATCGCAAGAAGGCCAAAGCTAAGCGCTTTGCCAAGGTCGACCGCGGCTCTACGGGCGCTTCTCCGGCATACGCGCACGGCGTGGGCAACGCGTTTAGTTCTGCGCCTGCCCGCTCGGGGCTTCCGACGCCGGGGGGCCGTGCGCGCTCGGGCAAGCGACCGTTGCTCGTGGTCGACGGCTACAACGTCATCTATGCCACGCCTCGCTACGAGCGGCTTGTCTACGACCGTAGCGACGACCCGCTTTCGCGCGACGTTTACCCGCGTGCGCGTGAGGCGCTGATCTCCGACGTCGCGGCATTTGCCCAGGCGAGCTACGACGCGGTCGTGGTGTTTGACGGTGCCGGAAACAAGAACCCGGAGCGCCCCAACATCGGGGCAGCGGGCGTGAGGGTGATCTTCTCCCCGCCCAACGTATCGGCGGACCGCGTGATCGAGCAGCTCTGCACCGACGCGCGCGAGGAGGGCCGCGAGGTTGCCGTGGCAACGAGCGACGGCACGATTCAGGCGGTTGCGATGGGCAAAGGCGTCACGCGCATCTCGGCGCGCATGCTCACCGAGGAGATCCGCGAGGTCAACGAGTCGGTCCAGCGCGAGATCGATGAGGCTCCGCCCATGAAGCTCACCATGGCCGATCGCCTGAGCCCCGAGATGCGCGCAAAGCTCGACGCCCTTCGCGGGCGCGTCTAGAGCGTCGCCTGCCAAAGCTTGCAGTTTCGAGCCGCGGACGATATCCTAAGTACCGCTGCGAGCGCCCAACGGCCTCTCGCAGCAAACAAAACCGCCAGCGTGGCTCAACGGTAGAGCAAGTGATTTGTAATCACTGGGTTGCGGGTTCGATTCCTGTCGCTGGCTCCAGAAACGCAACGGGCCCGGTCCGATACCAGGACTGGGCCCGTTTCTGCATCGCGCCGGAATCGAACACGGTTGCGGGCGCGGAGCTGAGCGAACGCGCGAGCGTTCGCCAGCGCAGCGCGCAAGGGCCCGGAGGGCCCGCAGCGGGGGCGCGGCGCCAGCCGCGCCGATTCCTGTCGCTGGCTCCAGAAACGCAACGGGCCCGGTCCGATACCAGGACCGGGCCCGTTTCTGCATCGCGCCGGAATCGAACACATGCCAAATAACGCTCTTAACGCCGTTTTTTGGCCACCCTCATCTACCTGCGCAAATATGAGATATTCGCAGGTAGATGATGGAGAAGAGCCCCGGCCAAAATGCGCCGTTAACAGCGTATTTTGTCCGGGGGGGGGTTGGAGACGGGGCCCTTTACGAGGGGGGGGGTACTTGGGTGACGGTTGGCCCAGGGTGGGCCTCGGGGCTGGCTCTTGGTCCTTTAGCGCTTGTCGGCGAGGAAGAAGAGCGCCATGGTTCCGGGGCCGGAATGGGCCCCGATAACAGGGTCGACGTAGTTGATGCGCACGTCTTGCACGCCGAGCTTCTCGCGGATCTGCCCGGCTACGTACTCCGCGTCCTCCAGGCAGTCACCGTGGGTGATAAACACCGGCTCCTGGATGGGCCTGACAGCGCTTTGCTCCATGTGCTTGACAAGGGCGTTGAGCGACTTCTTGCGGCCGCGGACCTTTTCGAGCGGGATGAGCCTGCCTTCATCGTCAACATGCATGACCGGTTTTATGTTGAGCACCGTGCCCGCCCAAGCGCTCGTGCGGCTGACGCGACCGCCTCGGAAAAGGAACATGAGGTCGTCGACCGTGAACCAATGGGCGAGGTGCAGGCGGTTCTCGACCACCCAGCGGGCCACCTCTTCGAGACTCTTGCCCTCCCGCGCGAGCCTCGCGGCGTGGTAGACGAGAAGCCCTTGGCCGCCCGAGGCCGCGAGCGTGTCGATGGCAATGAGCCGGCGGTTGGGGTAGTTGGGCGCGAGTTGCTGGAAGAGCAGGTCGGCGGCCTCGTAGGTTCCCGAGAGCGCGCTGGAGAAGCCGAGGAACAGCACGTCCTTGCCCTTCTCGAGAAGTCCGCGAACGAGCTCTTCGGATTCGCTCATGTTGGGGAGCGAGGTCTTGATGACCTTTCCCTCGCGCATCATGGTGTAGAACTGCTTGAGGTCGGTGACCTCTCCCTTGAGGTAGCTGCGGTACTCCTCGCCGTCAACAAGGAAGCGCAAGGGGAGGATGTGGATGCCGAGCTCGTCGATGGTCGCCTCGGTGAGGTTGCAGCACGAGTCGGTGACGATGGCGTAGTCCATGCGAAGCCTTTCTCGATGCGTGCGCGCCGCAGCGCTTGTAGCCGCGGCCGCATGGGTAATTTCTCTAGTCTACTACGGTCGTGTTTCGGGCTTTGTGCGATCCAGACGTACTCGTTGGCGAGAAGTGCCCTGTGTGCTGCAACTGGTACCGAATCAAACACGATTCCAACAACTCCGGCCGTGCGAACCGTTGGCCGACGGAAAGCCGCCGTTGGCTGAAAACCACCCCTCCCCTGACTGTCACATCTTCTGCGACCAAGCGCACTGCCTGTGGAAAACTGCTCGTCTGTGGTAGCTTCTTTCGCACTCCAGCTGCAGATAGCCTGAAAGTGCGCCCGGGAGGGTGAGAGGGCCGAGGAGGTTGTCACGATGAGCCGGAATACAGATGTGCGAATCGCGAAAGGTCGTTCAGGTACCAAGACGCGGAGGAGGGCCAAAACTGTTCCCGCTCAGAGCGGGCGCCAGGGGCAGCGCTCACGCCCCCGGCCAAGCGAGGAAGAATTTGTTGCCGCTGCGCTTAAATCCCATGAGGCCGAGAAGGAAGCGGCCCATGCCAGCCGAAGCGCAAGCCTGCTCGTTCGGCGGCCCCATCTTATGGAGCAGCTTCGGCGTCTCGGTGAGCAGGACGGAGTTGTGTTCGTCTGCGCTCCGTCGGGGTTTGGAAAGACCGCGGTGCTTCTCGAGCGAGTGATGGTGGCGCGCAAGGACCCTCGCTATCACGTTGCGCGCATCATCGACGCATGGGGCATGCGGGCCGATGAGCTTATGGCGCAGCTCGCTGCCGTGCGCATCGAAACCGATCTGGAGTCCGGGGCCCAAGAGGACGGATGCGCCTTGCTGGCGCTCGACAACCTGCCTCGCTTGTCGCCTCAAGGGGTCAAGGAGCTGATCGAGGTGCTGCGCGCAATGCGGCAAGAGGGCTGGGAGCTGGTCGTTTCGTGCACGCCTGCCGAGGCAACCGCCATGGATGCCATGGGGGATTCGGGAAAGCTCCGCGCGCAGGCTCTCACGGTTCGCGCGCGGGAGTACCGCGCGTGGGCGCAAGAGCTCTCGATCGCCTCCTCTCTCGACATGTACGGTCTGACGCAGGGAATCCCCGCCTTGGTGGTTGCCCTTCAGGGCGTAACAGATCAGGCGGGCGAGACGAGCGTGCTCGATCGGGTCGCGGTGGAGGTCTACCGGCCTGTTCTTCTCGGACGCGGGGAGGGGCGCCTGAGACGCCTCATGCGTGCGATGTTTCTTGCCTGTGAAGGGGAGTTTACCGAGATCGATGGAGGATGGCTGCACGTTCGCCAGTCGGACCTCTCGGTCATTGCCCGCGATTACCCGCTCTTTGGTCTGGACGAGTCACGGCGATCGTTTTGCTGTCTGCGCATGGGCAAGAGGGCGCGCGAGCAGATCGCGCGCGACGTGATTTCTCAAGAGCCTGCGCTTGCCCTGCATGTTGCCCGAGCCCTCATGCGTGCAGGAAGAACCGACGATGCGATGTGGCTCGCGGGGGACTTGATGGACCGGTCGCTCGCTGCCCAGCTTATCGCGCAATTCCCCACGCAACCCTGTCTCGACGGTCATGCGGTTGCCGTGCGGGCGATCTTTGACGACGTTGCCACGGCGCGGGGGCGCGCGGAAGCCGATTCGAGCGCGACGAGCCCCGGTCTGCTTCTCGCCGCGCACGTTGCCTCTCTTATGATCGGTGATCGGCGAACAGTTCGGGCAACGGCGGCGGAGCTTGCGCGGCATGCCCGTGAGGTGGAGCGTTGCGTTGATCCTTGCGACTGGAGCATAGCTAAAGCGGCGGGCGAGGTGTGGGGTGCCTCGGGAGCTTCGGCGCTTCCCCGCATTGATCTCGGCGCCGTCGAAGAGCCTGCAAGAGCGCAGGCGCTCAGGCTCCATGTGCGCGCCTTCGACGCCCTGGCAGACGGAGAGCTCGACAAGTTCGAGGCGCCGTTGCTAGAGGCAGCGCGCGAGGGGAAGAACGCCCTTGACGTAACGGCGCTTTTGGCGCGGCTAGATCTCATGCTTCTCGCGGCGTTCGCTCCGGAGTCGGCGGCATCCGATATCGCGGGCGCTTATCTGGACGAGGCGATCGGAGCGCTCGAGGAGCGAAAGATGCTCTCGCTTTCCGTGCTTGCGCGTTTCGTGCGCGCGCTGTGCGACCTCCTCCGCGGCGAAAAGGCTCCCGACGATGTCTTTAGCGAGGCCTCCACGCTCGGTGTTCGCACGGCCAACCTCTCGCTTCAGCTGCTGTCGCTTTTGGCGCGCGGATGGAGCGAGCTCTTGCAGGGGCAGGCGGTCAGCGCGCAGTTCCGCGCCCAGCAGGCGCTGCGCCTCTCCCAGGACTGCGCTCCGCATCTGCGCGGCTGGGCGGATCTTCTCGAGCGTACGGCGACGCTTGCGACCACGTCGGTTGCCACCCTGCGCGAAGAGGCCGACAACCTCGATCTCGAGGAGGGCGACCCGTCTCCCCTCGCCGCATGGACGGTTGCGCTGACGCTCTCGGCGGTTCGCTACGACGCCGAGCTCTCGGCGTGGTACTCACGCCATCGAGACGTCCTTCTCGACGACGGGGTCGCCGCAATGGCGCGTCTGGCGCTTGCGTGCGCCGGTGCCGCCGGCGCCTCGCTGCTGCGGCTGCTGCCCGAAGGCTTTGCCCTCGAGCGGACGCTGGCGGCCGGTCGGGTGCAGCGCCCTCTCGAGGCGGACGAGGAGTCGCTCGATCGCGTTGCCTTGCTCTCACTGGGCCAGGTGAAGATCTCCCTGTTTGGTGGCTTGCGTGTCGAGAAGAACGGACACATGGTTGCAGACGGCAAATGGAGGAGGAAGAAGGCGAGCGCGCTCGCCGCAAGGCTCGCGCTGTGCCCGGGGGCGTTTGTGACGCGCCGCGCGATTATTCATGACTTGTGGCCCAACATGGAGTTTCAGCGCGGGCGCGAGAACCTTTACGTGACGATGTCGGCGCTCAGAAAAGCGTTTGGCCAGATAAGCGGAGGACCCGAGTACGTATTGGTCCAAGGGGACGGCGTGTCGCTCAACACCGAGTACGTGCTCACCGACATTGCCCGGTTCGACGCCCTGGCACGCGACGTGCTTCTCCACCGCGACGAGCGCGATGCAGGGCGTATCGTCGAGACGTGCCTTTTGATCGAGGAGCTGTATCCTGCGCCTCTGTTCGTGCCGGACCGCGTGGCGCCGGAGTTTTTCCTGCGCATGCGCGAATCGTACGCAACGAAGTTTCTGGACTGCATGCTTATCGGCACGAACGTGGCCATTCAGGAAGGGCAGATGCCGAGCGCCGCGTGGCTCGCGCGCGCCGCGTTCAACCAGGCCCCGGAACGCGAGGACGTCGCGCGCATAGGCATGCGCGTGTTTGGCCTGCAGGGAAGGCGTCGCGAAGCGGCGGAGCTGTACAACGCGCATCTTCATGCGCTCATGGCAGCTCGCGGCGTCGACCCCGGTGCGGAGACGCGCGAAGTGTACGAACGCGTGGCGCGCGGCATTCCCCTTGCCGCCCCTCAGCCCGACGTGCTATCCTCAGGGGCAATGCGTTGACGGAGAGGGTGCGCCCCTCGCGCGTTGCGCCGAGAGAGGGAGGGTCGTGGGCTGTGAGCCTTCCCGCGCAACGAGGGACGTGCGTTCACTCCCGAGCAGCGACTTGAACGGCGCGGTTCTGCCGGCTCAGTAGGGAAGCCGTCCGCCCGAACGACATCGGGCAAAAAGAGGGCGACCGGGGGAGAAATCCCGGCCGTCAAGCAAGGTGGTACCGCGGTCAGTAGCCGTCCTTGAGGAAGATCCTCGAGGGCGGCTTTTTTAGTAGGAGGAACGCATGAGTTTGGTCGAAGATCTCGAACGGCTCGAGCAAACGGCGCACGAGCGCATTGAGAGCGCCACGACGGCCGAGCAGCTCGAGGCGGCGCGCGTGGCGCTGCTGGGGCGCAAGGGCCAGCTGACGGACATGATGCATATGATGGGGTCGCTCTCGCCCGAAGAGCGCCCCGCCGTGGGCAAGCGCGCCAACGAGCTGCGCCGCCTGATCGAGGGCATGATCGAGCGCAGCTCTCAGTCGCTCGCCGAGGTCGCTCGCCAGAACCTGATCTCGCGCGAGGCAGTTGACATCTCGCTTCCGGGCGTGCGCCCCGTCATTGGGCACCAGCATCTTATTTCATCCATTCTCGAGGAGATCGAGGACATCTTCTGCGGCATGGGCTACACCGTGGAGTACGGCCGCCATGTTGAGACGACGTACTACAACTTCACCGCGCTCAATGCTCCCGAGGACCATCCGAGCCGCTCGGCGCGCGACACGTTCTACGTGGTCGACAACGCCGTGGGCACCGCCGACCACGCCGAGGCCCATGCGCGCGGCGAGTCCGATATCCTGCTGCGCACGCAGACCTCGGGCCAGCAGGTGCATGCCCTCGAGAACGAAAAGCCGCCGATTTACATGATCTCGCCCGGAACGGTGTACCGTCCCGATACGCCCGATGCCTGCCATCTGCCGCAGTTCAACCAGGTCGAGGGCCTCGTGGTCGACGAGGGCATCACCTTTGGCGACCTCAAGGGCACGCTCGACACCTTCATCCGCGCGATGTTCGGTGAGGACCGCAAGACGCGCTACCGCCCGCACTTCTTCCCGTTCACCGAGCCGAGCTGCGAGGTCGACGTTTCGTGCAACGTCTGCCACGGCAAGGGCTGTAGCTTCTGCAAGCACTCCGGCTGGATCGAGATCCTGGGATGCGGCATGGTCGATCCCAACGTCCTCGAGATGAGCGGCGTTGACTCCGAGAAGTACACGGGCTTCGCGTTTGGCATCGGCGCCGAGCGCGTTGCGGCTCTTCGCTACGACCTGCCCGACCTGCGCGCCCTGATGACGGGCGACATGCGCTTCCTGGCCCAGTTCTAAGGCAATGCGGGCGGCCAGGGTTTTGGCGCCCGCAGCAAGAAGCGCTGTTCTCTACTTGGTACAGAAAGGAGGAGCCGCTCATGCGCGTCTCCTATAAATGGCTCAAGACTATGGTCGACGTGCCCGAGGAGCCTCGGGATCTCGTCGCCGAGCTCATTCGCACCGGAACCGAGGTCGAAGCGGTCGATACGGTCGGTCAGGCGTTTGACCATGTCGTTACCGGCAAGGTGCTCACGAAAGACCCCCATCCCGATTCCGACCACATGTGGGTCACGACCGTCGACGTGGGTGCGGCAAATACTGACGCCGAGGGCAACCCTCAGCCGCTGCAGATCGTTTGCGGCGCCCAGAACTTCAACGCCGGCGACCATATCGTGGTCGCCATGGTGGGCGCCGAGTTGCCGGGCGGCATCAAGATCAAGAAGGCCAAGCTGCGCGGCATCGAGTCGCGCGGCATGAATTGCTCGGCGCGCGAGCTCGGCCTCAGCGGTGACCACTCGGGCATCATGATCCTGCCCGAGGACGCGCCGGTGGGCATGCCCTTCGCCCGCTACGCCGATCTCTCCGACTCCGTTCTCGACTGCGAGATCACGCCCAACCGCCCCGACTGCCTCTCGATGATCGGCATGGCGCGCGAGGTGGGTGCGATTCTCGATGAGGACCTCCATGTCGACCTTCCTGCGATCAAGCAGGAGCAGGGCGCTCCCGCTTCCGATGTCGTTGAGGTCGAGATCGCCGACGAGGGCCTCTGCGACCGCTACGTTATGCGCGTCGTGCGCAACGTGAAGGTGGGGCCGTCGCCCCAGTGGATGGTCGAGCGCCTTGCCGCCGCGGGCGTGCGCAGCATCAACAACGTCGTCGACATCACCAACTACGTCATGATGCTCACCGGTCAGCCGCTGCACGCCTTCGACATGGCCGCCTTCGACATGGCCGACGACGGCAAGCGCCGCGTGGTGGTGCGCGCCGCTCACGCGGGCGAGAAGTTCACGACGCTCGACGGCCAGGAGCGCGTGCTGGCCGAGGGCATGGGCCTCATCACCGACAGCGGGCGCCCGGTTGCGCTTGCCGGCGTCATGGGCGGCCTCAACTCCGAGATCGAGGACGACTCCACCGACGTGCTGATCGAGAGCGCGTGCTTTGCCGCCGGCCGCACGTCGCACACGAGCCGCGACCTAGACCTGATCTCCGAGGCGTCGCTGCGCTTCGAGCGCCAGGTTGACGTCGAGGGCTGCGTGGACGTTGCGAACATCACCGCCGCCCTTATCGAGGAGCTCGCGGGCGGCGAAGTCGCGCCGGGCTATGTCGAGGTGTATCCGAACCCCTTCGAGCCTGCCAAGATCACGCTGCGTCTCGCGCGCGTCGACGCGCTTATCGGCGCCGCCATCGACCCCGCCTTCACGCGCACGGCGCTCGCGCGTCTGGGCTGCGGCGTCGAGGACGCCGCCCCGGGCGAGCTGCTCGTCACGCAGCCTTCGTTCCGTCCCGACCTCACGCGCGAGATCGACCTTATCGAGGAGATCCTGCGCCTGTGGGGCATGGGCCGCGTTGAGGCGACGATTCCCGCCGCACGGAACCACGTTGGCGGTCTCACGCCCGACCAGCGCCTGGAGCGCAAGATCGGCCAGATCCTGCGCGCATGCGGTCTGAACGAGACCACTACCTACGGCTTTGCCGCTCCCGGCGACCTCGAGAAGATCGGCATGAGCGAAGAGGGCAAGGGCCTTCCCGTCAAGCTCATGCGCCCGCTCGTGGCGGAGCAGTCCGAGATGCGCCGCACCCTGCTGCCTGGCTTGCTGACCTCGGTCGATTACAATGAGGATCACGGCAACGGCAACATCCAGCTCTACGAGATGGGAAGGCTCTTCTTCGGGCGTCCTAACAAGAGCCAGCCCAAGGAGCGCATGTCGGTCGCTGCGGTTCTCGCGGGTGCGTGGGGCGATTCCACATGCAATCAGAAGTACCGTCCCCTGCGCTTCTTCGACGGCAAAGGCATCGTCGAGGAGCTTCTCGCTCAGCTGCGCGTCGAGAAGGTGCGCTTCCGCCCCTGCGACCCCGAGAAGTACCGTTTTCTCCAGCCCGGTCGCGCGGCCGAGGTGCTGGCGGGCGGCACGCTGCTCGGCTGGGTCGGCGAGGTGCATCCGTCGGCGCGCGAGGCGTTTGGCATCAAGCTGCCCGTTACTGCGTTCGAGCTCGACGTCGACGCGCTCAAGCGCGCCGCACGGCCCCAGGGCGCTTACCACGGCTTCTCTCCGTACCCGCCGGTCGAGGTGGATCTCGCGATTGTGGTCGACGAGGACGTCACCTGCGAGACGCTCGAGCAGCGCCTGCGCTCCGCGGGCGGCAAGCTGCTTTCGGATGTGCGCCTCTTTGACGTGTACCGCGACGACGAGCGCGTGGGTGCCGGCAAGAAGTCCATGGCGTTTGCCCTTACGTATCGCGCCGAGGACCACACGCTCACCTCTTCGGAGGTCGAGAAGGTTCATCAGCGACTGATCACCAAGGTTTGCAAGGCCGTGGGCGGCACGGTTCGTTCGTAGGGGAGAGCATGCCGAGCTGGAACATCCATATCGCCGAGGCCGAGGGGCTGCTCGCGGCGCCGGGCGCCGAGGCGCTCGGCGTGCGCGATCCGAACGTCTTTCTCTTCGGCAACCTCGTGCCCGACGTATACGTGGGCTACATGGTTCCCGACGTCTCGCACAAGCGCCCGTATCGCGAGACGCACTTTGCGGGGCCGGGCGCCATCCCCTGCCCGCGCGACGACGAGTTCTGGGATCGCTACATCGTAGCCGCCGACCGACGCGGCGAGGATCCGGGCGACCTTGTCCTCGGCGTATGGGCGCACCTTGCGGCCGACAATATCTGGAACTCCCGCGTGCGGCGCTTCATCGCCGCACGCGGGATCCCCACCGGCGAGCGCACGCGCGTGCGCAAGCAGGCGGATTTCGACGTGTTCGGCAAAACGCTCTCGATCAGCCTCGCCCCGACTCTGACCGACGACCTTGTACGTGCGGCGCAGGCGTTTCCGCAGTATGCGATCGAGCCTCAGGACACCGAGCGGGCCGTGACCGCCGCGCAGGCGATCGTTGCCCACAACGAGCCCGACTCACCCGGTGAGCCCGTGTACGACCTTCTCGATCAGGCGTTTTTTGAGGACACGTTCCGCGCGGTGCGCGAGCATACCGCGCGCCGCCTTACCGAGAGGGCGCGTGTGCTGGGATAGGGGCGCAGTGGCTGCCTGCCTCCTGCTCTCCGTGCGTCGCCACGCTATAGAGCATCTTTGCGCCGGGTTCGCGTCGAGCGGCCCGGCACCTTGCGTTTGGGCCCACGCTCACGCGCGCGATCATGCCGATCCCCGATATACCGTCATGCGCTCCCGTCGTTTTGGGTACCCTTCTCATCGTAGGTAGGCACTTTGATCCTCAGGAGGATTGATTACCGTGGTAGACGTTATGGAGTTGCTCGACACCTGGGTCGAGAACGTAACTGATCCCGAGCTCGCCGAAGAGCTCAAGCAGATGAAGGAGTCGGGCGACAAGGACGCGATCACCGACGCGTTCTTCCAGGATCTTGCCTTTGGTACCGCCGGCCTGCGCGGCACGCTCGGCGCTGGCACCAACCGCATGAACATCTACACGGTCGGCCGCGCTACGCAGGGCTTCGCCAACTACCTCAACGAGACGTTTGAGAACCCCACCGTTGCGATCGCGCGCGACAGCCGCAACAAGGGCGAGCTGTTCGTCAAGACGACCGCTGCCATCCTCGCGGCGAACGGCGTGACGGCGTACGTGTACCCCAGGATCTCGCCGGTTCCCACGCTGTCGTGGGCCACGCGCTATCTCAAGTGCTCCGGCGGCATCTGCATGACCGCGAGCCACAACCCCGCTCCCTACAACGGTTACAAGGCCTACGGTCCTGACGGCTGCCAGATCACGTCCGAGGCCGCGGCTGCCATTTCCGCCGCCATGGAGGCCACGAACCCCTTCACCGACGTCAAGACCATGGACTTCGACGAGGCTGTTGCCCAGGGTCTCGTCAAGTGGATCGACGACGAGGTTCTCGACGCCTACTACGACGCCGTGGTGAGCAAGTCGGTCAACAACCTGACCGATGAGCAGATTGCCTCCGCTCCGCTCAAGCTCGTCTACACCCCGCTCAACGGCACCGGCCTGATTCCGGTCACCACCGTTCTCAACAAGGTCGGCATCACCGACATCACGATCGTTCCCGAGCAGAAGGATCCCGACGGCAACTTCCCGACCTGCCCCTATCCGAACCCCGAGATCCGCGAGGCCATGCAGAAGGGCATCGATCTGTGCAAGGAGGTCAAGCCCGACCTGCTGCTCGCGACCGACCCCGACGCCGACCGCGTGGGCGTTGCGTGTGCCGACGGCGACGACTACACCCTCATCACCGGCAACGAGATGGGCGTCCTGCTGCTCGACTACATCTGCAAGATGCGCGCCGAGCGCGGCGAGGACCTCAAGACCAAGGTCGCGGTGACCACCATCGTTTCCTCCGCCATGGTCGATTCTCTCGCCGAGAAGTACGGCTTTGAGCTTCGTCGTTGCCTGACGGGATTCAAGTACATCGGCGACATCATCACCGGTCTGTCCGATGCCGGCGAGGTCGACCGCTTCATCTTCGGCTTCGAGGAGAGCTACGGTTACCTCTCGGGCGACCATGTGCGCGACAAGGACGCCGTGAACGCTTCTATGCTCATCTGCCAGATGGCGCAGTACTACCGCCTGAAGGACATGAACCTGGTTGACGCCATCAAGGCGCTGTACGAGGAGTTCGGCTACTACCTCAATAAGACGATCTCGCTGTCCTACCCCGGCGCCGACGGCTCTGCCAAGATGGCGGGCATCATGGCCGGCCTGCGCGAGAGCGCTCCGACCGAGCTTGCGGGCACGGCGGTCGACAAGGTCGTCGACTACGGCGAGGGTGTGAACGGTCTGCCCAAGGCCAACGTCATCGAGTTCGACCTTGCAACGGGCGACAAGATCATCATCCGTCCTTCGGGCACCGAGCCCAAGATCAAGGCGTACCTGTTTGCCAAGGGCGCTACGAAGGAAGATGCCGAGAAGCTCCTCGACACGCTCGAGGAGGCAGCGCGCACCATCCTCGCTTAGGGGTTGACGCTGCGGCCTTTCGGGCTCGACGCTGCGGCCGCCCCTGGCGGGCATCTCCGCCCTCACTCGTCGGGCATGGCCGCAAGGCCAATGCCCTCCTCCTTCGGGCCGACCTGCTCCGCCAGGGACGCCCTCGCTTTCGCGCAGGCAACCTGCACCGCATCGGCCGGCTCCCCCTCTGGGGGGCCGGCCCCGCTTTGTCTCGAGGGTCATGCGGGCCACGCTGACTTTCGAGCACGAAAGTTCATGAACTATCGAAAGCGAAGGTCAGCAAAGCGCAGGAAAGGCGAAGATGAAGTGCCGAAAGTTCGTGAACTTTCGGCACGGCTCATAGAGAGCAGAGGGAACAAAGCGGGTGGGACATGCCGCACGGGGATCATTCTCTGTATAAGGAAGCGCATAGCGAAGACCGTGGGAGGCGATGATGTTCTTACTCGCGGCAGCGCGTTGCTAAGAAGGACAAAATCAGTCCAGCACGCTGATTTGTGCAGGTCCTGTGAACCTCCCCGCGCCCCTTGCGCGGGGCCGGGAGGGCTGGCAATATATCTCCCTGCCGCGCGGCCCCACGGGGAGCGCGGGGCACCTTGA
>CALUOB010000009.1 GCA_944322175.1 uncultured Coriobacteriaceae bacterium
GGGCTTCGAGGCGGGCAAGATCGCCTTCTTGACCAACATCGCTCCCTCGCCGGGTTATACCGACGAGATCATCCGCATGTTTTTGGCCACGCATCTGACCTTTGTGGGCGCCGATCCTGACGACGACGAGTTCCTGAACGTCGATCTCGTCGACGTCAACGAGCTTATCGACGCGGTTCTCGACGGCAAGATCGAGGACGCCAAGACGGTGGTCGGCGCGCTGCTCTGCGACGCCATGGCGCACCGTCTGTAAGGGCTTTCCCGCCGAGTTTCTCGGCTGTGGCATATAGGACAAGCACCGATTATGTGGGGAGCGCCCGTGCGTGTTGCGCGGGCGCTCCTGTTTTGTATACTGCCGTTCGGTTACGACGCAAGCGTATACAGTGAGGACTCTTATGAGCAGCAAAAAGCAAACTATGTTCCGACGTTTTCTGGCCTACTACGGCCCGCAGAAGCACCTCTTTATCGCCGATACCCTCTGCGCCCTGGCGATTGCCGGCGCCGACTTGGCGTTCCCGAGCATCCTGCGCTCGCTGACCAACGGGCTCTTCACCGAGGGCTCCGAGGCCATCATGGGCGCGCTGGGCGTTATCGCGCTCGGCCTCGTGGCCATGTACGCCGTTCGTACCGCATGCAAGTACTTCGTGTCGGCGCAGGGTCACATCATGGGCGCCCGCATGGAGTCCAAGATGCGCGAGGACCTGTTCGACCAGTACGAGCGCTTCTCGTTCAGCTACTTTGACCGCGTGAGCTCGGGCGACATGATGAGCCGCGTGGTCAACGACCTTTTTGACATCTGCGAGGCCGCCCACCACGTACCCGAGTGGATCATCATCTGCGGCATCGAGATCGTCGGCGCCTTCGTGATTCTCTTCACCATCTCGCCGGTGCTCGCCGCGGTCATGGCGGTGGTCGCCGCGTTCTTCGTGGTGGTCATGGTGCGCCAGAACTTCCGCATGCGCGCGGTCTTCAGCGACAACCGCCGCAAGATCTCCGACGTCAACTCTCAGCTTCAGGATTCGCTCTCGGGCATGCGCGTGGTCAAGTCGTTTGCCAACGAGCGCACCGAGCGCGCCAAGTTCCGCGACTCCAACGACCGTTACCTCGACTCCAAGGTCAACCAGTACCACGCCATGGGCGCCTACCAGGCAACGAGCGCGCTCATGACCGGCACGCTGTTCACGGTCATCGTGGTTCTCGGCGGCTACCTGGTGGCCCAGGGTCAGATGAGCGCCATCGACATGGCTACGTTCGCGCTCTACATCAGCCTCTTCACCACGCCGGTCGAGACGCTCGTCAACTCAACCGAGAACATCCAGAAGGCCATCGCGGGCTTCCGCCGCATGGACGAGGTCATGCAGACCCTTCCCGATATCGAGGACGCGCCCAACGCTCGTCCGCTCGAGGTCACGGCGGGTGCCATCGAGTACCGCGACGTGTGCTTCAGCTACGAGAACGCCGAGCTCGGCGGCCGCGGTCACGCAGGCGAGCGCCCGGTTATCGACCATCTGTCGCTCTCCATCAAGCCCGGCGAGACCATCGCGCTCGTGGGTCCCTCGGGCGGCGGCAAGACCACGACCTGCTCGCTCCTTCCGCGCTTCTACGACGTTGACGCCGGCTCCGTGACCATCGACGGCCAGGATGTGCGCTCCGTCACGCAGGAGAGCCTGCGCCGCGCCATCGGACTCGTGCAGCAGGACGTGTACCTCTTCGACGGCACTATCGGCGAGAACATCGCCTACGGCCGCCCCGGTGCGAACCTCTCCGAGATCGAGGAAGCCGCCCGCCGCGCCAATATCCACGACTTTATCGTGAGCCTGCCCGACGGGTACGACACGGTGGTCGGTGAGCGCGGCAGCCGTCTTTCGGGTGGTCAGAAGCAGCGCGTGGCCATTGCGCGCGTCTTCTTGAAGAACCCCAAGATCCTCATCCTCGACGAGGCAACCTCGGCGCTCGACAACGAGAGCGAAGAGGCCGTGCAGGCGTCGCTCGAGGAGCTCGCGCGCGACCGCACCACGCTCGTCATCGCGCATCGCCTCTCGACCATCAAGAACGCCGACGAGATCGCCACGGTTGAGGAGGGCCACGTCGTCGAGCGCGGCACGCACGAGGAGCTTCTCGCTCGCGGCGGCACCTACGCGCGCTATTACCGCATGCAGTTCGAGGGCAAGCGCGCCCACGAGCTGTAGACACTTGCAAGCAGTACGCAAGAAGGGCGTCGCCTCGCTTTGCGCGGGCGGCGCCCTTCTCTTTGCCCCGGAGTTCTACGCATCCGCTAACGCTTTACGCATTTGCTAACGCCTGGGAGCCGATTTGGCCCGATAAGCGTTAGTGCCTGCGTAAAGCGTTAACATCTGCGTAGAACGCGGCTGCTCGGACGCGATGCGGCTTGCGAAGCGCGCGTCGGCGCCCATGCACTTTTGCCGTTATGCGAACTTTAAGCTCCGACCCACGTATTCTGCATCCCTGCCGCGTATAATCTCAGGCTGTTGCATGCGAGAAGGGCCCCGAGTCGGATGTTGGGCTCAAAGGGGCAAATGGGTTTGCGTATGGGTAAAAAACAACAACTGACGCCTGAGCAGGTCACCGAGATCTTTGCCTCGCTCGATTCCTCGGGCGTTCTTGACCCGAGTGACGCCGCGCGCGCCCTTTCGGGCAAGTCCAAGCGCCGGCCCAAGCGCGCTGCCCGCGTGGTCGACCCGCTGTCTGAAGAGGACCCGTCGGGCTCTGACGTAAGCGGCCGCATCACCAAGTTCTCCGTGGCGTTTTTGATCATCGTGCTCGGGGTCGTGGTGGGGCTGCAGTTTGGCTACGGCATCCTGCGCCGCGTAAACACCACCCGCCTGTCCGAGGAGGTTACGTTCCGCTCGGTGTACAACGCGCTGTCGGGCGGCGTGGAATGGGGCTCGGGCTACACGGAGTTCCCTTCTGACTTCACGATCAACCGTGCGAGTGAGCGCGCCGGCGAGGTCGAGGTCACTGTCGTGGACACCTCGGCGAGCGGCGAGCTCGAGCTCTTGTCGTCTTCGCAGATCCAAGCCACGGCGCTTGCCACCAACGCGTTTCTGAACGAGAAGATCAACCGCGTGGTCTACAACGTCTCGGTCGTAACCGGCAAAGACGGCAGCTTCCAGAACAGTTCGTTCTTTGGGTTTGCCGAGCCCGAGGGTATCGTGACGCCCAAGTTTACCTTTACCTGGACCAAGCACCAGGCGAGCGGCCCCAACGGCATCGACTGGGAGTGCCGCATCACGGCGGCCGACGCCGAGGTGGCCTCGCGCATCGAGGAGCAGATCAACTCCATGCCGCTCGGCATCGGCGACGTCGAGGTCGACCCCGACGCCTACCTGTCGCAGGAGGAGCTCCAGGGCGTCGGGCGCTATCAGCCGCGCGTGGGCAAAAACGCCCCTAAGGACGACGCGCAAGACGCTGACAGCGCGGAGTAGCGCCGCGCCTCCCCATAGCAAACGCAGCGAGCCCCCTCGGCCAGCGCCGAAGGGGCTCGTTTTGCAATCAGGTGCGGTACCTGAGGGCTTTTATGCCTCGAGCAGCTGGGCGATGCGACCCAGAAGCGGCTCGAAGCTCACGCCGCGCGCTTCGAACTCAGGCTGCTTGGAGCTCACGATCATGGCGTCGTGCACAAAGTCGCCGGCAAAGCGCACGGCTTCCTCAACGGTGCGGCCGGCCATAACGGCAGCAAGGAGGCACGAGCAGTACAGATCGCCGGTGCCGTGGAGCATGTAGGGCAGCAGCTCGTTGTTGACCTCGAAGAACTCGCCGTCGTGCGTGCCTACGAAATTGCGGATGAGGCCGTCGCCGCGCTGGATGCCCTTGAGCACCACGGTACGCGTGCCCTTGGCGAGAAGCGCGTCCACCAAGCGGTGCGCCTCGTCGTCGGAGATGTTCTCGCCCGCCCAAGCGTCGCCGATGGGCTCGCCGAGGATAATGGCGGCCTCGGTGAGGTTGGGCGTGAGAATGTCGGCACCTTCGGCGAGCTCGGCCATGGCCTGGCAGAGCTCAGGGGTGTAGGTGGGGTACACGGCGCCGTGGTCGGCCATGACGGGGTCCACCACGCGCAGGGCCTTGGGGTAGGCGGCGTAGAGGTCGCGGATGCGGTCGACCTGCTCGGGCGCGCCGAGGAAGCCGGAGTACACAGCGTCGATCTCAACGCCGATATTGGCCCAGGCTGCCAGGTAGTCGGAGAGGATCTCGGTGGTGTCGTGCATGTACCAGCCGGGGAAGGCCGTGTGGCTCGAGAAGATGCCCGTGGGGACCGGGCAGACGTCGCAGCCGGCGGCGGAGAGCACCGGAATGGCTACGCCGAGAGAGCACTTGCCGTAGCCGCACAGGTCGTGAACGGCGGCGACGCGGGGAATATAGGCGCCTTGTCGTGTGTAAAGGGCGGTGTTGGTGGTCATGGTTCCTTCTTTCTTCGCGGACTTATGGACCAACGAACTCGAACCACCATAGTGCTTGCGCGCGCAAGCCGCACGCACAATTTGCCGGATGTGCGAATGCACACAGAGGCGTAACACCGCCGTTACATGCGCCGCGCCGCCGCTGGCCGGTGTCTCTTCTCGCCATGAGCTGCAAGACGGAGCTTGGGGCGCGCAAGAGGTGCTCGCGCTGCCAGACGACGCGTGACGGCGCGATGTTTTGGCGCTTGTCACAAGCAATTAACGCGCCGCGCGCAGCTCGCGCGCTATAATCTACGGAGTTATGCCTTTAAACCGGTACCGAGAGACCGAGAAGGAGCGTGAAAGATGCAGCATTCTGCAGTAGCGCAGCCTATGGCTTCGAAAAACGAGATGCCTTTGGCCGAGCGCATCCTTTCCCAAACATCTAAATCAGCCCAGCGGCCCTGTATGCTCGTTTTGGCAGACGGGGCCGTTTTTTACGGACGCGCCTGCGGCGCGCGTGGCGAGGCGGTGGGCGAGATCTGCTTCAACACCTCGCTCGAGGGCTACCTTGAGGTGCTGACCGACCCCTCGTACGCCGGCCAGATCATCACCATGACGTATCCGCAGATCGGCAACTACGGCGTTAACCTCGAGGACGTGCAGTCGGGTACGCCCGCCCTGCGCGGTATGGTCGTGCACGACATGTGCCGCACACCGAGCAACTGGCGCTCCGACATGAGCCTGCCGGAGTTTCTCGAGAGCCGCGGCATCGTGGCCATCGAGGGCATCGACACCCGCGCCCTTACGCGCCACATTCGCGACTACGGCGCCCAGCAGGCCATCATCTCCACGGAGGACCTCGACATCGCCTCGCTCAAGGCCAAAGTCGACGCGGCGCCCTCTATCGTGGGCGTCAACCTCGCCCGCACGGTGAGCTGCCCGGTTGAGCACTCCTTCGGCACGTGCGACCTGCCGCAGAGCCAGGCGTTTGCGGTGGCCGACCCCGCCGAGGGGCGCTTCCGCGTTGTGGCCTACGACTGCGGCGTCAAGCACTCCATCCTGCAGGGACTCGTGCGCGCTGGCTGCGAGCTCACCGTGGTTCCGTGGGACACGCCTGCCGAGAAGGTGCTCGCCAAGAACCCCGACGGCGTGTTTCTCTCCAACGGCCCGGGTGACCCCGACGCCGTTGAGGAGACCTACGCGCAGGTGCGCGAGCTTATCGGCAAGGTGCCGATCTTTGGCATCTGCCTCGGTCACCAGATGGTGAGCCTCGCTTGCGGCGGTCAGATGGAGAAGCTCAAGTTCGGTCACCGCGGCGGCAACCAGCCCGTCATGAACCTCGTTTCGGGACGTGTGGAGATCACGGCGCAGAACCACGGCTTCGGCCTCGTGTTCCCGAGCCTGGGCGCGCTTGTGCCCGAGGAGTCGGGCGGCGTTGCCGAGCACCCGGCCGACGGCGACCTGCGCTTCTGGAGCGAGCGCCACATTGCCCCCGTGGTCATGAACGAGCGCTTCGGCCGCATTCGCCTCACGCACGTCAATCTCAACGACGGCACCTGCGAGGGCATTCAGCTGCTTGACCAGCCGTGCTTCTGCGTGCAGTACCACCCTGAGGCCTCGCCCGGACCCACCGACGCGCACTACCTGTTCACGGCGTTCACGCGGCTCATGGCCGGTGATTCCGACTACCTGAACATCGATATCTCGAAGGACCGCCTTGCCGGCTGGAAGTTCGGAGGAGAGGTCACCAATGCCTAAGCGTACAGATATCAAGCGAATTCTCGTCATCGGCTCCGGCCCCATCGTCATCGGCCAGGCCTGCGAGTTCGATTACTCCGGCACCCAGGCGTGCAAGGTCCTTAAAGAGGACGGCTACGAGGTCGTGCTCGTTAACTCCAACCCTGCCACCATCATGACCGACCCCGAGCTCGCGGACCGTACGTACGTCGAGCCCATCACGCCCGCCTTCGTAGAGCGCGTGATCGAGAAGGAGCGCCCCGACGCGCTTCTCCCCACCCTGGGCGGCCAGACGGGCCTCAACACGGCCGTTGAGCTTGCCAAGTCGGGCGTGCTCGACAAGTACGGCGTCGAGATGATCGGCTGCGATCTGGCGGCTATCGAGCGCGGTGAGGACCGCAAGCAGTTCCGCGAGGCCATGGACGAGCTCGGGCTCGAGTCCGCACGCTCCGACTACGCCTACTCCATCGAGGACGCGCTCGCCATCACGGCAAAGATCGGCTACCCCGTGGTGCTGCGCCCGAGCTACACGCTCGGCGGCGCCGGCGGCGGCATCGCCCACGACGAGGACGAGCTCCGCGCCATCGTGGCGCAGGGCCTCGACCTGAGCCCGGTGGGCGAGGTTCTCGTAGAGGAGTCCATCGAGGGCTGGAAAGAGTACGAGATGGAGGTCATGCGCGACCACGCCGGCAACGGCATCATCGTGTGCTCCATCGAGAACTTCGACGCCATGGGCGTGCACACCGGCGACTCCATTACCGTTGCGCCCGCGCAGACGCTCTCCGACGTCGAGTACCAGCGCATGCGCGTGGCTTCTCTCGCCATTCTCGAGAAGATCGGCGTCGAGACGGGCGGCTCAAACGTTCAGTTTGCCATCAACCCGGCCAACGGCCGCATGATCGTCATCGAGATGAACCCGCGTGTGAGCCGCTCCTCGGCGCTCGCTTCCAAGGCCACGGGATTCCCCATTGCCAAAGCTGCCGCGCGTCTGGCCGTGGGCTACACCCTCGACGAGATCGTGAACGACATCACCAAGGCTACGCCCGCCTGCTTCGAGCCGAGCATCGACTACTGCGTGGTCAAGGTCCCGCGCTTCGCGTTCGAGAAGTTCAAGGGCACCGACACCACCCTCACCACCCGTATGAAGGCCGTCGGCGAGATCATGAGCATCGGCCGCACGTTCGAGGAGGCCATGGGCAAGGCCATGCGCTCGCTCGAGAACGGGCACGCCGGCCTGGGTGCCGCGGGCATGACGACCTTTGACGAGGAGAACTTCGACCGTCACGTTGCCGAGCCCACCGAGGACCGCATCTTCTACATTGCCGAGGCGCTGCGCCGCGGCTGGAGCGTTGAGCGCCTGCACGAGGCAACGCGCATCGACCCGTGGTTCTTGGCCCGCATCGCCGACATGGTTGCGGTGCAGGAAGGTATCCGCGGCCTGCGCATCGAGGACATCGACGCCGACACCATGCGCCTGTGCAAGCAGTACGGCATGAGCGACGCGCAGATCGCATTCCTCACCGGATCGACGGAGCTCTTCGTGCGTGCGTACCGCAAGGGCCTCGGCGTGCTGCCGAGCTTTAAGACGGTCGACACCTGCGCCGCCGAGTTCCAGAGCCGCACGCAGTACCACTACAAGACCTACGAGAACCTGATGCGCGCGGGCGAGGGTGCCAAGAAGCGCGTTGCGCCCGACGAGGTGCAGCCGTGCTCCAAGCCCAAGGCCATGATCCTGGGCGCCGGCCCCAACCGCATCGGTCAGGGCATCGAGTTCGACTACTGCTGCGTGCACGCCTGTTATGCGCTGGCAGAGCGGGGTTACGAGACCATCATGGTCAACTGCAACCCCGAGACCGTGTCGACCGACTACGACACGTCCGACCGCCTGTACTTCGAGCCGCTCACCTACGAGGACGTCATGGACATCATCGACGTCGAGCTCCCCGACGGCGTGGTGACGACGCTCGGCGGTCAGACGCCGGTGAACCTTACGCGCCGCCTGTACGAGAGCGGCGTGACGATCATGGGCACCCAGCCCGACGCGATCGACCTCGCCGAGGACCGCGAGCGCTTCAGCCGCCTGCTCGACCGCCTCGAGATCACGTACCCGGCGGCCGGCATGGCCACGAGCTTCAACGAGGCGTCCGAGGTTGCCGACAAGATCGGGTTCCCGCTGCTCGTCCGTCCGAGCTACGTGCTTGGCGGTCGCGGCATGACCATCGCTTACGACCGTGAGCATCTGCGCCGTTACATGGCCGAGGCTACGCGTGTGAGCCCCGATCATCCCATCTACCTCGACCGTTTCCTCGAGGACGCCATGGAGTGCGACGTTGACGCCCTGTGCGACGGCGAAGAGGTCTACATCGGCGGTGTGCTCGAGCACATTGAGGCTGCCGGCATTCACTCCGGCGACTCCGCCACCTGCATCCCGCCCTTCTCGTTCTCCGACGCGCTCGTGAGCAAGCTGCGCGCTACGACGGCAAAGATTGCGTTGGCCGTGGGCGCGCGCGGCCTTATCAACGTGCAGTACGCCATCAAGGGCGAGACCGTGTACGTCATCGAGGCCAACCCGCGCGCGAGCCGCACCGTGCCGTTCATTTCCAAGGCAACGGGCGTGCCGCTTGCCAAGTGCGCGAGCCGCATCATGGCCGGCGAGAAGATTTCCGATCTGGGTCTGCCGCCCGACGACCGCCGTCTCGACTACTTCTGCATGAAGGAAGCCGTTATGCCGTGGGGTCGCTTCCCGGGCACCAACGTTATTCTCGGGCCCGAGATGAAGTCGACCGGCGA
Organism: uncultured Coriobacteriaceae bacterium; assembly: GCA_944322175.1. Classification (GTDB taxonomy): domain Bacteria; phylum Actinomycetota; class Coriobacteriia; order Coriobacteriales; family Coriobacteriaceae; genus CALUOB01. The sequence goes on from CALUOB010000009.1 coordinate 8,928, forward strand.
GGTTATGGGCGTGGCGCGCACGTACCCCGAGGCGTACGCCAAGAGCCAGCTGGCCGTGAGCTACGAGCTCCCGACCGAGGGCAAGGTCTTTATCTCGGTCAACGACCGCGACAAGCGTCATATCCTGAGCATCGCTCGCGCGCTGCAGAACCTTGGATTCACTGTGCTTTCGACCGAGGGTACGGCGCGCGTGCTGCGCGGCGGCAACGTTAAGTGCGAGGTTATCAACAAGGTCGGCGGACCCCACCCCAACGTGGTCGACGCCATCTCTTCGGGCGAGATCAAGCTGCTTATCAACACGCCGAGTGGCTCCGACGCCCGCGGTGACGGCTATATTCTGCGCACCGAGGCAGTTAAACATGGTGTTACGAGCGTTACGGCGCTGACGGGCGCCAACGCCTTCGTGGCTGCGCTTGAGGCCGTGCACGATCACGCAGCCGAGGGCTCGCAGATGGAGGTTATTGCCCTCCAGGATCTCTAAAGTTCGACGCTGCGGCCGCGGCTGGCGGGCGTCTCGGGCTTCACTCGTCGGGCATGACCACGAGGTCTATGCCCTCCTCGTTCGGCCCGATCCGCCTCGCCACACACGCCCTCGCTTTCGCGCAGGTAACTTGCACCGCATTGGCCAGCCCCTTTTGGGGCTGGCCTCGCTGTGCTTGTGGTCAACCTGCGTCGCACTGGCCCGCCCACCTCTGGGCGGGCCTTGCTGTGCTATGGGCGACCTGCGGGGGCGGGTTTCTCGTTCGGGCTAACCTGCTCTGCCGGCCGCGCACTCGCTTTTTTGGACGTCCTGGCTGGCGGTCTGACTATCGACGACGATTGTTCATGAACTTTCGTCTACGAAAGTCGGGAAGCCCCAGGATCGGGCCTGGTGAGGGTGCGAAAGTTCATGAACTTTCGCGATCGAAAGTCGGCTCCTCTTCCCTCGGTGAGGCGCGGGCGGGGATCTTCTGCAAACCGAAGCCGGGTTGCACTTGAAAAGCGAAGCCGGTTTGCAGAAGGACCTGCGGATACGTCAAACCCGGCGCCGCTTTTCAGCGACAACCCGAACACGGTTTGCAGAAGGGCCGGGCGCGTGGTCGCAGGACGGATCCGCACGGGGCCGATGTTGGGATATGGTGCCAGCGCGCATGCGCGGCGTTTCCGCCCGGAGGTCACGCGCCCGGCCCGGCGGGATCGGGCCTCACATACGACCGACGCCACGGTTCCGACAAAATGAGGAGTCAAAGTGTCGGAAACGTGGCGTTGGTGGTTGCGGAGTGTCGGATACACGACACGCGTGATCGGGATTTCTCGGTGTTACCGGGAATGTTCCCGGGAGCGGGAATTACTCCTCAAAGGCGTCTTCGGCAAAGAAAAGCTCTTCGGTCGGCAGGTTAACCTCGTGCATGGGGCCGGGTTGGCTGGCGTCGCTCGGGTATCCCATGGGCATAACCGAGATAATGCGGTACTTCTTGGGAATATGGAACTGGCGGCGCAGTTCCGGCGGATCAATGAGGCCAACCCAGCAGGTGTGGATGCCGAGTTCCTGCGCCTGGAGCATCATGTGCGTGGCAACGATCGACGTGTCAATGACGCCAAAGTCAACCACATCGGGGTTGCGGCTCGCAATGCTCAGGTCGTATGCGAGAATCATGACGCACGGTGCGCCAAACCGGCACTTGGTTGCCTTGTCGATCTTGGTGAGCCCCTCAGGCGACTGCACTACGATAATGCGCTCGGGCTGCAGGTTACGCGCGGTGGGTGCAACGCGCCCCGCCTCCATAATGAGCTCGAGCTTCTCCTGCTCGATGGGCGTGTCTGCAAAGTAGCGCTCCGAGTACCGTTCGCGGGCCAAATCGATAAATGCCATATGTGCTCCCTTCAATTGGTCGATCTGCTGCTTGGTGAGCTGTCAATAGTTTGAGTCTACGAGATCTTGACCGCCGTTCCCGTTGCGCTCGTCATGATCATGCCCTCAAACGTCTCGTATCCGAGGGAAATGCCCACAACAGCGTCGGCACCCAGGGAGGCCGCCCGTTCGCACATCTCACTCAGCGCCTCATTACGCGCGGTCTGCATCTCCTCCTCATAGCCGGCGGAGCGCCCGCCCACAAGATTACGAAACCCGGCGCCGATGTCGCGAAACATATTGATGCCCGAGACGGTCTCGCCGGTAACGATGCCCAGGTACGCGGTGATACGATGGCCTTCGATATTGGGAGTGGTGGTTACGATCATAAGAGCCCCTCTCATCCTGAGGAATAGCATCACCGATGCTTATACCCGCCCAGAGGATGGCTTTCTCCGATGGATCGGTTGCAAGATTACGCAGATGACCGTATCAGCCGCAAGATTACGCATGGAGACGTGTTTGTCGAAAGATCGAGGCAGATTAGTACGTTGAGCTGCGCAATCTTGTGTACGCCCCCCCCAGTAGGGGTCGAATCCCTTGGAGAATGTAAGGGCAGCTGGTATTGCATTGTTGTCACATAAGGTAAGGCTAGCATGGCGGAGAGAGGGATTCGGCACGTGCCTTCGGTACCTGCCCCCGCTCAGGCGCTCCGCGCCCTCGCGCGCTCGCTACAAACGCTCCGCGTTTGCTTGACGCTCGCGCCCCCAGTGGGGTTCGAATCCCTCTGAGGAATGCAAGGGCAACTGATATTGCATTGCGGCTGGATAAAGAGAAATTCACATGGCGGAGAGAGAGGGATTCGAACCCTCGAGACGCTTGCGCGCCTAACGGTTTTCAAGACCGCCGCATTCAACCGCTCTGCCATCTCTCCGTAACTGCTAATGATACCCTATGTCAAAAGCCAAGGGAAAGGAAACGCGTGGCAATCGAACAGGCCGCTGCCGCATCTGTCGGCGAGAAAGACGGTTCGCTCGCACAAGAGGACGAGCGTTTTATGCGCGAGGCGCTTGCCGAGGCAGAGCGCGCCGCCGAGTTGGGCGAAGTCCCTATAGGCGCGGTTGTTGTACACGAGGGCAGGGTAATCGCCCGTGCCCATAATCGCCGCGAGCTCGACGCCGATCCTTCGGCGCATGCGGAGTTTCGCGCCATGCTCGAAGCTTCCCGCGCGCTCGACCGTTGGCGTCTTACCGGTTGCACGGTGTACGTGACGCTCGAACCGTGCCTCATGTGCGCCGGCCTCATGGTGAACGCGCGCATCGACCGTTGCGTGTACGGCGCCCCTGACCCCAAGGGCGGTGCACTCGGCACGCTCTATGACGTGAGCCATGACGAGCGTCTCAATCACGAGTTTGAGGTGGTGTCCGGCGTGCTCCAAGACGAATGCGCCGCGCAGCTCACCTCGTTCTTTGCCGCCTTGCGAGAAAAACGCCGAGCCGCCAAGCAGGCGCGTCGGCGTGAACGAGAGGTTCTCGAGGGAGAAGATCACCGGTAAAAGTGGGCACGTGACGACTGTGAGCGTGTGCCCATCTGTCTTTCGCGCTGCGATTCACGCGAGCGCCGCACCCCACCCCAGACCTGATCGAAGAAAAAAGCCGGTTTTCGCCGACTTTCCGTATCCTACTCGTTGTTCTCGCCGCGCAGGTTGGGAATGATGCGCTTGACGATCCAGTACACGGCAACAACGGCAACGATCGCGATGATCACGTACTTCACCACGTCGGAGATCCATTCAGCCTGAGCCGCGACCTGCTCCCAAGCCTCGCCGGCGGCGGCGCCGAGCGAGCACAGGATGGAGTTCCACACCGCGGAACCAAGAAGCGTGAACAGAGTGAACTTGGCGACGTTCATGCGTGCCACGCCGGCGGGAATGGAGATCAGGCTGCGCACCACGGGAATGCAGCGGCAAATGAGAACCGACGCCTGCCCCTTGCGGTCAAACCAGTCGATGGCGCTCGAGATATCGGAGCCCTTGAACCCGAGCAAGCGCATGGGGCGCGTGTTAAAGAAGCGCATAAGACGCTCGCGGTTGAGCACGTAGCCGATGCCGTACAGGATAAACGCGCCGGTGACCGAGCCGATCGTAGCGGACACAATCACGAGCGGCAGCACCATGTCGGTCGTGGTGGTAAAAAAGCCCGAGAGCGGCAGGATGAGTTCGCTCGGAATGGGCGGAAAGACGTTCTCGGTAAAAATAAGGGCACCAACGGCAAAGTAGCCGAACTGGCTGATGAAGTCGAAGAAAGCGGCTTCCATGTTCCTCCTCTGGCGGGCGCGGGGCGCCCTGCGGCAACGTTGGGCATCAGCTCCAAGCGGCGCGCCTCACGCGCAACCAACCAGTATAGAGGGGCGCTTCGCTCTTGCCGTGCTGTCGGCACCGGTTCTTTCAACCTCCATGGAGGGCAGTGCCCAGCGCGGCGAGCCTCAAAGCGCTGCGACCTTTACCTGCGCAACCTAAACACTACATGTTGGTAATATTGCCGTCTCTATACCCTAAGGAGCGGCAACGTACTAAGATAGTGCAAGTTGTGCGAACACAATGCCGCCTTCCCGCGAGCAATCGATGCAAATAAAGGAGTTCCGATGGCCGCCGTGTACAACTTCGACGAGGTTATCGACCGTCGTCACGAGCCGTATAGCTATTCCGCCAAGTGGAACGCATCTCCCGCTACGGCCGAGCATTGCGGCGTGAGGCAGATCACCGACGAGCACCTGGCTCTGTTCACGGCCGACATGGACTTCCGTTGCGCCGAACCCATCATCGAGGCGCTGCACAAGACCGTTGACCACGGCATTTTTGGTTACTCGACCCTCGACGGCAACGTGCGCTACTTCCGGGCGATTCGCGACTGGTTTGCCACGCGCGACGGCTGGGACATCGACATGGACCGCGTCGTGTACGCCCCCGGTACGGTTTCTGCGCTCAACAAGATCGTGCAGACCTTCACCAAGCCCGGAGACTCGGTCATTGTGCAGACGCCGGTGTACCCGCCGTTTTTCTCGGCGGTCACGAACAACGGGCGCACGGTGGCCAACAACCATCTGGTTGCGGACGAGAATCTCCACTACACCATCGACTTCGAGAATTTCGAGAAGCTCGCCGCGCAAAAGCGCACGACTATGTTCATCCTCTGCAACCCGCACAACCCGGTGGGTCGTGTGTGGACGCCCGAGGAGCTCCAGCGCCTGGCCGATATCTGCGCGCGCCATCGCGTGCTCATCGTGGCGGACGAGATCCATGGCGACCTCGTGCGCCGCGGGCAGCACATGCATCATATGGCGGAGGTTGCCCCGGAAGCGCGGGTCATTACGTGCACGGCGATCAACAAGACGTTCAATCTGGCGGGCCTGGCTGCCACGAACCTGGTGTTCTCGTCGGCCGACGACCGCGACCGCTATACCGCGGCGGTGGGTCATGTGAGCCCGAGCCCGTTTGCCATCAGCGCGGTGGTGGCAGCGTATGAGGAAGGCGAAGACTGGCTCGAGCAGTGCCTCGACTATCTCGACGGCACCATCGATGCAGTTATGGAGCTCTTTGCGGCGCATCTGCCCGAGGTGCGCGTGTGCCGGCCCGAGGGCACGTACGTTATGTGGTTCGACTTCGGCCCCTTCTGCCGTCGCTACGGCATCTCGCCCGAGGATCTGCACCAGCGCATCTACGAGGAAGCCAAAGTGCTGCTGCAAGACGGAACGCATTTTGATCCCGACCAGGGCTCGTACTTCCAGCGCATGTGCGTGCCGAGTGCGCGCTCGCTTGTGCTCGAGGCGTGCATGCGTATCGTGCGCGTTCTCAGCCGGTAACGCTCGTATCTGCTGGTTTCACGGCTGAGAACGCAGATACCCGGTCGAGAATAACCAGGAAACACCGTGAAATAACCGTCCTGATTTACTCGGTCTTTGCGTCGACGCTACCGGTAACGCTCGCGCACCGCGGTATCGCGGAAGCAGAACATGTCGGGCCGGTGCCGCGACTGCGTGTACTCGAACATGATGCCCTGCGCGTTAAACGCCTGCGTGGTCATGACGGCAACGTAGTCGATGCCTTCGAGGTCGAGAAGCTCTGCGTCGCGCTTCTCGACGGGCTCTACGGTAATGGTGCGCTTGCCCATGGCAACGATAATGCCGAGGTCCTGCTCCAGGTGGTCGTATATCGAGCGCTCCGCGATCTCTGCCGTGAGGTCGCCGACGATGCTCTTAAGAAAGTAGCTGCGGTCGAGGATAGCGGCGGTGCCGTTGAGCCGCCGCACGCGCTCGATGTAGATGAGCTCGTCTCCTTGAGCGTAGCCGGTCAAGCGCGCAATGTGCTCGTCGGCCACAACGTTGCTAAGCGCCGCAACCTCCGTTGCGTACGAGAAATTGTTGCGCTCGCTCGTCTCCTTAAAAGACTCGATGCCGCCTACGGTAAACGACGCGCGCTGCACGGGCTGGTATATAACCCTGACGCCTTTGCCGTGCACCGGATGCACGTAGCCTTGGTCGCGCAGCAGGGCAAGGGCTCGCCGCAGGGTGTTGTGCGAGCAGTCGTACGTCGAGGTCAGGGCGTTTTCTGAGGGAAGAAACGACTGGTACGGGTAGGTGCCGTCTTTGATTCGGGCGAGAAGGTCCTGGTAGATGGTATCGTAACGTGCTTTCATGCAGATCCTTCGCTACGCGTGCTCGTGTATGGTTACTATCATAGGGCCCTTTTCGCACAAAGTCATTTGAATAAGTTACCGCTCACCGTCAGAGATCGACCGTTTACCGAACTTATCTGAATAAGTAACTCATTCAGATAAGTTCGGTCCATACTGAAGCCAGCTTATTCAAATAAGTTGCCAAGGAGGTAGCTGCATGGCAAAGTACACCGAGGATGCGAGCCGGCTCTTGGAGCTGGTAGGCGGTAAGGAGAACATCTCCGCCGTTACGCATTGCATGACGCGCATGCGATTCGTGCTCGTGGACCCCGACAAGGCCGACGTTAAGGCGATCGAGGACCTGCCCGCCGCAAAGGGAACCTTCACCCAAGCGGGACAGTTCCAGGTCATCATCGGCAACGACGTGGCCGACTTCTACCAGGAGTTCACGGCCGTGAGCGGCATCGAGGGCGTCTCCAAGGAGGCCGCCAAGGCCGCGGCGGGCGCTAACCAGAACCCGCTGCAGCGTGCCATGGGCGTGCTCGGCGAGATCTTTGCCCCGCTCATCCCGGCCCTTATCTGCGGCGGTTTGATTCTCGGCTTCCGCAACATCATCGGCGAGGTCAACTTCTTTGACGACACGGGCGCGTTCAACCTCGAGCACGGCACCCAGTCAATCGCCGACATGTCGCAGTTCTGGATGACCATGTTCAACTTCCTGTGGGTCATCGGCGAGGCCGTCTTCCACATGCTGCCCGTGGGTATCTGCTGGTCGGTTACCCGCAAGATGGGCACCACACCCATTCTCGGCATCATCCTCGGCCTGACGCTCGTGTCGCCGCAGCTTCTTAACGGCTTCTCGGTGGCTACCGCCACGTCGGAGGACATTGCGGCCCATACCTACGACCTCGGGTTCTTCTCGTTCTTGGGCACCGGCTACCAGGGCCAGGTCATCGCCTCCCTCATGGCGGCCTTCGTGCTCGTGTACCTCGAGAAGTTCTTCACCAAGATCTGCCCCGAGGTCGTGCGCATGATCGTTGTGCCGTTCATGTCGCTCGTGCCGGCCGTGTTCATAGCGCACATCGTCGTGGGACCCATCGGCTGGGCAATCGGCAACGCCATCGCCGAGGCGGTCAACTGGGGTCTCAGCTCTGACATCCGCGTTGTCTTTGCGGCGATCTTCGGCGCCGTGTACGCTCCGCTCGTCATGACCGGTCTGCATCACATGACCAACGCCATCGATACCCAGATGGTCAACAACCTCGGCTACACCACCCTGTGGCCCATGATCGCGCTTTCCAACATCGCTCAGGGTTCTGCGGTGCTCGCCATGACCGTGCTGCAGAAGAAGAACGAGCGTGCCCAGCAGGTCAACATCCCCGCGTGCATCTCGTGCTACCTCGGCGTTACCGAGCCCGCGCTCTTCGGTGTCAACCTCAAGTACAAGTTCCCGCTGGTCTGCGGCATGATCGGTTCCGCGCTCGCTGCCATGGTCTGCACGGGCACGAGCACCAAGGCCCTCTCGGTCGGCGTCGGCGGTATTCCCGGCATCCTGTCCATCATGTTCGAGTACTGGGGCATCTTCGCGATCTGTATGCTCATCGCCATCGTGGTGCCGTTCGCACTCACCTACTTCGTCGGCCTGAAGCGTCTCTCGGGCTCCGAGCGTGGCCTTGCTGCCCTTGAGGCTGCTCCCGCCGCTGCGCCTGAGGCTGCCGCTCCGGTTGCCACCTCTGTTGGCGCGTCCCTCGTCTGCCCGGTCTCCGGCACCGTTAAGCCCATCGACGACATGCCCGACCCGGTCTTCTCGAGCAAATGCATGGGCGACGGTCTGTGCATCGAGCCCGCCCCCGGCGCCGATACCGTGGTCGCTCCCGCCGATGCCATGGTAACGGTGACCATGCCCGCCTCCAACCACGCCGTGGGCCTCACGCTTGCCAACGGCATGGAGCTGCTCATTCACGTGGGCATCGACACGGTCGACATGGGCGGAGACGGCTTTGCCTGCTACGTGAAGCAAGGCGACACCGTCAAGGCCGGCCAAAAGCTCCTGACCTTCTCGCAGGACAAGATCAAGGCCGCCGGACATCCCACGGCCACGGCGTTCGTGGTCTCGGCTCCCGGCAGCGCCAAGGACGTCGCATACCAAAGCGGTATGGACGCCGAGGCTGGAACCACCGAAGTCGTAACCTTTGCCTAGTCCCCATCTCGGGTAGACTCTGTGCCGATCCCGCCCGCCCGACAGGGGCGGGCGGGGCGCCTGTTAGGCGGTCCGGCGGTGCAGCAGACCGTTTGCTGTCTGCCCGGCTGGCACTAAAGTCCTAATGATTGCGTTTTATCCGGAGATCTGCGAGTACGAGCTCAGGGGAACAGCGCGTTACCTGGGGTTTTACGGCAGTAACCGCGCGCGCTACAAGGGCGTAAGCGCATGAAACGCAATCATTGGGGTTTTGCGTGCAGTTACCTGACCATTGCCCCGCAAATCAAGCGAACATACGGGTCGCAGCACCCGCCAAAGCAAGGAGCGTGCCATGAAGACCATCGAGCGCAACATCAAGAAAGCCGTCGTGTACCAGATCTACGTCAAAAGCTTCTGCGATAGTAACGGCGACGGCATCGGCGACATCCCGGGCATTATCAGCAAGCTCGACTATCTCGAGAACCTGGGCGTTGATTACCTGTGGCTGACGCCGATCTACCCATCGCCGCAGCGCGACAACGGCTACGACGTGAGCGACTACTGCGCCATTGACCCTGTGTACGGCACAATGGCAGACTTTGGCGAGCTTGTTGAGCTCGCACGCGAGCGCGGCATGGGCATTATGCTCGACATGGTGCTCTGCCACACGTCGAGCGAGCATGCGTGGTTTAAGCAGGCGCTCGCAGGCAGCGAGAAGTACCGCAAGTACTACATTCTGCGCGACGGCCGCAACTCCACAGGCGCGGGCGACCCTGGCGAGCCTCCCACAAACTGGCAGTGCGCGTTCGGCGGCAGCGCCTGGGAGTGGGAGCCGCGCTTGGGCAAGTGGTACCTGCATCTGCACGATGTGAGCCAGCCCGATCTTGACTGGACCAATCCCGAGGTACGCGCGGAGGCCTCCCGCGTCGTGCGGTTCTGGAAGTCGCGCGGTGTCATGGGTTTCCGCTTTGACGTGGTGAACCTCATGTCCAAACCAGAGAAATTCGAGGATGACACCAAGGGCCTCGGCCGCCGTCTGTTTGCCGACGGACCGCATATCCACGAATATCTCCGCGAGCTTGTGGAGCAGGCGGGCATCGACGGCATGATCACGGTCGGCGAGATGGCCTCTACCGACCTCGAGAACTGTATCCGCTACACGCGTCCCGAAGACCACGAGCTCTCGATGAGCTTCAGCTTCCATCATCTCAAGGTCGACTACAAAAACGGCAAGAAATGGGAGCTCATGGAGCCCGACATTGCCGAGCTGCGCCGAATCTTTTGCACGTGGCAAGAAGGCATGCAGGCAGGCGGCGGCTGGAACGCCCTCTTCTGGGATAACCACGACCAGCCCCGTGCGATCACGCGCTTTGGCGGGCGCGACGGAGCGGGCGATCGGGATACCGACTGGGATCACGTTGGTAAGATGCTCGCACTCTGCATACACCTCATGCAGGGAACGCCGTATATCTACCAGGGCGATGAGCTGGGCATGACCAACCCCGGGTACAGCTCGATCGCCCAGTTCAGAGACGTGGAGAGTCTCAACGCCTACCGCGCCCTCACTGGCGAGGGCAGCACGGCCGCTCGCGAGATCGGGGGCCAGCACACAAGCGACATGGCAGGCGGGAGCGCGCCGGATGAGGCCGTCGCTGTTCTTAACGAGCGATCGCGCGACAACGGCCGCACGCCGATGCAGTGGACCTCGGACGATCAAGCCGGCTTCAGCACGGGCACGTCTTGGATCGAGGTGCCCGAGAACAGCGTGCTTATCAACGCGCGCGCCGAGGTGGCCGTTGAGGGCTCCATGTTCGAGTTTTACAAGAAGCTCGTTGGCTTGCGCAAACGGTGCAGGGTCATCAGCGAGGGAACAGTTCGCTTTCTGGATGCGGGTGAAGCGGCGTCCAAGGTCATTGCGTACGAGCGCGTTCTTGCCGATAATGGAGACGTGCAATCGGTCTCAGGTGCCCCGAGCGGGAGCGGCGCGCCCGAGGCCGGTGCTGAGCAGCCCCAGCGCCTGATTGTTGTGTGCTCGTTCGACAGACGCGCGTGCGAGGCGCACCTTACGTGCGAGGGTCGCGCTGTTGGGCTGGATAACCCCGATATTCTCATAGCCAATTACCCGGATGCGCCGCAACGCGGGCACGAGACGGACTCCGTGCTGCTTCGTCCGTACGAAGCGGTGGCGTTTATCGCGTAGCGCGGTCACGTAGACAAATGAAGAGAAGCGCCCCGCCGCACGAAAGGTGGGCGGCGGGGCGCAGCTGTTACGGCAGCAGATCCTGGAGTGCGTCGGAAGTGGCTGTCTCGAGGTCCGAGAGATCGCTGGCGGCCTCGTCAAGCTTGGACGAGGCATCGTCCAGCGCGTCTTGCATGCTGGTACTCGCGAGGTCGCCAAGCGCGCTGCCAGCCTGGTCAAAGGCTGCGCAGCCGGGCAATCCGCCAAGCGTGAGCGCGCAACATCCCATGAGCATGAGGGCTGGCAGGCGCCGCGACGCGCGGTGCGGCTTGGGAGAGCGCTTGCGCAGCGCTGCGTACGCCGACTCGAGCTCGGTGTAGTCGGGCAGATGGCCGGTGTTGCCGGATTGGGGAGAAACTGGCTGCTTGGGTTCGTGTGGTACTGGGGTAGCCGGGTTCGTTGGTTCCATGGGTGCTCCTCAGGTTGCGGTGCGACGCGCATCGGCACGCACGGGCGCAAAAGGGTGCGCCTCGACCTTTACTCTACCGGCAGGTAGTGCAGCTCACGGCGGCGCGAATACGGTTTAAGTGCGAATTAAGAGACCTGCGCAGTAGCTGTGCGCATAAGGGGTCCTTATAGGGCATGGCCCTTTGTTTGGGTTCGGGCACCTTGTTCTTGCGCGTGCTGAGGGATATAGTGTGCTGTTGCGTAACACTAATGACCTGAGCAGTAACACTGCAAGAGCACGCAATGGAGTTGAGCATGCCGCATCAGAGTGCGCAAACCGAGAAATACGCGGTAAAACCGGGAATGTATTCAGCCGAGAAGCACGGCCGATCAAAGCGCTCGGTGCACGATTACCCGCTTTCTCGTCGCGGTGCGGTGGCTCTTGCCGGTGCCGGGTGCAGTGCGCTGGCGCTGAGCGGGTGCGGCGCGGCGCAGCCGGGCGACCAGGGCTCCGCTGCAGGTTCGTCGTCGCGGGCAGCGTCGCAGGTCGTTATCGCTATGACGCACGAGAGCGAGCCGGCTCAGGGTTTCAACCCCATTTACGCATGGGGTTGCGGCGAGCACGTGCACGAACCCCTCATCCAGTCCACGCTGGTAACAACCGATGCCGACATGCAGATCGTGGGAGATCTTGCCACGGAATGGCTTTGCTCGGACGACGGGCTTACCTGGACGTTCACGCTTCGCGACGACGTGGTGTTCTCGGACGGCGAGCCGTTGTCTGCGGCGGACGTTGCGTTTACTATCAACACGGTTCGCTCCACGGCAGGCTCCCAGGCCGATCTGTCCATGGTCGAAGACGCCGCCGCGGTTAACGACACTACGCTCGAGATCCAGCTCACCAAGCCCTTCAACGTGCTGCTCTACACGCTTGCGGTGCTGGGCATTGTGCCCGAGCACGCTTATGACGACAACTACGGTGCGCGTCCTATTGGCTCGGGGCGCTACGTGCTTGCGCAGTGGGATCAGGGCCAGCAGGCGATCTTTGAGGCAAATCCGCACTACTACGGCGAAAAGCCCAAGATGGACCGCGTGGTAGTGGTCTTTATGGACGAGGATGCCGCGCTCGCTGCGGCTCGCGCTGGCGAGGTTGATGTTGCCTATGTCAACGCGCCCAATGCGGGGCAGCAAATTGCCGGGTACGTTCTTACGAGCTACCCCACTGTCGACAGCCGAGGCATTGCGCTGCCGGCGGTGCCGGCAGGCGAGACGCGCACGGTCGAGGGCGACATGGCGTACGAGACGGGAAACGACGTAACGGCCGACGAGGCGGTGCGTCAGGCGATCAACTTAGCCGTGAACCGTCAGGCACTCATCGAGAACGTGCTCGGCGGCTACGGAAAGCCGGCATACAGCGTGTGCGACGGCATGCCCTGGGGCACTGACGACATGCAGGTTGCAACCGATGCAGACGCTGCGCGCGCATTGCTGGACGATGCGGGTTGGAGCCTCGGCGAGGACGGCGTGCGCGAGAAAGACGGCACGCGTGCCGAGGTGGTGCTGTGGTACGCGTCGAGCGATTCGGCGCGCCAAGCGCTTGCGAACGAGTTTGCCAACCAAATGGCCGAGATCGGCATCAAGGTCACGCTCTCGGGCGGCAACTGGGACGAGATCTACGCCCGCCAATACGCCGACCTGGTGATGTGGGGCTGGGGCGCCAACTCCCCCAACGAGCTGTACTCCCTCACCTACTCGTCGTCGGCGAGCAACTATGCCTGCTACGAAAGCGATGTGCTCGACGCGTACGAGGACCAGGCGCTCGCCGCAGGCGAGCTCGAAGCGTCGTACGGGCTGTGGAAAAAAGCCCAGTGGGACGGCGAGGAGGGCATCGCACCGCAGGGTGCCGCCACATGGGTGTGGCTCGCCAACGTCGACCACCTATACTTTGTGCGAGAAGGACTCACCATAGCCGAACAGAAACCGCATCCTCATGGTCACGGGTGGTCGCTCGCCAACAATGTGGACCAGTGGAGCTGGGAATGAGGTTCCCGGTTATCGTGCGCGGTTTTGCGCGGTTTGCGGTCCTCATGGTCGCGGTAAGCATCGTGACCTTCTGGCTTGTGAGCTCGTCTCCTATAGACCCGGTGCAAGCCAACGTCGGTCAGGCGGCGTACGCGGGCATGAGTGCGGCAAAGCGCGCTCAGCTCGAGGCGTTTTGGGGCAGCGATCTTTCGTTTTGGGAGCGCTGTCTCGGTTGGGCGTCTCTTGCGGTCACGGGTGACCTCGGCACGAGCCTGCGGTTCAATGCTCCGGTGACCGAGGTAATTGCCAGCCGTGCAACGGGCTCGCTCGCGCTCATGGCGTGCGCCTGGGTGCTCGCGGGCGTGCTCGGATGCGTTCTCGGCATCGTTGCGGGGGCGTGCTCGGGGCGGATGCCGGACCGTGTGATCCGTGGCTGCGCCTACGTGCTCAGCGCCACGCCGACGTTTTGGCTTGGTCTCGTTGCGCTCATGGTGTTCTCGGTGTTTCTCGGTTGGTTCCCGGCGGGTTTCTCGGTTCCTATCGGTATGTCAGCGTCGGACGTTACGCTTGTCGACCGCGCGTACCACCTCGTGCTCCCGGCGTTGGTGCTGAGCGTTACCGGCGTGGCAAACATCGCGCTCCATACGCGCGAGAAAACCATCGACGTGCTGGCAAGCGACTACGCGCGGTTCGCGCGAGCCCGCGGCGAGCGTACGGCGGGTATCGTGCTGCACCATGGCCTGCGCAATCTCATGCTGCCTGCCTTGACGCTGCAATGCGCCTCTATCAGCGAGATCTTCGGCGGCTCCGTTCTCGTGGAGCAGGTGTTCTCTTATCCCGGTCTCGGGCAAGCTGCGGTAACCGCTGGCTTGGGCGGAGACGCTCCGCTGCTCGTGGGCATCGCGCTTGCTTCGGCGGCGCTGGTCTTTGCGGGCAACCTGCTGGCAAACGTGCTCTACGGCGTGGTTGACCCGCGCATGAAGGGGGCAACGGCGCATGTGGCATAACAAGATCGCCGCATCCTCGTTCGGAGCCTTTCAGACGGCTCAAGAGGATGCGGCAACGCGGTTGCCCAACAACCGTCGGCGTATGCTCGTAGCAATCATCGCGGGTCTTGCTGTGCTTGCGGCGATTGTGATCGCAGGTGCGCTCGCAGCGGAGGCTGCGCAGACCACGGACTTCTCGGTTAAGAACCTCGCGCCTTCGTTTGCCCATCCGTTCGGAACGGACTGGATGGGCCGCGACATGCTCGCCCGTACCGTTGCCGGGCTTTCAACGTCGGTGCTGGTGGGGTTGCTGTCGGCTGCGGTCTCGTCCGTCATCGCACTTGTGCTCGCCCTCCTCGCCGCCCTCGGAGGCCCGCGCGCCGACGCGTTCGTGTCGTGGCTTATCGACCTGGTGATGGGAATACCGCATATCGTGCTGCTCATCCTTATCAGCTACGCCCTGGGCAGGGGCGCCCTGGGTGTAACCGTTGGCGTTGCCGTTACGCACTGGCCGAGCCTCGCCCGCGTTCTGAGGGCCGAGATCCTGCAGTGCCGCGCTCAGCCCTACGTTGCCATGTCGCGCGCGCTCGGCGTGAGCGGCGTGCGGCTCGCGCGCGACCATATGCTGCCGCACGTTTTGCCTCAGTACGTGGTGGGGCTGGTGCTCATGTTTCCCCATGCCATTCTTCACGAGGCGTCGGTTACCTTCCTCGGCTTCGGCCTTCCTCCCGAGCAGCCGGCTATTGGCGTTATCCTCTCGGAGTCGATGAACTATCTCTCGGCTGGTATGTGGTGGCTCGCGGTCTTTCCGGGCTTGGCGCTCCTTGGCGTGGTGCTGCTGTTTGACCGCATGGGATCGCTGGTGCGCCGCTTGCTCGACGCGCGCACCGCGCAGGAGTAATTCTTGGGGCCCGGCAGACGCATGCTGTGGGCGACAGTGCCGGAGGAGACGGGCGCTGGATTTTGAGCGAGCGAGCGGCAGGCAAAGAGGCAAAGGTGGTGACGACACATGAAGGAACGCGCAAACCGGGAAACCGACCGAGAAAACCGTGAAACAGCTGCTGGCGAGGCTCGTATCGAGTGTGCGACGCATGCGGCGGGAGTCTCTCATCATGCCTCCGAGAAGCACCACCATCACACGCACGCAACAGGTTCTCACCATCCCGGCGGCCATCATCTGCTCACGGTCGAGCACCTCGGCGTGTCGTTTACCATGTACGACCCCGCCGCTCCGTTCTTCTCGGGCAAACGCATGGTGAGCAGGGCCATTCGCGATCTCAGCATCTCGGTCCACGTGGGAGAGGTGCTTGCGGTTGTGGGCGCCAGCGGCTCGGGTAAGACGCTCCTCGCGGATGCCATCCTCGGGCTCAGCGAGCCAAACGCCCGCGTGACCGGCTCTATCTGGTTTGACGGGGTCCCGCAGGATGCGGCATCGCTTGCGCGCCTGAGGGGCAACGGCATCGCGCTCGTCCCTCAGAGCGTTTCTCATCTGGATCCGCTCATGCGCGTGGGCGACCAGATCGTGGGCTTCAAGGCGCGCAGCCGTGCCGAGAAGCACGCGCGTCGTGCGCGTATGCGCGGGCTTATGGAGGCGTACGGTCTCGACCGCAGCGTCGAGCGGCTGTATCCGCACGAGCTCTCGGGCGGTATGGCCCGCCGCGTGCTGCTCCTCAGCGCTCTTATCGACGATCCCCGCCTCATCATGGCCGACGAGCCCACGCCGGGCTTGGACCTCGACCTTGCCGTGCAGGCGCTCGGCGACCTCCGGTCGTTTGCCAACCGGGGCGGCGGCGTGCTGCTCATCACCCATGACTTGGAGCTTGCATTGCGCATTGCCGACCGGGTTGCCGTGTTTCGCGACGGAACCGTGGTGGAGGAGACCGCCGTGGAGAACTTCGCCCGTCCCGAGCTTCTCGAGCATCCGTTTAGCCGCGCGCTTTGGCATGCCATGCCCGAGCACGGCTTTGACGTGCCCGCAAAGAGCGCCGAGCAGCTTGCCGAAACCGTAGGGAGCATGTTGTGAGCCTTGTTGCCGAGAACATCTCGTACGCCTACCCCGGCGGTGACGACCTGTACCGAGGGCTGTCGTTAGAGGTCGGCCCGCAGGAGCGCGTTGCGCTCGTGGCGCCTTCGGGCAGAGGCAAAACCACGCTTTGCCGTATCCTCGCCGGGCACCTTGAGCCTAGGCGCGGCTCGGTTGCTGCGGACGGCGTGCCCGTGGCGCCGCCTGACCGCAGGGCGCGCAGGCACGCGCGCGGCCCGCGTCCGGTGCAGCTGCTCGCCCAGCATCCTGAGCAGGCGTTCGACCCGCTTATGCGCCTCTCAAAAAGCCTCGCCGAGGCAGGTCCGGTCGAGACGGACGAGGCTTCGGCGCTCTATGAGCTCTTTGGGGTGCGCACGGCATGGCTCACGCGTCTGCCGCACGAGCTTTCGGGCGGCGAGCTTATGCGCCTCGCCATGGTGCGCGCCCTGCTTGCCCGCCCGCGCTACCTGGTGGCCGACGAGTCAACCGCCATGCTCGACGCAGTGACGCAGGCAGAGATCTGGCGCGCGCTCATGGGCATCGCAGACAAGCGCGCCATGGGCTTGGTCGTGGTGTCGCACTCCCCGGCCCTGCTCACCCGGGTTGCCACGCGCGAGGTGCGCCTGCCTTAGCAGGCGACGCCTCGTCCTAGAAGGCCCGGCAAGACCGAGCGGCTGGCGAGAAGCGCGACATCATCGCCACCGCCTTCGACCGAAGCGCCGCTTTGGTCTCGGGACCATGGTCTTCAGACCATAGGTACTATAGGGTATCGACACGGCAGCACACGATGCGCTCCGGACTCGGCAGACCGTGCGGGAGACGGCGCCGCCCGAGCGCATGAAGGGATTATCCATGGCAAAGAAGAAGCGCGACCACAGCCGCCAGAGCGCGGCGGCAAAAGAGGCCAACTCCGGGCAGCCCAAGCGCAAGCAGAAGCCCCGCACCGACGACGAGAAGCGCGCGGCGGAGCTCCAGAAGTACATCGCAAGCGTGCAGCACTACCTCAAGACGCACCCTGCCCCGACGGACCTGGGCTTTACGCTGCGGAAGCTTGCCGCGTGGGCGGTCGACTACCTGCTCGGCATGGGCTTGGCGTTTGTCTTCGGTCTGAGTGCCTGGCATCAGTACCAAAACGGCGGGTCGCAGAGCCAGGCCATCCTTATGGTCGCCCTCGCCGTAACCGCCGTGATCGTGCTCACCGTGCTTTACCCGGTTACGAGCTGGGGCAACCAGACCGTGGGCGCGGCGCTTCTGCGCGTAACCGTGGTCAACCGCAGCGGCGAGGCGCGCACCTACCCGCAGTGCTTCTTGTACGAGTGCCTCTGCAAGCTCATTCTCGGTCCGGTACTTGCCGTGGCGTGCATCGTGCACTACATCGCCGCTGGCCTTATCGGCAACAGCGGCAAGGGCGTCGAGCTGCTGATCGACCGTCTGTTCAACACAGTCGAGATGCCGGTGAACGAGGCCGCGCGTCCCAAGAGCTAGGCGGGATCGGCATCCGCGCGTCTCCGCTGACATGGAGGGGACGTGCGGCGGAATCTCGTGGAGTTGCTCTGCGCACTCGACGTGTGTCGCAAAACACGCTAGGATAAACAACCAGACGCCGCAGGCGCGCTTGAGGGGTTCGGGTGACGGTATGTTCCGAACCTGGTCAGGTCCGGGAGGAAGCAGCCATAAGGAGCCTCTTCCGGGCACCCGGATCCCTCAAACGTACCCGCGGCGTTTTTTTCGTGCGCGCATGCCCTCTGGCAGCGGCATGGATCACGGCTGGCTGCCCGGACGACCTGTTTAGCGGCGCGCGTGCTTCTTTTCGTCCAAAAAGCGGGCAAACTCCTCGGCGGTTCCCTTGATGAAGCTGTCCTGGGGCACCGTTACGCCGGCATCGTCAAAAACGGCCACAAAGATGCGGTCGTTGCGCCCCACCGAGCGGAGCTTCTCAAACGGAAAGTACTGCGAGCGGCCGTCGGCGCCAAAGACCATAAGGCCGCCGTCGTTTACGGCTACGCGGCGGTAGCGGCCGTTGAGCGCGCCTTGGTTCTTCTCGACGGCGTCTACGTAGTGGCGCGACAGGATGTAGCGCAGGTTCGCGCGATACCAGAGCAAAAAGACGCCCGCCAGTCCGGCAAAAAGCGCGACCCAGCTCGTGGCGTGCGACGTGAAGAGCGACACAACGGCAATGCCGAGAAACACAACCGCGGATACGAGCAGCACCTGCCTGCGCCCCTCGGTTTCGATGCGCGCGAAGTCGGCTACGAGGTCGTTGGTGTACTCGTATTCGTTGAGGAAGAGAATGTCGTCGGGAATGGTCGAGGCGGCATCAACGGCGGCTTCATGCGGTTCTGGGGTATAACGCGCCTCGTCCTGGGACATGGCTTCTCCGATCCTCTTGGCCGCCGGTTCCAGCGCCGCGCGGCACGGTATCATAGAGCAACCAGTATACCCGAGGAGGAACCATGACCGACTCCGAGCGCTTGGCGGCATACGAGGCGTTTGCAGCCGACGTGCGCGCCGAGTACGAGCGCACCCAGCAGCAGATGGACGAGCTCTCCCGCGCCAACAAGGTGAAGACGGCAACGTACCGCCAGCTCTTTGCCGCGCGGATCACGCTCAAAGAGATCATGAACCGCCTCCGGGAACGCGGCTTGTAGGAGGACGCATGGAGTCCCTGTACCGAAAGTACCGCCCGCAGACGTTTGACGACGTGGTGGGCCAACAGCATATCGTCTCGACGCTCAAGAACGCGGTTGCCGAGGGCCGTCTGTCGCACGCGTACCTGTTCTGCGGCCCGCGCGGCACCGGCAAGACCACCATGGCGCGCATTCTGGCCAAGAGCCTCTTGTGCGCGCACCCGCATGACCATATGCCGTGCGGCACCTGTGCCGAGTGCGTTGAGATCGCGCAGGGCGCGCACCCCGACGTCTTCGAGCTCGACGCGGCGTCGCGCACCGGCGTCGACAACGTGCGCGAGGAGATCATCAACTCGGTGAGCTTCGCGCCGGTTCGCGGCGGCTACAAGATCTATATCATCGACGAGGTCCACATGCTCACCACGGCGGCGTTCAACGCGCTGCTCAAGACGCTCGAGGAGCCCCCGGAGCACGTGGTCTTCGTTCTTGCCACAACCGATCCGCAGAAGGTTCCCGAGACCATTCTGAGCCGCTGCCAGCGCTTTGACTTCCATCGCATCGGCATGGAGGACATCGAGCGCAGGCTCGCGTACGTGTGCGAATCCGAAGGGTTCGCCACCGAGCCCGAGGCGCTCGCGCTCGTGGCCAAGCACGCGCGCGGCGGCATGCGCGACGCGCTTTCGACCCTCGAGCAGCTCAGCGTCTTCGGGAACGGCTCCGTGCGCCTGTCCGACGCGCAGTCGCTGCTCGGCGAGGTAGCGAGCTCGGTACTGGCCGAGTTTGCCGCAGCCGTTGCCCGCCGCGACGTGGTGGCGCTCTTCCGTCAGATCAGCTCCCAGGTCGAA
The DNA here is from genome assembly GCA_944322175.1 of uncultured Coriobacteriaceae bacterium. GTDB lineage: Bacteria > Actinomycetota > Coriobacteriia > Coriobacteriales > Coriobacteriaceae > CALUOB01. The sequence goes on from CALUOB010000009.1 coordinate 28,740, forward strand.
GAGGGCAACGATCTTCTCGAGCTGACGCGCGACCTGGTTGCGCACATACGCGACGTGTACATGGTGCGCGTAGCGGGCGCGGTTCCCGAGCTGTTTGAGAACGGCACGCCCGAGGAGCTCGATGCCCTTGCGCGCGAGGCGGAGCTGTTTGAGGGCGCGGACCGCCTGAGCCGCGTGCTCATGGTGCTCGACGATGCGGCAATCGAGATGCGTACGGCGTCCGATCCGCGCTTGGTGCTCGAGGTAGCCTGCACGCGCCTTGCGCGTCCTGAGTCCGACCTTACGCTCGAGGCGTTGGCCGAGCGCGTCAGCAAGCTCGAGCACCAGCTCGCGGCGGGTACGTTCCCGGTTCAGCGCGCAACGGCGCACGAAGGTGCGGCTGCTCCGTCGGCCGCCTCGGCGCCGGCGTCCCCGCGTTTGTCTTCCGATGCCAAGCCCGCGCGTTCCGCTCAAGCAGGCGTGCCGTGGGCGCGCCCGCAGGCGAACGCACCTGCTGCGGAGCCTGCCAAACCTGCCGCGCCCACTCCGACCATGTCCAGCGCCGCCGAGCAGTACCGGGAACCTGCCGAGGAAAAGCCCGCGTCTCCCGAGCCTGCCGAGCGCGCGCCTGAGCCTGCTGCTCCGTCGTCCGAGCCTGCTGCGCCCGCACCCGAGCCCGCAGCGCCTGAGCCCTCGCACACCGAGAGCGCGCAGCCCGAACCCGCGCCCGTGGCAGCGGATCAGGGCGCGCTCCAGCGCAAGTGGAAGCAGGCGGTAAAGGCCATCGTGGCTGCCCAGCCGTCGCGCGGCGCGTTGCTCCAGAGCGCTCGCGCCCTCTCGGATGACGGCGAGAGGCTCGTTATCGGGTTCCCCGCTGGCTCCAACTTCGCCATCAAGATGCTCGGCCGCGCCGACTCGCAGGCGCTGATCCCGCCCATCGTGGCGCAGGTCTTTGGTCCGCGCGTGCTCGAGTACACCATGGGTAAGGCTGAGCCCGCCGCGGCACGGCCCGCGGCTCCCAAACCTGTTCCTCAGATTGACGTTCCCGGTTTTACCGGTAACACCGAGAACCGAGAAACACCCGCCGCAACGCCCGAAAAGCCGTCCGAGGCTGCGAAGCACGCGCAGGCAGCGCCGGAATCTAGGCGGGCCGGGACGACGCATGCGGATGCTGCCGCCCCCGAGCATGGCGCCTCGGCGGAACAGCCGGTTCCGAGTGCCCCAGAAGCGCCTTCCGCACAGGTAGGCGCGGCTCCAGCGAGCGCGCAGGCGGCACCTGAGGCCGACCAGAGCTCGGCGCCTACGCCCATGCCCGCCGCTCCAAGCGACGACGGCCCTGGTAGCGTGTGGGAAGACGACGCGGTTCCCTACGACGACGCCGAAATCGCAGCGCTCACGGGCGAGGACGCACCCGCAGCGCCCGCCCCCGCTCCTGCGGCACCCGCGCCCCGCACCGCGGGCGGGCTGCCTTGGAACGCCCCGGGCAATCCCGGTGCCGGTGTTGCTCCGACGGTCCCCTCTTCGTCGTCTGCGCCCGCTCCCGCGTACGACTTGCCGTGGGAGGCGCCAGCGGCTTCCGCTGGGGCTTCCGCGCAGAGCACCGCGCAGGCCGCGCCCGAAGCCCCCGCCCCACGACCGTGGGAGAAGGCCGCGGCGCCGAGCGCAGCTCCGGCCCCCGCCTCCGCGCCTGCGCCTTCTGCGCCCGCGGAGCCTGTCGAGCACGCCCGACCCGACATCACCGCCGCCAACCCCTTTGCGGCGTTCACGCCGACCGAATCGACGCCGGCGGATGCCAGCGAGATCGCCGCGGTGCTCGGCAACGTATGGGGCGGCGACGTGGTTCTCCACGAGGGCGAGGAGCCCAAGGGGCCGGCAAACGGCTAGGTCCCAAAGCGCCCCTTCGGGTATCATGAAGAGCGCTCAGACGCAAAAGACCGCGCCCACAGGGCGCATGCGAGAAAGGCTGACCCCATGGGTATGAACATGGCTCAGATGATGAAGCAGGCCCGCAAGATGCAGGAGCAGCTCGCAGCTGCTCAGGAGAGCCTGAAGGAGGTCTCGGTCGATGCGAGCGCCGGCGGCGGCATGGTCAAGGTCACCGCAAACGGCGACATGCAGCTCACCTCCCTCACCATCGACCCCGAGGCCGTTGACCCCGAGGACGTCGACATGCTGCAGGACATGCTCCTCGCCGCGGTGAACGAGGCTCTGCGCGGTGTCAACGAGGCTGCCAACCAGCAGATGAGCGCCGTGACCTCGGGCCTCAACATCCCCGGTATGCCGGGCATGTTCTAAAAGACCGCTCCGCAAGGCTGCATCCATGAGCACCGACCGCAATCTGCAGAGGCTCCTCGACGAGCTGGGACGACTTCCGGGCATCGGCCCCAAGTCGGCCCAGCGCATTGCCTATTACCTGCTCGAAGCCGACGCCGAGGAGTCCCGCCGCTTGGCCGAGGCCATTCTCGACGTCAAGGCGCAGGTGCATTTTTGCCGTCGGTGCTTCAACTACGCTACGGCCGACGAGTGCTCCATCTGTTCGGATCCGGCGCGCGACGTCGCTACTATCTGCGTGGTCTCGGAGCCGCGCGACGTGAGCGCCATCGAGCGCACGGGCACCTACCATGGTCTCTACCACGTCCTCGGCGGCGTGATCTCGCCCATGGACAAGATCGGGCCCGACCAGCTGCATATCCGCGAGCTTCTCGCCCGCTTGGGCTCGGAGCCGGTGACCGAGGTCATCATCGCCACGAACCCCAACATCGAGGGCGAGACCACGGCGAGCTATCTCGCTCGCACCATCAAGCCGCTCGGCGTGAGCGTCACGCGCTTGGCGAGCGGTCTTCCGGTGGGCGGCGACCTGGAATACGCCGACGAGCTGACGCTCGGCCGCGCCATCGAGGCGCGCCGTGCGCTGTGATCGGTTCCAAGCCGTGCGCGTGTTGCCAAAGGCTTAAAACACTGCTTGCCAAGGGCGGCAAACGGTGCCTAAACAGGCTTCCGTACCAAGGTTCACACAGCCTGTGACCTGCTCTTTTATCTCTTATACTCAAAAACATCCTACCTGCGGCCGATTAGCTCGTTTTTTCGGCTCCCTTGTGCGTGCGCAGTCGTACAATGATGGTGTTCGCGTGTGCCGATAGCGCTTGAAGAGCGCAGGAGACGGCGTTCCCGCGTTGCCGTTGCGCAGCGCTGGGTACCATCTCCCACGTGCTTCAGACGCAGCCGGTGCAGGCGGGCGTCGTGGCATTCTGGTAGGTTGGCCGCCTGGTGACATCGCCGCCGGGCGGTTTGATACCTCAAGAGAGGAGAGATATGGCACGCAAGTTCAAGTCCATGGACGGCAACGAGGCGGCCGCGTACGTATCGTACGCGTTCACTGAGGTTGCGGGTATCTACCCCATTACGCCGTCCAGCCCCATGGCCGACCATGTCGACCAGTGGGCAGCTCAGGGGAAGAAGAACATCTTCGGCACCCCGGTGAAGGTCATCGAGATGGAGTCCGAGGCTGGCGCCGCGGGCACCGTCCACGGCTCGCTGGTTGCGGGCGCACTGACCACCACCTACACGGCCTCCCAGGGCCTGCTGCTCATGATCCCGAACATGTACAAGATCGCCGGCGAGCACCTGCCGGGCGTGTTCCACGTGAGCGCCCGTACGGTCGCCTCCCACGCGCTGAACATCTTCGGTGATCACTCCGACGTTATGGCCTGCCGCCAGACCGGTTTTGCGATGCTGGCCGAGACCAACGTCCAGGAGGTCATGGACCTCTCCGCGGTGGCTCACCTCGCCGCCATCAAGGGCAAGGTGCCGTTCCTGAACTTCTTCGACGGCTTCCGCACCTCGCACGAGATCCAGAAGGTCGCCGTCTGGGACTACAACGATCTCGCCGACATGTGCGACATGGACGCTGTCCAGGCGTTCCGCGATCACGCCCTCAACCCGGAGCATCCGCACAACCGCGGCACCCACGAGGACGGCGACGTCTTCTTCCAGCACCGCGAGGCCTGCAACACCGCCTACAACGACCTGCCTGCGGTCGTTGAGGACTACATGAACCAGGTCAACGAGAAGCTCGGCACCAACTACCACCTGTTCGACTACTACGGCGCCGCTGACGCCGACCGCGTGGTCGTCTGCATGGGCTCCTTCTGCGACACCCTCGAGGAGGTCATCGACTACCTGACCGCCAAGGGCGAGAAGGTCGGCCTCGTGAAGGTCCGCCTGTACCGTCCGTGGTCCGTCGAGGACTTCGTTGCCGCGCTGCCCGCGACCGTCAAGAAGATCGCCGTCCTGGACCGCACCAAGGAGCCCGGCTCCATCGGCGAGCCCCT
>CALUOB010000010.1 GCA_944322175.1 uncultured Coriobacteriaceae bacterium
CCAGGGCGTGTAGATCTGGCGCGCGGCGATGCCGATGGAGCGCAGCGCCGTTACCAAGAAGGTCGACTCCTCGCCGCAGCGGCCGTCGCCCGAGGCGAGCACACCGAGGGGGCCCAGGGTGCGGCCGTCGGATGCCTGGTAGGTGGCCTTCTCGGCGCACCAGTAGTTGGCCTCGAGCACGGCGTCGCGCACGCTCAGGTTCTGGCAGCGCTCGGCGAGCTCGTTCCAGAACACCGGGCGGCAGTCGGTCAGCGCCTCGTTGTTCACGCGCGGACACGCCACGAAGTGCACGAACACGTCCTCCGGCAGCGCGGCGCAGCGCTCGACCTCGCGGCGCAGCATGAGCGCGTGGCAGGCAAACGAGGCGAAGATCTTCCCGGGCGTGTCAAACACGTCGTTTACGGGAAGCGTCGCGTACCAGTGGCGTACGAGCAGGGCCTCGTCGTCGGCGAGCTCGGCGCAGGTGCGCTCGATCTCCTCGGCGAGAGGCGCGAGCAGCTCCTTGCGCGCGGCAAGGCGCTCGCGGGTGTAGTCGGCGAACGAATCAGAGAAACAAGACGGCACGATCTGCCTCCTTGGCGTTCGTGGATGGATATGTCGGTGCGAGCTTATACGTCTTTGGGGCGCTCTGACGCGAGGTTCGCCCCCTCCCTCGCGATTACACAAACCGCTTCCGTTTGCGGCTGCGACCTGCGCTTTAGCCGGCTGAAGCGCGTGCAGAGCAAAAGCCCGCCGCAGCCGGTAACAAGCTGCGGCGGGCCCTCTTTTGGCGGGTTGCAAGCGGCGCTTGGCTGCTTCGGCCGTTAGTCCACGGTCACGGCGATAACGGTGTCCACCGGATCGGGGAGCACCGGCGACGGGCCCAGGTTGGCAAACGCGATGTCGGGGTAGTCGCTGTGCGTCCAGTCGTTGGAGAGAAGCACCTCGGTGCCGTCTGCCACGCGGCGGATCGAGCGGATGCGGTCCTTGGGCACGCCGAGCAGCGGCACCGGGCCGATGGAGCCCTCGTACAGGTGGAAGTAGTACGTGTTGCCGCTGCGGGTGATGCGGCCGTAGTCGGGCTTCTCGGGGTCAATGGGGCCGCCCTCCACGGGCCCGCAACCGCAGATGCTCTCGCCGTTGAGCTGCATCCAGCGGCCGATCTCCTCGAGAATGGCGCACGACTGCTCGGGGAAGCGGCCGCGGCCGTCGGGGCCGACGTTCAGGATCATGTTGCCGCCCTTGCTCACGCACTCCACGAGCTTGTGGACGATGAGCGGCGCGGGCTTGTAGTTGAGGTCGGTCGCGCAGTAGCCCCAGTTGTCGTTCATGGTGACGCAGGACTCCCAAGCAAGGCGGCGGCCCTCTGCGTCAAAGAGGCCGCGCGGCGGCACGATCTTCTCGGGCGTCACAAAGTCGCCGTGGTACGGGGTGGGGTCGCAGGCGGCGAGCGAGCCGAAGCCCTCGCCGCTCACCTCGATGCGGTTGTTGATCACGATGCCGGGCTGCAGCGTGCGCACCATGTCGACGAGCTCCGTGGCGCGCCACTTCTCGCCGCGCATGTCGTCGTAGGAGAAGTCGAACCACATGAGGTCGATCTTGCCGTAGTTCTCGCAGAGCTCGCGCACCTGGGCGTGCATGTAGTCGAGGTAGCGGTCAAACACGCGATCGTCGTTGCAGCCGGCAACGGGGTCGTGGCGCAGCGGCGCCTGGCGGTCGCCGTACTGCGGGAAGTCGGGATGGTGCCAGTCGATGAGGGAGTAGTACAGGCCCACGCGAATGCCCTCGGCGCGGAACGCCTCGAGGTACTCCGCCACGATGTCGCGCCCGAAGGGCGTGTTGGTCGACTTGAAGTCGGTCGTGGCGGTGTCGTAGAGGCAGAAGCCGTCGTGGTGCTTGGCGGTGAGCACGGCGTAGCGCACGCCTGCCTGCTTGGCGCGGCGCGCCCAGTCGCGGGCGTCGAAGCCCGTGGGGTTGAACTCGTCGAAGAAGGGCAGGTACTGCTCTTCGGGCATCTCCTCGGTGCTGCGGAGCCACTCGCCGCGCGCGGGAATGGAGTACAGCCCGAAGTGAATAAACATGCCAAAGCGGTCGTGCAGGAACCATTGCATGCGCTCGTCGTACTGCGCGCGGTCAAAATGATACATAAAGCTCCCTCTTTACCGAATGTTAACGTTTGCCCGCCCAAACGGACCTTCCGTCGTGCGCGGCGGGCAATCATTATGCCCCATGCATGAGGGGCATGGTATAGTTTCGACAAATGCATAAAGGTTGCGTCTTAGTTAAAACTGCGTTTCAGCTGGTCGCCGCCTTACCGCCTCAAGGCGGGCATAGTGGGTACAAGCTACGCTCGTACACGGAAGTGCCGCGAACGTAGCCTTCCAATAAGAGGCACATCGCATATTCCCTTTAGGGCAGCGAGAAGCCACGTATCCGAGGCAAGGCGCTTGTGGTACCGGGTGCGCCCGGGGGCGAGAAGCGCCGAGCAGGGGAGAAAGGAACAAGATGGTCAACGAGAAGAAGACGCCCGAGCTGAACGTCTCGCGCAGGGGCTTCGTCGCCGGCGGCGCTGCCGCGGCTGGCGTTGCCGCCCTCGGTCTTGCGGGTTGCGGCGGCGGTGGCGACACCGCTGGCAGCACCTCGACCGGCTCCGGCGAGTCCAACGTCGAGCTCATCGAGGCCGACGAGGAGGGCTTCGTCGTCCGCGCTGAGAAGACCGACGGCAAGGCGCCGGCCAACGAGTGCGTCATCGCGCTCGAGGGCGAGATCCAGGAGCTCCATCCCATGGACTGGTCGGACGGCAACTCCGGCTGGGTCGACTACTACATGTACGACACCCTGGTCTACCTCGACGAGAACTACGAGACCCAGGCCAAGGCCGCTGACACTTGGGAAGTCTCCGACGACGCTTGCACCTACACGTTCCACCTGCACGAGGGCATCACCTTCACCGACGGCGAGCCGCTCAACGCCGACGCCGTGGTGACCAACTACCAGGCTGCCATCGACCCCGACAACAACTGGCGTCGTCGTCGTATGTTCATCGAGACCATCGACGAGAACACCGAGGAGACGCGCGTCGACTCCTGCGAGGCCGTCGACGAGTACACGGTTAAGTTCCACCTGCCCACGCCCTACGCTCCCTTCCTGAACTCCTGCACGCAGTTCTACCTGGTGAGCCCCAAGGCCATTACCGACCCCGACTTCGACTTCTCCCGCGAGTCCGCTGGCTCCGGCCCGTACGTCCTCGAGGAGCACGCTCAGGGCGACCACACCTCGCTTGTGCGCAACGAGGACTACTGGGGCGACGCTCCGGCCATCGAGAAGGTCACCTTCCGTCAGGTCCCCGAGGCTGGTTCCCGTATCGCCATGCTGCAGACCGGCGAGGCCACGGTTTCCTACCCGACCCCATCCGACCAGGTCGCTACCATCCGCTCCGCCGGCGACATCAACCTGATCTCGGTCGAGTCCACCACCATGCGCTACGTCACCCTCAACACCAACGTTGAGCCGCTGTCCGACGTCCGCGTGCGTCAGGCCATGAACTACGCCATCGACCAGGACTCCTACTGCAAGGTTCTGTACTCCGGCGCCGCTACGCCTGCCACCTCGGTCCTGCCCGAGCTCGTGCCCGGCTACAAGGCCCAGACTCCTTACGAGTACGACCTCGAGAAGGCCAAGAGCCTGCTCGAGGAGGCCGGTTACGCCGACGGCTTCACCGTCTCCATCATCGGCGACAACTCCACTCAGGAGACCAAGGGCATGACCTTCGTCATGCAGCAGCTCGAGAAGGTCGGCATCACCGTTGACGTCCAGCCCAACGAGGCTGCCACCAACGCCGAGATCGCCGCTATGCCCGAGGACGAGACCGAGCTCCAGATGTGGTACGTCAACTGGTCGCAGTCCGACGCCGACGGCTTCATGCGCTCGCTGCTCTCGAGCGCCATGGTCCCGCCGACCGGTTACAACACCGCCTTCTGGCGCAACGACGAGTTCGACGCCGAGCTCGAGGCCGGCAACGCCGCCCCGACCGAGGACGAGCAGAACGAGCACTACGGCAAGTGCCAGGACATCGTCTGGCCCGAGTGCCCGTGGCTGTACCTCGCTTCCGACAACTCCCTCTACGCGTACAAGGCCTACCTCTCCGGCGCGAGGGTCGTCTCGGCTGGTTACGACGTCACGCAGGCCAAGCTGAACGTCTAACGTTCGCTTTTGCCTAAAGGCCGTCAGAGCACGGTCCCGCATCGTACGCAGAACGCCGCCAGCCCCGCAGGATTTGCGCGGGCTGGCGGCTGTATTACTCGCAAGGGAGGGAATTGCATGGGGAAATACGTCGTCAAGCGTATCTTGAGCATGATCCCGCTGCTGTTCGTGATCTCGGTCGTCATCTTCATGTTCATTCACCTGATCCCCGGTGACCCTGCACGTCAGATCGCCGGCGCCGACGCTACCATCGGCGAGGTTCAGGCCATCCGCGAGGAGCTCGGCCTCACCAAGCCGCTCGTCACGCAGTACGTCGAGTGGGTCGGCGGCTTCTTGACCGGCGACATGGGCGTGTCCTACACCAACAACACCACGGTGATCGAGCTGCTCACCCCGCGTCTGCCCATCACCATCTACCTGACCATTTGCTCCATCACCTGGTCGGCGCTTCTCGGCATCATCATCGGCGTCGTGGCAGCTATCAACCGCGGCAAGGCGCTCGACCTCATCGGCATGGTCATCGCCATCGCCGGCATCTCGCTGCCGAACTTCTGGCTCGGCCTCCAGCTCATGCAGATCTTCTCGGTCAACATGGGCATCTTCCCCACCGGTGGCGTCGAGACCTGGCAGGGCTACATCCTGCCGTCGCTCGCCATGGGCGCGGGCATCATGTCCATCCTCGCCCGCGTCACGCGCTCCTCGATGATCGAGAACCTCGGCAAGGACTACATCCGCACGTCGCGCGCCAAGGGTCTGCCCGAGTCCAAGGTCATCATGCGCCACGCGTTCAAGAACTCCTCAATCGACGTCATCACGGTCACCGCGCTCCAGATCGGCGCGCTCATCGCCGGCTCCGTCGTCGTTGAGACGGTGTTCTCGATCCCGGGTATGGGCCGTCTGCTCGTCGACTCCATCGGCTACCGCGACTACGAGGTCGTTCAGGCGCTCATCCTGTTCTTCTCGCTTGAGTACATGGTGATCAACCTTTTGGCCGACGTCCTGTACGGCGTCATTAACCCGCGCGTCAGGTACGAGTAGAAGGAGGCGACCATGGCTGATACCAAACAGGCCGCTGCCGCGGTTTCGGGCGAGGAGCTGCCGAAGGCGCAGAGCCCCGTCAAGCAGTTCGTTAAGAAGTTCCTGCGCCGCAAGACCGCGGTCATCGGACTTCTGTTCATCATTTTCATTCTGATCATCGCCGTCATCGGGCCGCACATCACTCCGTACGACCCCAACGAGTACGACTACGGCGCGATTCTCGCGGGCCCGAGCGCCAAGCACATCTGGGGCACCGACGAGTTCGGCCGCGACGTCTTTAGCCGTATCGTCGCCGGCACCCAGCTCTCGCTCGGCACGGCCCTTACGGCTTCGGTCCTCGGCACGGCGGTCGGCGTCGTGCTCGGCCTCATCGCCGGCTTCTTCGGCGGTCTCGTCGACTCGTTCATCATGCGCGTCTGCGACGTCATGTTCGCGTTCCCGGGCATCCTGCTCGCTATCGCGATCGTGGCCATCATCGGCCCCGGCATCACCAACATCATGATCGGCGTCGCGGTCTTCACCGTGCCGTCGTTCGCGCGTATCATCCGCGGCGCGGTGCTCGAGGTGCGCGGCGAGCTGTACGTCGAGGTTGCGCAGTCCATCGGCTGCAAGCCCATGCGCACCATGTTCGTCCACATTTTCCCCGGCACCATGCAGGCGCTCATCGTTAACTTCACGATGAACGTCGGCGGCGCCATCCTGTCGGCCTCGAGCCTTTCGTTCCTCGGTTTCGGCGCGAGCGTTACCCAGGCCGAGTGGGGCGCGATCCTCTCCCAGGGCCGCAACTACCTGGCGATCGCCCCGCACCTCGTCCTGTTCCCCGGTCTGGTGATCTTCCTCACTGTGCTCGCGTTCAACCTCTTCGGCGACGGCCTGCGCGACACGCTCGATCCCAAGTTGAACTAAGCGGAGGTCCTTATGGCAGAGACTCTGTTGGAGGTCAAGGACCTCACAACCCAATTCAAGCGCGGCAAGAAGGACTGGATCACCGCGGTGAGCGGCGTTTCGTTCCAGGTCCGCGCCGGCGAGATCGTCGGACTCGTAGGCGAGTCGGGCTGCGGCAAGTCGGTTACCTCGCTGTCGGTCATGCGCCTGCACTCCAAGGACACCACCCGTATCTCGGGCGACATCGTCCTCGGCGGCAAGCACGTGCTCGACCTCTCCGACAAAGAGATGCAGTCCATGCGCGGCAACGACGTCTCGATGATCTTCCAGGAGCCCATGAGCGCTCTTGACCCGATCATGCGCATCGGCGACCAGCTCGCCGAGGCCATCACGCTCCACACCGACCTCAGCAAGGACGAGGTGCACAAGCGCTCCGTGGCCATGCTCAAGTCGGTCGGCATCCCCGAGCCCGAGATGACGCTCAAGAACTACCCGCACGAGCTTTCAGGCGGCATGTGCCAGCGCGTCATGATCGCTATGGCCATGAGCTGCGAGCCCAAGCTCCTCATCGCCGACGAGCCCACCACCGCCCTCGACGTGACCATCCAAGCGCAGATCCTCGCGCTCATGGAGCAGATCCGCCGCGAGCGCAACACCGGCATCCTGCTCATCACTCACGACCTCGGCGTCGTGGCCGAGATCTGCAGCCGCGTCATCGTCATGTACGCGGGCCACGTGGTCGAGGAGGCTCCGGTCGACGAGCTGTTCAAGCACCCGCAGCACCCCTATACCCAGGGCCTTATCGCATCGGTCCCGCGCCTGGGCCGCCGCGTGCACCGTCTGCCCTCCATTCCGGGCAGCGTGCCCGACCTCGCGGCCATGCCCGACGGCTGCCGTTTTGCCCCGCGCTGCAAGTACGCTCAGGAGGAGTGCCGCGCCACCGATCCGGCGCTCGTGAAGATCGCCGACGACCATACGTGCAGCTGCCTCTTCAGCGAGAAGGAACGAGAGGAGATGCTGGCGCATGAGTAACGTCAAGAGCGAGCCCTTGCTTTCCGTCAGGCACGTTTCCAAGCGCTTCCCGGTGGGAAAGAGCTTCTTCGGCCGTGCCAACAAGTTCGTGCACGCCGTCAACGACGTCAGCTTTGACGTCATGCCCGGCGAGACCTTCTCGATCGTGGGCGAGTCGGGTTGCGGCAAGTCCACTACGAGCCGCCTCATCAACCGCCTGATCGACCCCAACGAGGGCGAGGTCTACTTCGACGGCCAGGAGATCTCAAAGCTCCCGGCCAAGGAGTTCCGTCCGCTGCGCGCCAAGATGCAGATGGTGTTCCAGGATCCGTACGGGTCGCTCAACCCGCGCATGAAGGTTCAGGACATCATCGCCGAGCCGCTGCTCGTGCACACCAACCTCTCCGCAGGCGAGCGCCTCAAGCGCGCCCAAGAGCTGCTCGGCGTCGTCGGTCTCTCGCCGACCCACGGCGAGCGCTACCCGCACGAGTTCTCGGGCGGCCAGCGCCAGCGCATCGGCATCGCCCGCGCGCTGTCGGTCAACCCCAAGCTCATCATCGCCGACGAGCCCGTCTCGGCGCTCGACGTGTCCATTCAGGCCCAGGTCCTGAACCTCCTGCGCGACCTGCAGGAGGAGTACGACCTCACGTACCTGTTCATCTCGCACGACCTCGCCGTCGTCGAGATGATCTCCGACGTGGTGGCCGTTATGTACCTCGGCCACATCGTCGAGATCGCCCCCAACGAGGAGCTCTACGGCCATCCGAGCCACCCGTACACGCAGGCGCTGCTCTCCGCCGTCCCGGTTCCCGACCCCGACGTCAAGAAGGAGCACATCCTGCTCCAGGGCGACCTTCCGAGCCCCACCAACATCCCGGCCGGCTGCCCGTTCCACACGCGCTGCCCGCTGGCTACCGAGAAGTGCAAGACCGAGACGCCCAAGCCCCACACCGTGGGCGAGCGCCACACGGTTACCTGCCACTATCCGGAGAAGACCGTCTAAGACCCTTCGGAATCGGTGCGTTGCCGAGCCGTCGTCCCTTAGGGGCGACGGCTCTTTTTTGTACCGGCGGCGGGCCGCGCTTCGTAAACTGTTACTATGAGGGGCAGATATACAGCACATACAGCACGCCGCGCGCTGCGGCTCAGAGCGAGAAGGTCTGTTCGGATGGCGGGAGGCCCCGATGAGATGCCCGGAATGCAATGCCGAGATTCCCGATGACGCGCGGTTCTGCACGGCATGCGGATGCCGGATAGAGCGCGATCAGGCATCGGCGATTCCGGTTCCTGCGGACGAGCCGGCCGAAGGGGCCGAAGCCGAGGACTCGGAGGCCATTGCCGCCTTTGTTGCCAAGATCGAGAAGAAGGAGGCGCCTGCGGCTGCCGATACGGAGCCGCGCGTGATCGACGGCGTGACCGTGCGCGTGCCCAAGTTGGCCGACGGTGCGTCGCCTACGGCGCCCAAGACCGACACAGGGTCCGCGCCGTACGCGCCCAAAGACGCGGGCGGGTCGTACGCCTCACCTCAGCCCAAGTCAGTCGACGACACCGTGCTCTTTACGCCGGCGGGCCCTCTGCCCGGTCGCGACGATGCTCCGCAGGCCGGCGGCTACGCCCCTGTCTCAGCGCCTGCGGCTCCGGCTGCCGCGCGCACAGGCGCGGCGCGCATCGTGATCCCGGTCGTGGCGGTTCTCGTGGTTCTCGGCGGCGTAGGCATCGCGGCGGCGCTCACGGGCGGGTTCGGCATGTTCAACGCCGCCCAAGGCCCAGCGCAGGTCACCGTGGTCGACGAAGTTCCGGGCAACTCGGAATCCGAGGTGGATGCCGCGCCCGACCCCGAGCCCGCGGGCCCTACCGTGCGCAGCACCGTGAACGACTACACCTGGGACGAGCTCTCGCAGATCTCGGCGCTTATCGCGGCGGCCGCTACCGACGAGGAGGGTAAGGCCATCGCGCAGGACTACCACCTGTGCGCTTCGGACGGTACGCTCGACGGCACGCAAACCAAGACGGTGAAGATGTCCAACGGCGTGACCGCCGACGTGCAGGTCGCGGGCTTCCGCCACGACGACCGCGCCGACGGCAGCGGCAAGGCCGGCATTACGTTCATCTTTGCCGACGCGGTTGCCACGGGCACGTACAACTCCAGCTGGACCAACGCGGGCGGCTGGGAAGACAGCGAGATGCGCAGCTACCTCAACTCCGAGATTCAAGCGCGCCTTCCCGACGACTTGCAGCACGTGATCGTGCCCGTTAACAAGCTCACCAACAACACCGGTGCCACCACGAGCGCAGGGTCGGTGACCGCCACGTCCGACATGCTGTGGCTTCCCTCGTACAACGAGATCATCGGTGACATCGACGAGTCGCTCGAGGGCAACCTCCGCGTGTATAACGCCGAGGGCGACAAGTATCAGCTCTACGTTGATACCAACGTGCTGTGGAGCGCCGAGAACCCCATTCTGGTCAAGGGGCTCGGCACGGGCGGCAGTCCCATCTCGTGGTGGCAGCGCTCGCCGTACCCCGACAACGACCAGTACGTTATGGACACCGGTGCTGACGGCATTCCGTTTTACGCGCACGTTCCCACCAAGGACTACGGCATTGTGCCGGGGTTCTGCATCTAAAGGGTCGCGCGGCCGGTGCGGTCAGGGCAGCGCTCGCGAGCTGTGCAAAGAGGGCTGCTCAGGTAGAATACGGGCAGACATACGATGATGTGAGCGCCGTGCGCACGGCGCGGATTGCGGGCCTTTGCCCGCCGCCGAGCGCGTCGGGTACGGCAGGGGAGGAGCGACCATGAAGTGCTCTCGTTGCGGGGCAGAGAACTCCGAGGACGTGCGCTTTTGCACCGCGTGCGGCGCGCCGTTGGATGCGAGCCCTGTTTCCGGAGGGGGCGTCGGTCCCAAAGACGGCGAGGCCGCGTCGGACCCGTCTCCTGTAGCACCCGTTCCCGGGCCTGCGCCGGCGCAGAGTTTCTCGCCTGCGCCACAGCCTGCCGACCCCGGGTACGTGCAGCCCCGGCCCCAGAGAAGCACCGCCCACGTGGCCATTATCTCGGCTGCTGTTGCCGTAGCCGTGTGCGCAGGCGTGTTCGCGGCGTTTCTCGCCTTTACCGGCGGTGCGAGCAGCACGCAGGAAGCCGCCCAGCAGAGCACGATCCGCGTCGAGTCCGCCGAGGACGACTCTGACGAGAAGGACGAGGCCGAGTCGACGAGCAACCGCGAGCGCGTGCTGGCGGACGCCGCCAAAGAGGACGATGCCGCCGATGCCGACGAGCAGGCCGTAGAGGCAACGCCGCAGGTGCAGGCTCCCGCCCCGCAGCCCGCCCCCGAGCCGCAGCCCGCGCCCGCTCCCGCGCAAGAGCCGGTGGCGAGCGGAAGCGGCAAGCAGCCGTTCTGGGGCGTGTGGATCGGCGCGTTCAGCGACGAGGCAAACGCCCGCGCCCGCGCGTCCGAGGCCGCTTCGCGCGGCTTTAATGCGGCGGTGTACTACAGCGCCGACTGGACGAACCTCAACCAGGCGGGCTACTGGGTGGTGACCTGCGGCGCGAATACATCCGAAGCCGATGCGCAGGCGGTCCTGTCGCAGGCGCTCACCTATTACGGAGACGCGTACGTCAAGTACAGCGGTTCGTGGCAGGGGTAGGGTACTATACGTAAACGCCGCCCGCCGCTTGCAGTCTCAACCCATGGGCTGCGAGCGGCGGGCTTTTTGTCGCATACCACCTAAGGAGACTGCCGCATGGCAACGCAGGCAAACACGCAAGGATCCGAAGCCCGGGGCGCAGCGGCCAACGCGTCCGGAGCGTCCGCAGGCAAGCTGACCGTGCGCCAGGCGCTCGTTCTCGGCGCCACGCTCTTCTCGATGTTCTTCGGCGCGGGCAACCTCATCCTGCCGCCCCTTCTCGGCGCGCAGGCGGGTGCCGACGCGCTGCCCGCGCTCGTGGGCTTCTTGGTCACGGCCATCGGCTTTCCGGTCCTCGGCATCGTGGCGGTGGCGCTGGCCGGCGACCTCAAGCAGCTCGCCGGGCGCGTGAGCCCGTGGTTCGCGTCGCTCTTTGCCGTGCTCGTGTATCTTGCCATCGGGCCCTGCCTGGCCATTCCACGCACCTCGTCCACGGCGTTCGAGATGCTCGTGCCGCTGTTGCCCGCGGGCGTTCCCGTGCTCGGCGCGTCGGTTGCCTTCTCGGTGGTGTTCTTTGCCGCATCGTTTGCTCTGGCGCTGCGTCCCGGCAAGCTGAGCAAGATCTTGGGGCGCATCTCGGCACCGGCGCTCATCGTGCTTATCGTTGCCGTGGTGGGGTCGTCGCTCGTGGCGCCGCTCGGCGAGGCCACGCCCGCCGTCGAGCCCTACACCTCCGCACCGGCGGTTCAGGGCTTCATCAACGGCTACCAGACCATGGACCTGCTCGCGGCGCTGTGCTTTGGCATCGTGATCGCCATGAACGTGCGCGACATGGGCGTTGAGCGCCCCGCTTCTGTGGCTGCCGCCATCTCGCGCTCGGGCGTTATCGCCGGCGTGCTCATGCTCGCCGTGTACTGCGGCCTGGGCTACGTGGGCGTCGTCACCGGTGCGGTGGTTCCCGGGGCCGAGAATGGTGCGCAGCTGCTCACCGCTGCGGCAACCGGCCACTTTGGCTTGGCGGGAACGGTCATTGTGGCGGCCATCTTCCTCATCGCGTGCCTGAATGTCTGCACCGGCCTCATCAGCAGCTGCTCGCAGTTCTTCTCCGAGACCTTCCCGCGCGTGCCGTACCGCGCCTGGGCTGCGGGCTTTGCGATCTTCTCGTGCGTGGTCTCCAACTTTGGGCTCACGGCCATCATCGCGTTCTCGGTGCCGCTCCTAAACGCGCTCTACCCGGTTGCCATCGTGCTCGTGCTCATGGGCATGGCGGCGCGCGCCGTCGACCGCGTTCCGTTCGTGTGGAAGTGGACCGTGGGCGTGGTCGCCGTCGAGAGCGTCATCGTGAGCCTGCGCGACGCCTTTGCACCGGGCGCGTGGCTTCCCTTCGATGCTCTTCCCTTTGCCGACCTTGGCCTGAGCTGGATCGCTCCTGCGCTCGTGGGCGTTCTTCTCGGCCTCGTCCACTCCGCCCTCGCTGCTCGCCGCGCATAGGAGCCGCCTCGCGCTCACGACGCTATCGCGATCGTCGTCTTGCACGGCGACGCCATAACGGGCCCCGGTCGCGTGCCGCGGGTCCCTAACGCGCGCCGCCTCGCGCCCATGAGGCCCCTTGGGTCTCGCGGCTCCCGGGTTCAGCAAGAAGCGGCCCGATCCAGGGGACGCTCAGCGAAACTCCGCACGATCCTAGCCCCCCCGCGAAAAACACATCGATCCGAGCCACATCCTGCCCGCCTTGGCGAAAGCCTCGTCGATCCTGGTCACATCCTATCCGCTCTGGCGAAAGCTGCGTCGATCCTAACGTGCGTAGCGAGAGTTACGCCGATCCTAATAGACATGGCGAGAATCGCTTCGATCCTAGCGAGCATAGCGAGAATTACGTCGATCCTAGTGTGCGCGGCGAGAATGGTGCCGATCCAGGCGGCGTCCGCTAGGATCAGAGCTCTTCTCGCCGTTGACATTAGGATCGGGACTCTTTTCGCCAAGGAAGTTAGGGTCGAGGTTCTTCTCGCCAAAGACACTAGGATCGATGCGCTATTCGCTGGCGACGTTAGGATCGGGGCTCTTTTCGCCAAGGACGTTGGGATTGTGACCCTATTCGCGGGAGGAGTGCTGTGGGCTGTAGCCCCGCTCGCCGGGGGCGACAGGATCTGGGCTCGTTTCGCCGGCTGCGCCAGGATCAAGCTCTTTCCCGGCGGCATCGTTGGGATCGAGGCTCATTTTGCTGGGGGGGTATCGGGATCGAGGCCCCCGCTCGCTGGGGGCGCTGGGGTCAAGCCCTCTCTTGCCGAGGGCACTAGAATCGCTGCCCTATTCGCCAGGATCGCTCTGGCCGGGACACTGTCTGCTAAGAGCACCCAGGCTTGCCTGTTTTACCGAGGCCGACGGGCTGCCTGCGCAGCGTTGCCTGCGGCGGTATACTTAAGCTGTATGTGTCGCGCTTGGCGCGGCGTACGATCGCTTTACAAAGGAGAAGGATCCATGAGCAAGGTCTATGTGTTTGGCCACAAGAACCCCGACAACGACGCCATTATGTCGGCGGTCATGTTCGCGCAGCTCAAGAACGCGCTGAACGACGGCAACGAGTACGTTCCGTGCATGCTCTCCCAGGGCATGCCCAAGGAGACCGAGCTCATGCTCGAGAAGCACGGCTTTGACAAGCCCCAGTACCTCGAGAAGATCGAGCCCGCGGCCGACGGCGAGGCCAAGCAGCAGGTTGTTCTCACCGACCACAACGAGTCCTCGCAGACCGTCGACGGCATCGAGAACGCCGAGATCGTGGGCGTGGTCGACCATCACCGCATCGGCGACGTGACCACCGCCAACCCGGTCTTCTTCGTGGCGCTTCCCTGGGGCTCCACCTGCACCATCGTGACCTACCTCTTCAAGGCATACGGCGTCGAGATGTCCGACGCTCAGGCCGAGTGCCTCCTTTCCGCCATGATGACCGACACCGTCATGCTCAAGAGCCCCACCACCACCGACGTGGACCGCACCTTTGCCGCCGAGCTCGGCGAGCGCCTCGGCGTTGACCCGGTGGAGTTCGGCAAGGCTGTCTTCAAGAGCCGCGGTGCCGGCGACTTCACGCCCGAGCAGATGGTCTCGCGCGACATCAAGTGCTTCGAGATCGGCGGCCAGCAGGTCTACATCGGCCAGTACGAGACGGTCGACGGCGCCGCTGCGCTCGAGCAGCTCGACGGCATCCGCGAGGCCATGGAGGCCTACCGCACCGAGAAGGGCGGCGACGCGCTCGTCCTGCTCGTGACCGATATCCTCGAGGAGGGCAGCCAGGTTCTCATCTGCGGCGACGACACCATTCCCTGCAAGGGCCTCGGCATCGAGAACAAGCCCGAGGGCGTCTGGATGCCCGGCGTGCTCTCGCGCAAGAAGCAGGTCGCCGCTCCGCTCATCGCCGCTGGCGAGTAGCCTGAGGGCACCGGTTCGCCACAGGCATGAACAACCTGTGGAACCGATCGCAAACAGGTAGGTCCCGTGATCGAATCGGGGCATACTGCAAGAGAAGCAAACGACTCGGCCGCCGGCGGACTTGCTCCGCCGGCGGTTTTTTGAGGCTCGCAGGACGGCTCGTCTGTCTCTGCGGGGCGACGCCTGGGCAGCGCGGCGCATTCTATCGGAAGCGGGCCCAACGAAGGCCTGCCCAGCGCAGAAAGCGAGGCCTTCATGACCAAGGCTCCCGACCTTATCAACAGCACCCAGCGTCACCGTCTCGAGAAAAAACGCGCGCTCGACCGCATTACGAGCAACGGCACCATTGCGGCCGCCGTCATGGTGCTCGCTGCGGTTGCCGCCGTCGTGTGCGCCAACACCGACGCCTACTACCCCATCCACGAGTTTCTCGCCCAGCCGGTAACCGTCGGCTTCGGCCCCTGGTCGTTTACGCTCTCGGTCGAGCTCTTCGTCAACGACTTCCTCATGGCCATCTTCTTCTTGCTCGTAGGCCTTGAGCTCAAGTACGAGATGACCGTGGGCGAGCTGCGCCAGCCGCGTCAGGCTATGCTGCCCATGCTCGCAGCGGTGGGCGGCGTCGTGGTTCCCGCGTCCATCTACGCGGTGGTCAACCATGCGGGCGCCGTGTACGGCTGGGCCATTCCCATGGCAACCGACATCGCCTTCGCGCTCGGCGTGCTCGCGCTGCTCGGCGACCGCGTGCCGCCGGCCATCCGCGCGTTCTTCTCCACGCTCGCCATTGCCGACGACCTGCTTGCCATCATTGCCATCGCGCTCTTTTACGGCCACAGCCCGAGTCTGCTTTGGCTCGCCGCCTCGGCCGCCGTCACGCTCGTGCTCGTGGCGCTCAACCGCGCGCAGTTCTTCTCGCTCAAGCCCTACCTGGCGGTGGGCCTGGTTCTGTGGTTCTGCCTGTTCCAGTCGGGCGTGCACGCCACGCTCGCCGGCGTGATCGTGGCGTTCTGCATCCCGGCGCGCTCGAGCATCTACGCGGCGTCGCTCGTCGACTGGGTCGGCGACAAGCTCCCCGAGCTCGCCGACGCCTACGACGACGAGGCCCATATCCTCGGCCAGCACGACTTTACCCACACCGCCGTTCAGGTCGAGCGCGTTATGCATCGCGTCACCCCGCCCATGCAGCGCCTCGAGCACTCCATCAGCACGTTCGTCAACTTCATCGTGCTGCCGATCTTTGCCTTCGTAAACGCGCAGGTGCGCCTCGTGGGCGTCGACCTCGGCGCGCTTATCGCCGATCCGGTGACCATCGGCGTGTACCTTGGCATGGTCCTCGGCAAGCCGATCGGCATCGCGGGCATGACGTTTGCCCTTGTCCGCCTCAAGTTTGCCGCTATGCCCACCGGCGTCAACGCGCGCCAGATCATCGGCATCGGCATTCTGGGCGGCATCGGCTTCACCATGTCGATCCTGATCGCGGGCCTGGCGTTCCCCGACATCCCGTCCGAGATGCTCGCGGCCAAGACGGCCATTCTCGCCGGCTCCATCACCGCCGCCGTGATCGGCCTCACCTACATGCACTTCGTGTGCCACGACTCCTCCAAGGATCCCGGCACGAACTAGCGCTTCAGGCGGGCTCGGCATCCCTATATCGCCTGGAGCCAAAGGGGCGGCTTCACACGGCCGAGCAGTCTGCGTGCTGCTCGGCCGTTTTTCTCGCTGCACGCTTGTCTTCCGGCAGCAAGGGCGGTCTGCAAGGTGCGTGGGGCGCGTCGGTCCGCGCACCGGCGAAGGGCGCCGGGCGGCCGCGCTGCTGGCGACCAAGAGAAAAAAATCAGCCCAGCGGGATCCGGGCGTCTTTCTAGGTTAAGGAGCTGAGAGAACGTCCGGACCTCGCGGGGCTGTTGTCGTCAGGGCAGCTGACCTGCAGATCCGCTGTACGGCCCCGTTCCACCCCGCCTCGGGGTAGCCGGCTGGGACGCCCGCCGCCGAGCCTATGGTACGGACCCAAACGGACGTTTTCGCGCGCCGAAGCGTCCGTTCAGGTCCGCATCTTGCTGGGAAGCGTCCGTTTGGGTCCTCATCTTTCGCTGGACGGCAGGGCACTGAGCGGCAGGACGTCTAATGCGGGGGGGGGGTCTCGCGGGGCGCGGACCCGCAAGCAAAGCAATCACGAGGAGATAACGATGACCTTCAAAACAGGTGCTCAGGTGCCGCATCCGGTCGATACGTTGGTCTGGCGGCCGTGGGAGCTGGCGCTTGCGCCGTTTCAGGTGGCGCCGCGCACGTATTACGTGTCGGGGCAGCGCTGGGTAGGGGCGTACCTTGTTGACGCGGGCGCCGAGCTCGTGCTTGTAGACGCCGGGCCGGCCGAGAGCCTGTACCTGCTGCTCGACGCAAACTGGCAGCTTGGGTTTGACCCGCGCTGCATCGGTAAGATCTTCGTGAGCCACGCGCATTTTGACCATTGCGGCGCCGTGGCGCAGCTACGTGCGCTCACGGGGGCTGAGGTATGGATGTCGGCCGAGGACGCGGCATTTTTGCGCGCTTGTCCGGCCGAAACCCTCGGCGTTGACCCGCGCCTGGCGGTCTTTCCGTTTGAGCCGGACCGCCTGTATGCCAGCGGCGAGCCCCTCAGGGTGGGGGAGGTCGTATTCACGCCGCTTCTCACCCCGGGGCACACGCCCGGCTGCACATCGCTCTTTTGGCAGGTAACGCACCCGGTCACGGGCGGTCCGCTCACGGTTGCCATGCGCGGCGGCGCGGGCGTTAACACCATGAGCGACGCGTATTACACCACGAGCGCCTGTCTCACGCCCGACCTGCGCGACCGCTTCATCGCTGACGCCGAGGGCGAGAAGCTCCGCTCCATTCCCGTCGACATTACGCTGCCAAGCCATCCCAACCAGATCGAGATTCTCGACCGGGTGGGTTCGTACGCGCCCGACTCCCAACCCTACCTCGACCGTGCGGTCTGGCCGGCGTTTCTCGACTTCATCGCCGCCCGCGCCCGTCAGGAGCGCGGCTGGTAGGCGTGCGTGCCCGCGCGTTTCTCCCGAGCAAGGACGTTGTGCGAGGGATCGTGCCGCTTCGTCTCGGCTTGGGAGAGAAGCGCTCTTTTGAGGCCGAAAAGCCGGCAGTTTTTGCGCAGCGTCCCGCCTTGGGAGAGATTGGCCTGCGCAATATCCCGCCTTGGGAGAGAAGGGTGCTTCTGCCAGACGTCTGACCTGCGGTTTTGCTAAGACGAGAAGATCCTGGCAGACCGGTTTTTCTCCCAAGCAAGGACGTTGTGTAGGGACGGTGCCTTATCCGCGGCTGAATTCGGCGCTGTTCTTCCAAGCAAGGACGTTGTGCAAGAAGCTGGTCGGATTCGCTCCCGAAACTCGGCGTTTCTCCCAAGCCGAGTCGGTGCGCGTGATCCGGTGCCCCGTCTCGCCAATCGGCGTCCCGGCGCCCCGTTCTGCCAACCAACGTCCGTCCCGTCAACCGTGCCCCGGCATCAATCGGCAAGCGCCCTGGCTTCACCCGTCAACCGCGCCCCGGTGCCCCGGCATCACCCGACGCCTCCTCGCTGCCTGCCTGCCGGCCCTACTCCACGGTGCCGTACACGCGGCCCCAGCCGTGGGCGGCGAGCGCGGAGTTGAGCTGGTCGCACATGCGCTGGCGGGCGTAGGTGCCCGGCGGCAGCAGCTTCACGATCTCGATCAGGTCCTCGTGCAGGTCGCGCGATTCGGCCTGCACGATCAGATCAAGCCGGCTCACGTATTTCTGGTTGGCGTACGCCACGTCGATGAGGCGCTGCAGATCGCCGAACTCGTCGGCCTGAATGTTGATGGGCTTCTTGGGCTTGCCGTCTGCCATGGTGCCTCCTCGCCGGGCCGTGCTCACATCGCTCGCGCCGCCTGCAGCGCATCCTTGTGGTGCGCGCGTGCAGCTTCCCTTTCGGTTCTGTTTCGTTCTCGGGTATTCTCGCACAGATTGGCCGCCGCAAGGGGCCGTCGCTATACTACCAACTTGGATAACGCTGACCTATACGATAAGCGCTTGCAATCGCACACGCAGGCCGACCGATCGGCAATTGCCCAGCGGCGGCAAGCTCGGCACGCGCGGCGGCGCCCTGGCAACGGGCGCCCGGAGCGCAGGCGCGCAAGGAGGCAGAACATGGCGACGATTTACGAGAAGATGACGACCCCGGAGCTCACCCTCGCGCTCGAGAAGCTCGACACCCAGGTTGAGCTTACCCGCGCCAAGCACCTCGCGCTCGACATGGCCCGCGGCAAGCCGAGCCCCGACCAGGTGAACATCTCGCGCCCCTTGCTCTCGATCCTCAACGAAGACTCCGACCTCATCGACGAGGGCGTCGACTGCTCCAACTACGGCTGCTTCGAGGGCATCCCCTCGGCCCGCCGTCTCGCCGGCGCCTTCCTCGGCGTCCCAGCCGAGCAGACCATCGTGCTCGGGTCCTCGAGCCTCAACATCATGCAGTCCGTCCTCATCCACTACTGGGAGAAGGGCGTGCCCGGCTACACGCCGTGGAGCAAACTCGACAACGTCAAGTTCCTCTGCCCCGTCCCCGGCTACGACCGCCACTTTGGCATCACCGAGGACCTTGGTATTGAGAACATCCCCGTGCGCATGACCCCTACCGGTCCCGATATGGACCAGGTCGAAGAGCTCGTCGCCAACGACGACTCCATTAAGGGTATGTTCTGCGTACCAAAGTACTCCAACCCCACCGGCGTTACCTACTCCGATGAGACGGTCCGCCGCCTGGCAACCATGAAGGCCGCGCCCGACTTCCGCATCGTCTGGGACAACGCCTATTGCATGCACGACCTCAACGAGCACGGCGACCACCTCATGAACATCCACGGAGTCGCCGCCACGGTGGGCAACGAGGACCGCATCCTCGAAGTTGCCTCCACGTCCAAGATCACCTTCCCGGGCGCGGGCATCGCCTTCTTCGGCTCCTCCGAGGCCAACGTCAAAGAGGTTGCCAAGACCCTCATGGTGGGCCTCATCAGCGCAAACAAGCTCAACCAGCTCGCGCACGCGCGCTTCTTCCCCACGATCGAGGCGCTGCACAAGCACATGATGCACCACGCCGAGTTCCTGCGCCCGCGCTTCCAGCTCGTGCAGAAGAAGCTCTCCGAGGGCCTCGGCGACACGGGCTGCGCCACCTGGACCGACCCCAACGGCGGCTACTTCGTGTCGTTTGACTCGCAGCCCGGCACGGCCCAGCGCATCGTCAAACTCTGCGCTGACCTCGGTGTCAAGCTCACGCCGGCCGGCGCCACCTGGCCCTACGGCCGCGATCCCCACGACACCAACATCCGCATCGCCCCGACCTACCCCTCGCTCGAGGAGCTCGGCCAGGCGCTCGACGTTCTCGTGCTCGCCACCAAGACCGTCTGCGCCATCAAGGCTCTGGAGGATCGCGAGTAAAGGCGAGAAGGACGGGTTCGTCCTCGGGTTGGGCGGGCGGCGCGGGGCCTCCCGGTGGGAGCGCCGCACATGCGCGCTGTTCTCCCGTCCCGTCGTCGGCCCCGTGCGGACCCACCGTACGGCCCCGCGCCGCCCGCCCCGACCTGCGGGTTTCCCGCTCGCCGGGGCGTGGTTGTCTGACTGAGGCGTTGGGGCCGCTCGTCAGGGCCTCTTGCCTGCGAATTCGCCGTTCGGCTCCGCATCTACGCCACGATTCCGACAAACGCCGGGCACCGACGCCACGGTACCGACATTTTCAGGCCTGATTTTGTCGGAAACGTGGCGTCGGATGAACGGCGCGCAGCTCTTGCGCGTTTTGCGCGCGGCATGTTCCAAGCTTGTGAGGCGCGGGCCGCGGGCTTACGCGGCGGGGTTGTCACGGTACAATGTCGGGTCAGGGAGGTCAGCGCATGGCACAGAACAACGATTCCAAGCGCGCCCGCTCCGTCGAGACCGAGGACGACTTCTTCGACGACGAGCAGGCGCTCATGCAAGAGCAGAACGGCAGCGCGGCAGGCGCCTCGTCCGCTTCCACAGGCGAGAAGCGCGGCGAGCAGAAAACCGCCCCGCGCAAGGCAGCCGAGAACAACGTCGTCCCGCGCGAGGACGGTCCGGGCGCTCCGCCGTTTTGGATGGTGCTCGTCATTGCCGTTATCGCGCTTTTGCTCGGCATGGTGGTGGGCTACCTCATCGGCGCGTCGACGGCTCTGTCGAGTGCCGAGTCCGTGCTCACGAGCGAAGAGGTGCAGGAGCAGTACGCCACCGGTGATGCGAGCGCTTCGAGAGACGCTTCGACGGGCGGCACGGGCGAGGTCAGCTCGGACGCTCTGCCCGAGGGTCATCCCGGCGTCACGATCGACGAGGACGGAACGGCGCACGTAACCGACGAGGACGGCTCCGGCAGCGCGTCTTCCGACGACGCCGCTTCCGACGTGGCGGACGCCGTGGCTTCGCACGAAACGGACGGCACGGCAGCGTAGCGGCGCGACGGCGTAGCGGCCCGGCAGCGCAGTAGCTCGGCAGCGTGCCGGCGCGCGAGAAGCGGGCGTAGCGGCACGTCGCTGCAGGCAGCACCGGCACGCTCAACACCCGGCGCCAGCGCCCGCGCCGCAGCAGCCTCAACGCCCAGCCCCATGCCGCCCTCAGGCGGCACCCACAAGGGAGTAACCATGGCATTCAATCAGGACCAGGTGCGCAAGGCGCGTGCAGCCGGCCTCATCGTGGCGCTTGTCGCCGTGATCGTGCTCGCGGTCGCGGTGTTCTCGGGCGCCCTCGGCACGCCCAAGGCGGGCTCGTCGCAGCAAGGCGCAGCAGGCTCCGAGACCGCTCAGAGCACCGAGGCGCAAAGCGGCGCGCAGTCCGACGGCAGCTCGTCCTCGGACCACACCGTTGCCGACGTCGACGCCGAGAACCAGCCCGTGGTCGAGCAGCTCGAGACGCGCTACGAGGACGACCCCTCCAACCCCACCGCGCTTCTCAACCTTGCAAACGGCTACTTTGACTGGGGCGTCGCGGTGATGAACCACGCCCAGACCGACGAGGACGACGAGCACGTGGTCGACCTCTTCTCGCGCGCCATCGCCCATTACGACGACTACCTCGAGCAGTACGGCTCGGAGAACGGCGCCAACAAGGCGGTGCAGGTGGACCGCGCCATCTCGATCTTCTACACGGGCGACCACGAGCGCGCCATCCAGACGCTCGAGGACTTTACCGCCGAGGTCGCCGACTTTGGCCCCGCATGGGCTAACCTCGGCATGTTCTACGAGAACGACGGCCGCACGGACGACGCCCGCGCCGCCTACGAGCGCGCCCTCGAGGCCGACGACGACAACGCCTACGGTGTGCGCGACTACGCCGAGGCGCGCCTGGAGGCATTGGACGCTGAGTAGCCCAGGTGCTATGCTTCGGGCTCAACCTTTTATATAAAGGAGTACATCATGGAACTGGCCATCAACACCAAGCCCGCGGTCGAGAAGTACGTCATCGCCGTTGCGGGCGAAGTCGATATCTCTAACGCCGACAAGCTCCGCACCGCGGTCGACATGGCGCTCGAGCAGCCCTGCGAGGCCATTGCGCTCGACCTGTCCGAGGTGCCCTACATCGACTCCACGGGCATTGGCGTGCTCGTGGGCGCCGCGCACCGCGCCGAGGAGCGCGGCAAGGGCTTTGCCGTGGAGCGCGTGCAGCCCAACGTGCTGCGCATCGTGCAGCTACTCGGGGTCGACCAGGAGATCTCGATCTCAGGCGAGTAGGGCAGCACCTGCGAGAAGCTCAAGCGCCTGCGCCTGCGCCTGCGCCGCGCGCGGGCGCAGCGGGTGCTTCTCGCGCGGAGCGCATGTAACCGCTCTATCAAGAACGAGCCCGTGCGGCGCCGAGGTGCGCTGCGCATGGTATGCTGGTGAAACTTTGTACGTTCAGCAAGGAGGTCGCTCTTGCTCGGCATCGGACAAACTGAGCTCATCATCATCGTCGTGTTCATGTTTTTGCTCTTTGGGCCCGACAAACTGCCGCAGATGGGCCGCACCATCGGCCGCGCCCTGCGCCAGTTCCGCGAGACCCAGGAGAAGATGACCGCGGTCGTGCAAACCGAGATCGTCGACCCCATGACGCAGGCGGCAAGCACGGCGCCCAAGCCCGTGGTGGAGGACGACGAGGACGCCGACCTCGAAGAGGGCGCCGAGCGCCCGACGCGTCCCGCCAAGAAGGAGACCTTTGCCGAGCGCCGTGCGCGCCTGGCGGCCGAGAAGGCCGCGGCCGAGGCCGCTGAGGCAGGGGAGGCTGCCGCCGAGGGCGCCGAGACCGCTGACGCCGCCGAGGGCGTTGCCGCTGCTGCCGTAACGGCCGCCGCAACGGCCGAGGCCGAGCCCGCCGCCGAGCCCAAGGAGGCTCCGGCAAGCGCACCCAAGCACTTTGCCAAGCCCGCCGCCGCACCCGCTGCGGACGAGAAGGGCGGCGAGGCGCCCAAGGCCGCTGCGCCCGAGCCCGCCGCAGAGCCCGCGACCAAGACCCGCTCGGTCGCCGACCTCTACGCGCGTCGTCCCAAGAAAAAGCCCGTCGCGCAGGATGCGCCCGCATCCGAGCCCGAGCCCGCACCCGCGTCCGAGCTCAAGTCGGGCGAGCCCGTGAGCGTCACCATCTTCAACGGAGGGGAGGAAGCGGAGTAGTGCCACCACGGCCTACCTGCGACGCATATGCCTATCGGTCCCGCGCGCATGCCGCTCTTCGACCATATCGGAGAGCTTCGCCGCCGCCTGACGATCGTCGTCGTTTCGCTTCTCGTTACGGCGCTCGTCATGTACTTCGCCACGCCCACGATCATCGACATTCTCCAGGACCCGATCCGCGAGTTCTTGCCCGATGGTCGCTATTACGTCACGGGCGCGCTCGGCGGCTTCTCGATTCGCTTCAGCGTGGCGTTCAAGTGCGCCATCGTCATCTGCACGCCGCTCATCATCTGGCAGATCCTCGCGTTCTTCCTTCCGGCCCTCAAGCCCAAGGAGCGCAAGTGGGTCGTGCCCACGCTCTTCGCCGCCGTGGCGCTCTTCTACATCGGCGCGCTGTTCTGCTACTTCGTGATTCTCCAGGCCACGTTCGGCTTCCTCATCGGCGAGTCCCAGGCCATCGGCAACGTTCTGCCCGAGGCAACCGACTACATCAACTTCGAGTTCCTGCTCATGATCGGCTTCGGCGTGGCCTTTGAGCTGCCGCTCATCGTGTTTTACCTGTCGATCTTCCGCATCGTCTCCTACGCGGCGTTCCGCGGCGCCTGGCGCTACGTGTACGTGGTGCTCATGGTCATCGCCGCCGTTATCACGCCCGACCCCTCGCCCGTGACCATGCTGTGCATGTACGCGGCGCTGCTTCTGCTCTACGAGGGCTCGCTCGCGGTCACGCGCATCGTGCTCGTGCGCCGCGGCGGCAAGGCTGCCCTCAAGGAGAAGAGCCGTCTGGCTATTTTTGCCGACGACGAGGAGGAGTAGGGCCGTGCACGAGCTCGGAATCGTATCGGGCGTCGTCGAAGTATGTGCCAAGTCAGCGCGCGAGGCGGGTGCCTCGCGCGTTTTGTCTGTACGCCTGCGCATCGGCGACATGGCCGAGGTCATGGACGAGTCGCTGCGCTTTGCCTGGGAGGCCCTCACCGAGGAGGAGCCGCTCATGCGCGGCGCGACCCTCGAGGTCGAGGACGTGCACCCGGCGAGCATCTGCCTCGACTGCGCCGAGGAGTTCGAGCACGACCGGTTTCATCTGCGCTGCCCTGTCTGCGGAAGCGCCGACACGGTGCTCCTGCGCGGGCGCGAGCTCGAGATCGCGTCCATCGACATCGAAACGGAGGACGACTAATGGCCGAGAAGACCGTCTCTCTCAATGAACCCATTCTTTCGCGCAACGAGCGCCTGGCTGCCGAGCTGCGCCAGCGCTTTGCCGAGCACAAGGTGTACGTGATAAACGTGCTCTCGAGCCCCGGCTCGGGCAAGACCTCCACCATCCTCGCTACCAACGAGCGCCTCCGCGACCGCTACCGCGCCGCCGTTATCGAGGGCGACATCGCCTCCGACGTCGACGCCGTGACCATGAAGGAGGCGGGCATCCCCGCCGTGCAGATCAACACGGGCGGCCTGTGCCACCTCGAGGGCAACATGATCAAACAGGCGGTTGACGCCCTCGACCAGGGCGTGGGCCTCGATGCCATCGACGTTATCTTCATCGAGAACGTCGGCAACCTCGTGTGCCCCGTCGACTTCGACCTCGGCGAGAACCTCTCGATCATGATCCTCTCGGTGCCCGAGGGCGACGACAAGCCCGTCAAGTATCCCGGCATCTTCCAGCACGCCGGCGCCGTGCTGCTCAACAAGGTCGACGTGGCCCCCGCCTTCGACTTTGACCTCGACGCCTACAACGCCGTGCTCAACGAGCTCAATCCGCGCGCGCCGCGCTTCTCGGTGAGCGCTACCCGCGGCCAGGGCATGGACGAGTGGTGCGCTTGGCTGAGCGAGCAGATCGAGGCCGCCCGCGCGTAAGGGCCGCCGCTGCGCCCGGTACCGCTGAGCCCACTGCCCTGCGTCGCAGCGCCTGTCGCCGCCGCACCGCCGCACCCGGCGCCGCCGCACCGCCGCCACGACCCTCGGTTCCGTAGCTTTGCCGGCCCCGCGCTATCCCGCGCGGGGCCGTTTGCGTTTGGTTCGCGTTTGCCACTCACAGCGGGATCTCCACACGCCCGGCCCCCTCGTTCGCGCCCTGCGCGGCTTTGTGGTACGTTGCATGGCACGAAGTTTCCGGCCGCCCGTCCGCGCTGCCGCCCGTGCTTCTCAACGCACGGCGTATCCGCGGCGGCGCGCTTAGCGCCTGCGGCTGCAGATAAGTTAAGGAGCCTGTACGTGAAGCTCGTCATCACCGAGAAGAACGACGCCGCGCAGCAGATCGCGCGGCTTCTGAGCACGGCCGGCAAGCCCAAGGCCGACAAGGTCTACAACACGCCCGTCTACCGTTTTACCGTTGACGGCGAGGAGTGGGTTACCATCGGTCTGCGCGGCCATATTCTCGCGCCCGACTTTCCCAAGGAGCTCAAGTTCGACGCCAACCAGGGCTGGTACGCGGTGAGCCAGGAGGGCGAGGTGCTGCCCGCCGACGTTCCCGACGGCCTGGCGCGCCCGCCGTACGACACCAAGCGCAAGCCTTTCCTCAAAGACGGCATCGACATCAAGGGCTGGAAGGTCCCGAGCCTGCCGTACCTCGTGTGGGCGCCCATCGAGAAGCTTCCTGCCGAGAAGGAGATCATCCGCGCCCTCAAGAACCTCGCCAAGAAGGCCGACTCCGTGGTTATCGGTACCGACTTTGACCGCGAGGGCGAGCTTATCGGCTCCGACGCGCTTGCTATGGTGCGCGAGGTGGCTCCGGCGGTGCCCGTGAGCCGCGCGCGCTACTCGGCCTTTACCAAAGGCGAGATCGACCACGCATTCTCCAACCTCGTCGAGCTCGACCAGGACCTGGCCGACGCTGGCGAGAGCCGCCAGTACATCGACCTCATCTGGGGCGCGGCGCTCACGCGCTACCTCACCATGGCCAAGTTCGGCGGCTTTGGCAACGTGCGCAGCGCCGGCCGCGTGCAGACGCCCACGCTCGCCCTCGTGGTGGAGCGCGAGCGCGAGCGCCTGGCCTTTAAGCCCGAGGACTACTGGGTTATCTCGGGCGAGGCACTGGCGGGAGGCGCCGAGGCCGCGGACGACGACGCCTTTAAGATCGCGCACGCCGAGGGCCGCTTTACCGACGAGGCGGCCGCCAAGGCCGCCTTTGCCCGCGTTGAGCACGCCCAGGACGCCACCGTTACCTCGGTGACCAAGAAGAGCCGCACGCAGCGCCCGCCGGCCCCCTTCAACACCACGTCGCTTCAGGCCGCGGCCGCCGCCGAGGGCATCAGCCCCGCGCGCACCATGCGCCTCGCCGAGTCGCTCTACATGGACGGCCTCATCAGCTACCCCCGCGTCGACAACACGGTCTACCCGCGCTCGCTTGACCTGCGCGAGACCGTGAGCGCGCTTCTCGCCGTGCCGCAGTACGCGCCCACCTGCCGCGACCTGCTCAAACGGCCCAAGCTCACCGCCACGCGCGGCAAGCAGGAAACCACCGACCATCCGCCCATCTACCCCACGGCCCCGGCCGACCCGAGCCGCCTGGAGCCCGCGCAGTGGAAGCTCTACAACCTCATCGCGCGCCGCTTCTTGGCCACGCTTTCCGACCCGGCGGTTATCGAGGGCACCAAGCTCGCGTTCGACGTCAACGGCGAGCCGTTCCAGGCTTCGGGCGACGTGCTCAAGGTTCCGGGCTTCCGCGCCATCTACCCCTTCGGTCTCAAGAAGGACGAGCAGCTCCCGGCCCTTGCCGAGGGCGACCGCGTGGCCGTGCGCGCCATGCAGCTCGAGGCCAAGCAGACCGAGCCGCCCGCGCGCTACAGCCAGGGCAAGCTCGTGCAGGAGATGGAGAAGCGCGGCCTCGGCACCAAGTCCACGCGCGCGAGCATCATCGAGCGCCTGTACCAGGTGAAGTACTTCAAGGGCACGCCGAGCGGCCCCATCGAGCCGAGCCAGCTCGGCATGGCCATCATCGACGCGCTGCACACCTACGCGCCGCGCGTGACCACGCCCGAGATGACGAGCGAGCTCGAGGAGGACATGACCAAGGTCGCCGAGGGCAAGGACACCCAGGAGCAGGTCGTGTACCACTCGCGCGCGCTGCTCGCCGGCATGATGGACGCGCTTATCGAGCACAAAGACGACCTCGGCGAGGCCATCAGCGACGCGGTAACGGCCGATGCCCGCGTGGGCGCCTGCCCCAAGTGCGGCAAGGACCTCGTGATGAAGACGAGCGCCAAGACCCGCGGCAGCTTCATCGGCTGCATGGGCTGGCCCGACTGCGACGTGACCTACCCCGTGCCGAGCGGCGTGCGTGTGACCCCGCTCGAGGGCGACGCCGCCGTGTGCCCCGAGTGTGGCGCGCCGCGCATCAAGTGCCAGCCGTTCCGCCAGAAAGCCTACGAGATCTGCGTGAACCCGCAGTGCCCCACCAACTTTGAGCCCGACCTCAAGGTAGGGGAGTGCGCTGCCTGCGCCGAGGCCGGCCGTCACGGCGATCTTGTCGCCCACAAGTCCGAGCGCACGGGCAAGCGTTTCATCCGCTGCACCAACTACGAGGAGTGCGGCACGAGCTATCCGCTGCCCCAGCGTGGCAAGCTCAGCGCCACCGGCGAGACCTGCCCCGACTGCGGCGCGCCGCTCGTGGTGGTCGAGACCGCCCGCGGCCCGTGGAAGCTCTGCGTAAACATGGACTGCCCGAGCAAGGAGAAGAAGGCCGCCTCCGGCCGCGGCCGCGGCAAGGCAAAGACCGCCCGCGCCACGAGCAAAGCCGGCGCCAAGAAGGCCGCGGCCAAGAAGTCCACGGCCAAGAAGACGTCGACTAAGTAGCCGCCGGCGTCCCATCCTCTCCACAACCCAGCCCAACCCGTCTGCCAGGCCGGCTCCGGCGCCCCATTCTCACAACCCAGCCCAACCCGTCTGCCAGATAACGCTGTTAACAGCGCTATTTGGCTACCCCATCTACCTGCGGAAATATTACATTCCCGCAGGTCAGAGCCGTAATTCTCCCTTTGCCAAAATACGCCGATAACAGCGTTATTTGGCAAGGAGGGGAGGGTACCGGACCGGGGGTTGGCAGGAGAGGTTGTCTGGCCAGGGGCGTTTGGCAAGGAGGTGAGGCATGGGCGAGCCGGACGGGGTGTTAAACCCTGGCCCATACGCCTCCTTGCGCGGCTTGTGTCCGCACCGGCGCGTACAATAGAGCCGTCGCAAAGACGCCAGCAACGGCAACGACGGGCGAGAAGTGCTCACCGTCAAGGCGGGGAGGAGGTTGCTCGCGTGCAGTGCACCCGCTGCGGGGCCCAACTCAGGTCCCAGAACAAGTTCTGCCCGGTCTGCGGCGCCCCTGTGCCCAGGAGAAGCGCCAACGGCTCCGCGCGCCCCTCGTCAACGGCGGCGTTTCCCGCAGTTGCCGCTCCGGCTCCGCCGCCGGCGCAACCTGCCGAGCGCGGCGGGTCCGGCGTTCTTATCGCCGTGGTGGCCGTGGCCGTTGCCGCGGTAGCCGTGGTGGCGGTGGCTCTCATCTTTGCCTGGCGCGGCTCGGCGGCTTCTTCGGACAACCGCAACGTGGTGTACTACGGCCAGGCAGACGCCGTGACCGTGTCCGCCGTGACCCTTATCGTTCCCTGCGACAGCAGCAACGAGCCCATCGAGGAGTACGCCGTCGTTATCAAGCCGGCCGACACCGCCTCCGAGGACGCCCTCGGCCGCATCACCGAGCTCGAGGTCGAGGGCACGAGCGGGTTCACGGTCGGCAACTTCGGCGGCGTTGAAGACGGGGAGTTTGTCCTCAACATCGAAGACCACCGCAGCGGCCGCACGCGCAACGTGCTCGTAAGCTACGATGTCGACAACGTCGACGCGCCCGCCGAGCTCCGCGCCGAAGAGCAGGGCGCCGCCGACAACAACACCGACAACCCGTCGTTGTTAGAAAGGCTGCTCCCGTAAAAGGGCGGTCGATTCAGGGTGCTTGCTTTGACGCGTGCGCCCTGATAAGAGAAGATCTGACGGCAAGGATCGCGGGGCGGCGCGCGCCCGGGCGTTGCTCTTTTCACTGTTGCGCCTGCTTTGCAAAGGGCTCAAGGCGCAGCGCAACGCATAGCCGCGCGGCCGGGAGGCTCGCGCGCGAGGAGGATTGAGATGGGCGAGAACGTTTTGCAGGGTACGAGCAGCTTTCGGGCCCTCAGCACCGACGAGCGCTGCTGCGCTGAGGGGCGCTGCTGCCCGCTGCCGCGCTGCGGCCGCTTCGTGACCCTCGAGGGCATCGACGGCTGCGGCAAAACCACACAGGCGCACCTGCTCGCCAAAGCGCTCGAGTACGCCGGCTACCCCGTGCTTGCGCTGCGCGAACCCGGCGGCGCGCGCATCTCCGAGCAGATCCGCTCGGTGCTTCTCGATCCCGAGAACCGCGCCATGGGGCCGGTCTGCGAGCTGTTGCTCTACGAGGCGGCGCGCGCCCAGCTCGTGCACGAGGTCGTTAAGCCGGCGCTCGCGGCGGGCAAGATCGTCGTGTGCGACCGCTTTTACGATTCCACGACCGCCTACCAGGGCTTTGCCGGCGGCCTGGGCGCCGAGGTCACGCGCCGCGCCAACGAGCTGGCCGTGGCCGGGTGCCGCCCCGATCTCACGATCGTCTACGATCTGAGGGTGGCCGAGGCGGCGCGCCGTGCGAGCGCGCGCGGGGCCGCCGACCGCATGGAGGCCAAGGGCCTCGCGTACCAAGAGAAGGTCGCGCGCGGCTTTGCCGCCGTTGCCGCCGCCGAGCCCGAGCGCGTGCGCACCGTGAGCGCCCTCGGCAGCGTGGCCGAGGTCTTTGCGCGCACGGCCGCCGTGGCCGAGCGGACGCTCGGTTTTGCCCTCGGCGGCGCGCCCGTGGCCCGCGCCCTCGAGGAGCTGGTGTAAGTGGCGCCCGATCAGCAGAGAAGTGCGCACGCCGCGCAGGCTGCGCCGACCTCGGACGCCGCCGCGGGCCCCGGCGCCCCCGCTTCTGCCGGCGCCCCCGCTTCTGCCGGCGCCCCCGCGCCCGCCACCCTCGGCGAGCGCTCGCTTCTCGCCAACCTCTCGGGCCAGCCCCGCGTGCGCTCGTTTTTGACGCGCGCCGTAACGTCGGGCCGCACGGGCCACGCCTACCTCTTCGTGGGCTCCCCGGGTTCGGGCAAGCTCGATGCCGCCTATGCGCTGGCCCAGGCCATCGTGTGCCCCAACGGCGGCTGCGGCACCTGCGATGAGTGCCGTCGCGCCGCGCACCGCGCCCATCCCGACGTGCACTACTACGCGCCCGAGAGCGCCACGGGCTACCTCGTGGCCCAGGTGCGCGATCTTCTCGCCGACGTTGCGCTCGCCCCGGTGCGCGCCGCGTCCAAGGTCTACATCGTTGACCGCTGCGACCTGCTGCGCGCCGCTTCGGCAAACGCCCTGCTCAAAACGCTCGAGGAGCCGCCGTCGGGCGTGGTGTTCATTCTGCTCGGCACCTCGACCGACACCATCCTGCCCACCATCGTCTCGCGCTGCCAGTGCGTGCCGTTCAGGGTGGTCCCGCTCGAGGAGGCGGCCCGCGCCGTGCGCGCCGCAACCGGGCTCGACGACGCGCGCTGCCGCATGGCGGTGGCCGTTGCCGGCAGCCCCGCCCGCGCCGCCGAGTTCCTCAAGTCGTCCGAGCGCATGGAGGCCCGCCGCGTCATGCTGCGCGCGCTCGACGGCCTGGCTTACGCCGACGAGGCCGACGTGCTCGGCGCCGCCAAGGAGCTCGTGACCGCCGTCAAGGCGCCGCTCGCCGAGGTTAAGTCGACCCAGCAGGCGGTTCTCGACCAAAACGCCGACTATCTCAGCCGTGGAGCATTGAAGCAGCTCGAGGATCGCAACAAGCGCGAGCTTTCGGCGCGTGAGCGTTCGGGTATTATGGAAGTGTTGGCGAGTGCGCGTTCGCTTTTGCGCGACGTGCTGCTCGGCCTCGAAGACCCGCACGCCGCACCCGTTAACGGCGACGTGCCCGAAGTGGTCGACCGCCTGCGGGCGCGCGCGTCGGTTACCGGCGCGGTTGCCGCGCTGGCCGCGGTCGAGGCGTGCGAGAAGCGCATCCAGCGCAACGTAACTCCGCAGCTGGCCCTCGAGGTCATGCTTTTCGAAATAAGGAAGACGCTATGCCGGTAGTTCTACCCGTGAAGTTTGCCTATGCCTCGCGCGAGTTGTGGTTTGACCCTGCGGGCGTTCCCGCCGAGGAGGGCGACCACGTCATCTGCTCCACCGAGCGCGGCACCGAGATCGGCCTGGTCACGGCCGATGCGTTTGAGGTTCCGCTCGAGGAGCTCGCCGCTCCGCTCAAGCCCGTTCTGCGCATCGCCACCGACGAGGATCTCGACTTTGCCGAGGGCCTTGCCGAGCGCGGCGAGGACTCCATGTACGACTTCCGCCGCCTGGTCGAGAAGAACAAGCTCGACATGAAGCCCGTGGCGGTTGAGTACCTCTTTGGCGGCGAGAAGGCCGTGTTCTACTTTGCCGCCGAGGACCGCGTTGACTTTCGCCAGCTCGTGAAGGACCTGGCGTCGTTCTTCCATATCCGCGTCGACATGCGCCAGATCGGCGTGCGCGACGAGACCCGCCTCGTGGGCGGCTACGCGCACTGCGGCCAGGAGCTGTGCTGCGCGCGCTTCGGCGGGCAGTTCGAGCCGGTCTCGATCCGCATGGCTAAGGAGCAGGACCTGCCGCTCAACTCGTCCAAGATCTCGGGCGTGTGCGGCCGCCTCATGTGCTGCCTGCGCTACGAGTTCGAGGCGTACAAGGACTTCAAGGGCCGCGCGCCCAAGAAGAAGGCCGTTATCCAGACGCCGCTCGGCAAGGCCAAGATCCAGGAGTACGACACGCCCAAGGAGCAGCTCGTGCTGCGCCTTGAGAACGGCAAGAGCTTCCGCGTGAATCTCTCCGACATGACCTGCTCCGACGAGGCCTGCAAAAAGGCCGAGGAGCAGCACTGCGCCTGCCGCCCTGACACCGTGACGCGCGACGTTCTCGAGCGCATCGACTCGCCCGACATCGCCATGGCGCTGCTCGACCTTGACCGCGCCAACGGCGTGGTGCTCGACCAGGGCCTCGCCGATTCCGACCGCATCGAGACCTCCAGTCCCACGCCGCGCCGTCGCCGTTCGCATGGCGGCGAGGGCCGTGGCGGCAACGGGGGCTCCGAGGGCGCGCGCACGCCGCGCCGCCGCTCTAAGGGCTCCGACGATGCCCCGCGCTCGGGTGCTGCAAAGGGCGGCAAGAGCGGCAAGGATGCCGCCGGTCGCCGCGGCCAGGCTCAGGAGGCGGCTCCCGCCTCGGGGCGCCGTCGCCGTCGGCATGTTTCGGGCGAGGACCTCAACCAGGCCTTTGCCGAGGCCGCGCGCAAGGACGCGCGCCGCACCCGCCGCGCGCAGGCTCCCGAGGCAGCTGGCGACGCCTCTGAGCGCGCCGAACAGGCAGGCCGCTCGCGCAATGCGCAGACCGGCGCTGCCGAGGGGCGTCCTTCTCGCCGCCGTCGGCACGGTTCCGCTGGGGCCGAGGGCTCGCGCCGCGGCCAGCGCGTTGACGCCGCCAACGATTCCCGCGCGTCTGAAGCCGCTGCCTCGGGTTCCGCCGACGCTCGCTCCGACCGCCCGCGCCGCAAGGCCGAGAAGGATGCTCCCGGCCGCAGCGCGCGCTCCCGTTCCGATCGCTCCGACGCTTCCGGCTCCGAGCAGGCGGGCCGTGCTTCTCGCTCGAGCCGCAGGCACCGTTCGGCCGCAGACCGTGCC
>CALUOB010000011.1 GCA_944322175.1 uncultured Coriobacteriaceae bacterium
ACGGGCTCGACGAGCACGCCGTTGATCGTGGACTGGTGGATGCCGAGGGTGAACAGGAAGACGCCGAGCGAGTAGATGACCACGAGACCGGCGGGGTTGGTGGTGAGAGCACGCAGCGGGGTCTGGATCCAGGTGTTGATGAGCGCGGTGATGTCGGTCTGGAAGCCAGCGTAGAGCACGGTGGCGAGCAGGCCCCAAGCGCCGAGCGTGAGCAGCATCGGGATCAGGACGTTGAACGACTTCTCGACCGCCGGCGGCACGCCCTGCGGCATCTTGATGCGGAGCTGCTCAACGCCGGAGACCTTGATGAACAGGGTCGGGGCGAAGAGGCCCACGATGAGGGCGGTGAACATGCCGTTGGTGCCGGTGTAGTTGGTGATGAACGCGCCGGTCACGTCAGCGGCGGTAACCTCGTCGGTCACGAGCGGAGAGGCGGCCGACAGGGTGGCGGACACCGTCTGCGGCATCATGATGAAGAGGACGGAAAGGGCAACAACCACGCAGGAGATGGGGTTGTCAAAGCGCTTGTTGGTGGCGAAGCTGTAGCCCACCATGCCGCAGAGCAGGATGGCGGAGATGCTCAGCGCGCCCTGAGACAGCGCAGAACCCCAGTACTGGGCGGTTGCCAGGATCTCGGCGTTCTCCATGATGCCGTCGGCGCCCCACAGGAACGTGAAGACAACGTTGTTCAGAAGAGCCGCGATACCGGCGAGAATGAAGACCGGCATGATGGTGGCAAAACCGTCGCGCAGCGAGCGCAGGTGCACCTGGTTACCGATCTTTGCGGAAACTTCCGAGAACTTGTCAAGGAAGCTCTGTCCGTTGGCCATGTTTTTCACTCCTTCGATTTAAAAACACTGCCTGCCTTCAGACGCGTTCCCTCCCAGAAAACGCGCCCCTCACCACGATCTAAAGCGCCGACCCGCTGCGGGAGCCCCGGGCCGGCGCCCGGGATCGGGCGGGCACGCGCCGCGCGCCCGCCCCTCCTTGGAAGGGCTATTTGACGACGTGGGTCGTCGCGACCTCCTGGAGCCACGCAGCCGACTTCTTGGGACGGCGCTCGTAGTTCTCCATCAAGTCGACCTCGACGAAGCCGTAGCGGTTCTTGAACGCATTGGCCCAGGACCAGTTGTCGATGAGGCCCCAGTAGTGGTAGCCCACGCACTTGGCCCCGTCGTTGATGGCGCGCGCGATCCAGCTGAGGTGGTCGCGCACAAAGTCAACGCGGTAGTCGTCCTGCACCTGCTGCGAGTCGTCCTTGTTGAGGTACTCGCGCTCGATGCCGATGCCGTTCTCGGAGACGAACCACTCGAGGTCGGGGTACTCGGTCTTGCACTTCATGCCGAAGTCGTAGATGCCCTTGGGGTAGATCTCCCAGCCGCGGGACTCGTTCATCACGCGGTCGGGCCAGATGTAGGGCTCGGCAAAGAGCGGGTTGCCCCACTCGTCGTGCGTCTTGCTCGGCGCCTGGACGCGGCTCGGCTGGTAGTAGTTGCAGCCGATCCAGTCAACCACGCCGCTCTTGAGCACGTCGGCGTCGTAGGCGCGCACCGGAAGCACGATGCCCAGGTCCTTGGTGAGCGTGTCGATGACGTCGGTGGGGAGCTCGCCCTTGGTGACGAGGTCGAGCCACCAGCGGTTGGTGAGGCCGTCGTTCATGCGCAGGGCCTCGAGGTCGGCCTCGGAGGGGTTCTCCTTGGTGTAGGAGGGACTGAAGTTGCAGATCATGCCGATGCGCGCGTCCTCGCGGAGCTTGCCCGCGGCGTAGAGGTCGCGGTACTTCTGCACGGCGAGCGCGTGCGCGATCGAGATGTTGTACTGAACCTCGCAGGCCTCCTGGAAGCTGTGGTGCTGCGGGTACCACACCGGATGCCAGTAGCGGTTCTCGGGCTCGACGATGGGCTCGTTGAACGTGAACCAGCAGCGGATCTCCTGGCCGAACTCCTCAAACGCCTTGGCTGCGTAGTTGGCGTAGGCCTCGCAGACCTCACGGTTCTGCCAGCCGCCGCGGCGGAAGAGGTAGGTGGGCATGTCGAAGTGGTAGAGGTTCACGAAGACCTCGAGGCCGGCCTCCTTGGAGGCGCGGAACAGCTCGTGGTACCACGCGGCGCCCTCGGGGTTGATGTTGCCGTTCTCGTCGAGCAGGCGACTCCACTGAATGGACGTGCGGTAGCTGTTGAGGCCCAGGCCCTTGAGAATGGCGAGGTCCTCCTTGTAGTGGTGCATGAAGTCGTTGCCCACGTAGGAGCCGACCTGGTTGTAGAACGAAGAGATGTCCTCGTTCGACCAGGTGTCCCACAGGTTCTCGAGCTTGCCGCCCAGGTCCCAGCCGCCCTCGGTCTGCGGACCCGACATAGCCGCGCCGAAGAAGAAGTCCTTCGGCAACGTCAGCTCTTCTGCCATTCCCCCTCCTCTCGCGCGCCCCCGGCGCGCAACGGCGTTTCTCGCATGCGCTTTGCGGCTTGACCGGCGCCTCCGGCCGAGCTCCTGCTCTTGGCAGGTGCATGCGCTTGTCTACAGTCAAGCGTGAATATCCCGCTCTGCAGTTGTAATTATAGCGCTTTAATTTTTAGTTTGTAGCAATTCTGAAAATAAATTAGAGCGCTTTTTTGGAGCACATCGGGCATAATAGGGTTAACGGGAACAAAACCACGCGTCTGACCAGTCATTCCGTTCTCAAACAGCATGCGGCACGCAATGACACGGTCTCATATGTGAAGGATTTGTGCAAAGAACCCGTAGCGGTTTTACCGTTTACCGGCGGAATTCGACCGTTCGCGGTTGTTCGAATAAGTATGAGACGAATGACGCCGGGTGGATATGCACCGTTGCGTGTTTTTGCCCGCAGTGTCTAGACCCGTGGCGCGCTACTCCGCGCAGCCGCACGTGCTGATAAGAGCGAAAGGAGCTGAGGAGCCCATGCTGAAGTACGAGTCAATAGCCGCCGACCTGAGCCGCAGCATCGAGGATGGGACCCTTAAGCCAAACGACAAGCTCCCCACCGTTGTGGAGCTCTGCGACCTGTACGGCGTGAGCAAGATCACCGTCAAGCGCGCCTTTGACCTGCTTACCGAGAAGGGCCTCATCTCGAGCCGCCGCGGCTCGGGCACCTTCGTCAAGAACACGACCGAGCTCTTTGAGCAAGCCGGTATCGAGCCCACCAAGGGTGCCCCGGGCGAGAAGGACAGCTTCTCGTTCTCGCAGTCCGACAAGGCCGCCGGCTTCACCAAGGAGCACGAGGGCGATGACCGCACGGTAGCCTCCATCGTCTACGACTTCTCGATCGTGAACCCGCCCGAGAACGTAGCGCGGCATCTTAACATCCACCCTGAGGACTTTACCTACTACCACTGCCGCGTGCGCTGCCTGGACGACGATCCCATGGTCATCGAGTACACCTACATGCCGATCGACCTTATCCCTGGGCTCAAGAAGGCGCAGCTCTACCAGTCGGTGTACGCCTATATCCAGAAGACCCTGGGGCTCAAGATCTCGAGCTTCCACCGTATTCTGCGCGCCGTGCCGGCCACCGAGGAGGAGGCGGAGCGGCTTCACACCAAGCCGGGCGTACCTATGCTCGAGATCGAGCAGATCGGCTTTTTGGACGACGGCACGCCCTTTGAGTACTCGATCTCGCGCTACGAGGGCAGCCGCGGCCAGCTCCGCGACATCAACGTCATCTAGCGCGGAGGCGCCGACGCGAGCCACGCAGCGTCGCGACCGGCACCCCTCACCTTGCGCCCGCGCGCATGGGTCGGAGCTTTGCAGGATAAGCGCGGCAACCCGCCGCTCGCTTATATATGAGAACAGGAGACAGGCATGGCAGATCTCATCAAGCTCGAACCGCTCTTCCACAACAAGATCTGGGGCGGCAGGCGCCTTGCGTCTGAGTACGGCTACCAGATTCCCGACGGCCCTGTGGGCGAGTGCTGGGCCATCAGCGCGCACCCGGCGGGCGACTGCCCCGTGACCGCGGGCCCGGGCGCCGGCGGCACGCTCTCCGAGCTGTGGGACGCGCGCCCCGAGCTCTTCGGCGGCGAAGCCGGCAAGCCCGGCAGCGCGCCGGGCGGTGACCGCTTCCCGCTGCTCGTGAAGATCATCGACGCCGACGGCGACCTGTCGATCCAGGTGCACCCCGACGACGCCTACGCCGCCGAGCACGAGAACGGCAGCCTCGGCAAGCGCGAGTGCTGGTACGTGCTCGACTGCGAGCCCGGCGCGACCATTGTGGTCGGCCAGCGCGCCCATAACCGCGAGGAGTTTGCCCAGCTCGTGGAGGAGGGCCGCTGGAGCGACCTTCTCAACGAGATGCCCATCCACAAGGGCGACTTCTTCCAGATCGACGCCGGCACCGTGCACGCCATCAAGGCCGGCACCCTCATCCTCGAGACCCAGCAGAGCTCCGACGTCACCTACCGCGTGTACGACTACGACCGTGTGCAGGACGACGGCACCAAGCGCGAGCTGCATCTCGCCCAGTCGCTCGACGTGATTGATTACGCAGCGCAGGCCCCTGCCTCCGGCGCTATCACCGCTGCCGAGACCGACGGCGTGACCGAGCTCGAGAAGAACAGCAACTACACCGTTGACCTCGTGCGCGTTGACGGCGAGAAGACGCTTGCGCAGCCCTGGTCGTTCATGTGCCTCTCGGTTATCGAGGGCGCGGGCACCATCTGCGGCGAGCCGGTCGAGAAGGGCGCGCACCTGCTCGCCCCCTGCGGCTGCGGCGACCTTGCGCTCGCCGGCGAGATGGCCCTCATCACGAGCCACCTGTAAACCGCGCACCGCAACGGACCCCAACAGCAAAGGGCCGAGCCCCAGAGGCGCTGCCTCGGGGCTCGGCCCTTCTCATACGCGTCTATCCGCGCCAATGCATCGCGAGGCGTGCTGCGCAGGACGCTACTCGCCGCTGAGCGCGTCCTGTGCGGCGGCGGGGATCTCGTCCCACGAGACCTCTTCCCAGCTCGTCACGCCGCGCAGGGCCAGCGTCTCGAGCTTGAGGTAGGCTCCGTCGCGCAGTTCGCGGCTCGTATCGAACCCCAGCTCCTTCTCCTCGCCCTTGGCGCTGAACGCGGGCAGGTCGTAATGGTAGTCAAAGCCGTTGTTGTTCTCGCCCGCAGACGAGAGCTTGTCGGCGTCAACCTGGGCGTAATAGGCGTCGGGTTCGGTAAAGACCGCACGGTACCCCTGCCAGGCGGCAAAGCCCGCAGCGCAGACGACAAGCACCGCCACAACCGCCGCAACAATCTTCTTCATAGCACTTCGTCCCTTCTTGTTGCTCCGCACAGGCGGAGGTCGCTTTTGCTACAGGGTGTGGCGGGCGCGGATGGCGTCGCGAACCATGCCCTTGCTCATGAGGTAGGTCACGCAGAAGTACCCGCCGTAGGCCACGACAAAGATCACGCAGGTAAGCCCCACCGTGCCGCCGATCGACAGGCCGCCGAAGAGCGACACGAGCTCGATGATGACCTTGAGGGCCACGGCCGAATGGGCGACGCCCATGGCGAGCGGGAAGAGAAAGAACACCGTCTGCTGCGCGAGCACCGAGTGGGCGATCGTTGACGTGGGCGT
This sequence comes from uncultured Coriobacteriaceae bacterium, assembly GCA_944322175.1. Classification (GTDB taxonomy): domain Bacteria; phylum Actinomycetota; class Coriobacteriia; order Coriobacteriales; family Coriobacteriaceae; genus CALUOB01. The sequence continues at coordinate 5,572 of CALUOB010000011.1, forward strand.
GCCGAGCTCGGAGAGGATGCGGTGGTTCTTGCCCGCGTCCGCCACGCCCGAGAGCTGCTGGATCGTGAGGATCGCCGCGCAGGCCACCACGAGCACGAAGCCGATGTAGATAGCCAGGTAGCTGATGAGGCCGTTCATGGAGTCGACGCTCTCGTACGTGGTCGTGCGCGTGGCCTCCTGGCCCCAGCCGGCAATGCTCGCGCCCTCCGCGTTGGTGACGTCGCCGTAGGTGCGGTACGCATTGATATAGGCGTCGCCCTCCTCGGTCGAGACATCCTCGGCGTAGTTGACCAAGAGGTAGCTGTAGTACGGCGGGAGGTCGAGCCTATCCACGAGGTCGTCGGGCAGCACGATGGTTCCCGAGTTCATGCCCATCATGGCGTTCTGGAACGTGCTCGCGTCCTCGGGCACATGGTCCTGCACGGGGCGCAGCGTGCGCCCGCCGATCTCGAGCTCGACGCCCTCGCCGAGCACCTTGTTGTAGATGTCGTTGACCGTGGCGCCCATGTCGGACGTGATGGTGTAGCCGTTCTCGCCGAGCTCGACGGGGTCCATGCCGCGGAATTTGAGATACTCGTTGTAGTTGGACTCCGTGATGACCATGAGACCGAGCATCGTCATGTCGGAGTTCTCGGTGCCCGCGGGAAGCGGCATGTCCACCGCGTCGCAAAGCTCCGCGAGGTCCACGAGCGGGAGGTCGGCGCCGCGCGGCGTGGAGTCGAAGGTGTCCACCTGCACGTAGCTGCCGGCAATCGAGGAGAGGTCGAAGGGATGCGCGTCGGACGTGTCGGGCTCCACTGTGTCCTTCTCGCCCGCCTTCATCATGTCAACGGGACCGTCTGCAACGGCGTAGGTCTTCTCCTCTTCGGAGTAGGCCTTGTTGTTGTTCATCTCGGCAACCGAGCGCCGGCCCCAGTACACGAGGCAGCGCGTGTAGTCCACCGGCGTGCCGCGCTCGACCGTGTTGTTCATGGTGTCGGCGAGCGACATACCGGTCGTAACCGAGGTGATGGCCAAAAAGAGGATCATGGCGATCACGGCCATGGAGAAGCTCACGGTGTTGACCTTGGCCGCGAGCTGGCGCAGGGTCACCATGTTGAGGCCGCGCCAGTACAGCCCGCGCGCCGCCTGCAGCGCCTTGAGCAAAAAGCCCGACAGGCCGAAGAAGAAAAGGATCGTGCCCACCACGACCGTGAGCGTGGTGATGAAGAACTCGCGCATGCCGTCGGGGGTGCCGTCGTAGGGCAGCCCCTGATCGAGCAGGCGCGCGTAGGCAACGCCGATAGCCGTTGCGCCGACGACGAAGATAACGGCCGAGACCAGGGTGTTGCGCGTTTTGACCGTCTCGTTTTTGCGGCTCGCGCTCATAAGGTCGACGATGCGCGCACGGCCGACCACGCGCAAGTTGAAGACGAGCGTTACGAAGAAGATCGCCGCGAGGCAACCGACGGTGGTAATGAGCGCCGAGGGCGAGATGAAGAAGCGGAAGTCGGCGATCTGCGTTTTGAAGAGCGACGCCGTAAAGAAGACCATGAGCTGCGAGAGCCCGATGCCGAGCACGAGCCCCAGCGCGAGCGCGCCGAGCGATACGAAGAAGGTCTCGAGCGCCATGATGCGCGCCACCTGCCCGCGCCCCATGCCGAGCACCTGGTAGAGGCCGAATTCTTTTTTACGGCGCTTCATGATGAAGTTGTTGGCGTAGACCATGAGAAAGCCCATGACGAGGGCGAGAAACACCGTGAGGCCCGAGATGATGCCGCCGAGCAGGTCGCCCATGCCGGCGTTCTGGTCGGAGACGCCCGCGATGTCAACCTGCACCGAGATGGTGTTGAAGGCGTAGAACACCGTGACCGCGAGCGTGAGGGTGATGAGGTACACGAGGTAGTCGCGGCCGGCGCGGCGGACGTTGTGCCATGCGATCTTACAGAGCATCCGAGCCCTCCCCTCCCATGACGGCCACAACCTCCATGATGCGGTTGAAGAACTCCTGACGGGGCGCCGCGCCGCGGTTGAGCTCGGTGAAGACGCGCCCGTCGCGCAGGAACAGCACGCGGTGCGTGTAGCTGGCGGCGAAGGCATCGTGCGTGACCATGAGCACGGTGGCCTGGTAGCTTGCGTTCATGGCCTCGAGGCACTCGAGCAGAAGGCGCGCGTTCTTGGAGTCGAGGGCGCCCGTGGGCTCGTCGGCCATGATGAGGGCGGGGTTGGTGACCATGGCGCGCGCCGCCGCCACGCGCTGCTGCTGGCCGCCCGACATCTGGTAGGGGTACTTGTCGAGCACCTCCGTGATGCCGAGGCGCTGTGCGGTGTCCTCTACGCGGGCGAGCGTCTCGCGGGCCGGCACGCGGCTGATGGTGAGCGGCAGCGCGATGTTCTCGCGCGCAGTGAGCGTGTCGAGCAGGTTGGAGTCTTGGAAGATGAAGCCGAGCTGCTCGCGGCGGAAGCGCGTGAGGCGCGACGGCCTGAACGCCGTGACGTTGACGCCGTTGACGAGCACCGTGCCGCTTGTGACCGAGTCGATGGTGCTGATGCAGTTGAGCAGCGTCGATTTGCCCGAGCCCGAGGAGCCCATGATGCCCACGAACTCGCCCTTGCGCACCGAGAAGCTCACGTCGGCGAGCGCGCGGGTGATGTTGTTGCGGCTGCCGTAGACCTTCTCGATATGCTGGACGTCGAGCACGCGGGGCGCGGCGCTCTGGCCGGCGGCGGGAGCTTGGACGGAGCCGCCGGCGGGCGCGAGGGTGCCGGCGGGCGCGGGCGTGCCGGCGGGCGCCTCTCGCCGCATGTGCTTGCCGATGCTTGTTGCTGATGCCATAAGAAGTCTCCTTTGCGAAGCGCGAATATGAGTCTAACGGTGTGAAACGGCCCATAGCAGCCAGAGCATGGCCAAGCTCAGAGCCGCCATGATCGCGAGCCAGGCCACCATCTGCACGAGCGTGGCCCCCGCCCGTGCAACACGGCTGCGAGGTACGGGCGCAGTGGGCGGCGGAGCGTAGGGGCTGCGCACAGAGCGCCGCGGCGACCGGCCGGGTTGGGGCTCCCGCAGGGCGCGGTACGTGCTGTTTTTCTCCATAGGTCCCACCTCCTGACTCTATACTGGCAGGGCCGCCAACCGGCTGCCATCGATTTGCCTTACGCTTAGGTGACGTTTTTGCAAGCCAGGCTAAAGGAGTCCTTAAGGCAGGGTGGGCAGGGCTTTTCCTGGACGCTTGCCCTTCCCGGCAGTCCGGTCTACCCGGTTGCCCCGGCCTTGCCCTTCTCACCCTCCCCCGCCCTGCCCTTCTCACCCTCTCCGGCCCCCTTCCGGCTCCCTCCTCTGCCAAAAAACGCTGTTAGCAGCGTCTTTTGGCATGGGCGCAACAACCTCTTTACCTGCACAAACGCCCTGTTTTCCCAGCTCAGAGACGTTGGCCAAATTACGCTGTTAACAGCGTTTTTTGGCAAGGGAGGGAGCGGCGCCGGGGGGCTGACGGTTTGACAGGGGGGGGCAGCGCCGGGGGGGCTGGCGGGGAGGAGGGAGCGGCGCCGGAGAAAATCACCGGCCACTGGGCCTTGTCGTATAATGGCCGCCTGCGAGAAGGACGGATCGACGCGCAAAGGAGGGTCGCCCATGCCGAGAAGCACCGGTGCCGAGGCCACGGCCACCTGCGGCGAGAAGCGCCGCGGGCGCATTCGCCGCGCGTTTGCGGCGGCGTTTCCGCTCACGCTTCCCATCATGGCGGGCTTTGTGTTTTTGGGGCTTGCCTGCGGCGTGTACACGCACGCGCTCGGCCTGCCCGTTTGGGTGCCTACGCTCATGAGCGCGCTCATTTTTGCCGGTTCCGCCGAGTTTGTCGTGGCGTCTATGCTCACGGGCGCCTTCAATCCGGTGCAGGTGTTTCTCACGGTGTTCGTGGTCAACGCGCGGCACCTGTTCTACGGCCTGTCGATGCTCGCGCGCTTCCGCGATACCGGGCGCAAACGGCCCTACCTCATCTTCGGCATGTGCGACGAGACGTTCTCGATCACCTACGCCGCCGACCCGCCCGCAGGCGTGGACCGCGGCTGGTTCATGTTCTTCGTCACGGTGCTCAACCAGCTGTACTGGGTCGTCGGCTGCACGCTCGGCGGCGTCTTCGGCGCGCTTCTCGACGTGCAGACCGAAGGCCTGAGCTTTGCCATGACGGCGCTGTTTGTGGTGATCTTTCTCGACCAGTGGCTCAAAGAGAAGAACCACGCCATGGCCGTAGCAGGCATTGCGCTCTCCGCTCTCATGCTGCTCGTCTTTGGGCCCGACAACTTCACCATTCCCGCCATGCTCGCGATCCTTGCCGCGGCAACCGTTCTGCGCGAGCGGCTGGAGCCCGTTATCGGCCTTGCGGGAGAAGAGCCGGCCACAGACGCAGCCACCTCCGAGAAGGACGGTGACGCGCGATGACGACCGCCCAGATGCTCATCACGATCGGCGCGGCGGTGCTCGCCACCGTGCTCACGCGCGCGCTGCCGTTTCTGGTGTTTCCCGAGGGCAGGCCTGCGCCGCGCTACGTGCGCTACCTCGGCAACGCGCTGCCGCCCGCGGTCTTCGGCCTGCTCGTGGTGTACTGCCTGCGCAGCGTCGACGTCATGGGCGCAACGCACGGGCTGCCCGAGGCGCTCGCCATTCTCGGCACTGCCGCTCTCCATCTCTGGAAACGCAACATGCCGCTTTCGATCTTTGGCGGCACGGCGCTCTACATGGCGATTCTCGCCCTTATCTAGCGCCGGGCCTGCTTGATTATCGCGCCGAGCCTGCCGTCGGGGCAAGGCCGCCGAGCGCTCGCCGTTAGCACTCGATAGCGTGAAAACGCGGCTCGCCCTTGTCGAAGGCGCACCACGACTCAAAGCCCAGCACCGCGAGCCGGCGGCGCACAAGCGAAATGTAGGCGCCCAGGTGCTCGGGCTTGTGCGAGTCGCTGCCGATGGTCACGATGCGGCCGCCCAGGTCACGGTAGAGCCTGAGGATCTCGGTGCAGGGTTGCAGGTCGGCAAGGCCGTAGCGAAAGCTCGACGTGTTGACCTCGATGCCCTTGCCATCGGCAATGACGCGCGTGAGGATCTCGGCGATAACGTCGCGGTTCTTCTCGAACGGGTAGACGCCCGCGGGATCGTAGCGCTTGATGAGGTCGAGGTGCCCTAGCACGCTGTAATGCTTGAACTGCTCCACCACGGCGAGCATCTCGGCGTAGTAGGCGTCGTTGTACTCCTGCTGCGTGCGGCCGCGCTGAAAGTCGCCGGTCCAGAACTCGAGGTCGCCTACCTGGTGGATCGAGAGGATCGCAAAGTCCATCTCGGAGCCCCAGCGCTCAAAAAGTGCGTTGAACTGGGGAATCGTGTGGCTCTGCACGCCAAACTCCAAGCCGCTTTTGACCGCGAGATCGTCCGCGAACTTCTCGCGCGCGGCGGCGAGCGCCTCAAAGTAGCGCGGGTAGTCGACGTTGACGACCGCCTTGCCGTCGACGACGCGCGTGTCGGGACCGGCGATGTCGGGCTTTACGCCGTAGTCAACGTGGTCGGTAAAGCAGATCTCGGCAAGATTCAGCTTAACGGCGTCGCGGCAGACGTCGGCGACGTCGTAAAACGAGTCGTCGCTGAACGCGGAGTGCACGTGGTAGTCGGCAAGCATGCGGTGGCCTTTCGTCGGTTGCGCGGTAGCTACCAGTGTAGCGCGCAACCTGTTCGAACGAGTGAGAAGAACCTGTCAACTTTTGCCGGGCGCGGCGGGCTTCTCCCCACCACCTCCCCCTCTGCCCACGTCCTCCTCTGCCCATATCCGCCCCCTCTGCCAAAAGACGCTGTTATCGGCGTTTTTTGGCCGACCCCATCTAGCTGGGAATTTGTTACGTTTCCGCAGGTAAGGGCCGTGTTTCTCCCCTGCCAAAAGACGCCGTTAGCAGCGTTATTTGGCAGAGGGAGAAGCGCCGGGCGCCCATCTCGCAACGACGTTATTTGGCTGGGAGCGAGACGCCGGGCGCTCGTTTCACTCGTGCAGAACCTTGGGCAGCAAGCCCATGAGCTGCCGCTGGCGGTCCTCAAAATCGGCGACGCGGCGCCTGTGGGGCCTGCCGAGCGCGCGCTCGAGCCCCTAATCAGATTGTTCAGCTCGCGTTGCTCGTAAACCTGGGAGGAGCGAACCGTAATGACCGTGACGCTCATCATCGCCAGCGCGTCGCTGCGCAGACGATCGCGCCGTTCATTGGCGGCGCCATCGTGATCCGCCCTGCCGTTGTACTCGATATCGAACCCGGAAACGTATATGTCGCAGACGCAGGTCTCCTTGCCGTACAGCCGCGCCGCCTCGGGAGACAGCGCCACGCGCCTGTTGAGCTCGATTCCCTTGATCGCGGCGCCTCCGTAACGGTGAGGGAGGCTCAGGAGCATAGCGAGAACCGCCTCCATGGGCGACCATGCGCCGTCGCTCACAAGCCTGGCGGCAAGGCGCGCGCGAGAAAGACCGCGCATGGGAGGAAAGTCGGCGAGCTGCCGTGCCAGTTCCGCCGCGCTGATCAGCGGGGTCTGCACGCGCCTGAAGCCGCGGGGCAAGCGTCGGTCCATCGCGTAGCCGCCGCAGAACTCGTAGGCGACCTCGAGCACCTCCGGCAGCGGCCGGGACGCCGCCAGCTGGACCAGACATAGAGCCGGTCCGCCGACATACACCCCGCTCGCCACCTGAACAAATGTGATCCCCGAAAGCGCCGCGGAGCACGTATGCCCAACGACTCCCCCGGACTCCCGCGAGCACGGATGCCTGGGGACCATGAGATGCACCGGCCGGTCGTTCAGGTCAAACCCGGCCAAGTCGATCGAGCCCAGGAGCCTTGAGCTCGCAATGCAGTCGCCGGGCAGCCGTTCAAACCGCACCGGCGGGTACTCCCCCGCCCTGAACCGGGGGCTCCTGAGCGCCGCCAAGCTCGTCTCTCCGTAGGTGAGCATCTTCATCGTCGTCCCCCTTGCGCACGCGCGGTCAGCCAAAGCGGGCTTCTGTCCTTACCCGCACGCTAGCAAAGCGCCGTCCCGTCTGCGGCGGAGCGGGAGCCTCTTTCCCCGGCGCCCGACAAAACGCTTGTCTCCCATCAAACAATGGACGGCCTGCTGTTATCCACCGCCCTGCCTGAGCTTGGACGTTCCTGCACCAGGGTAAAACTTTGTAAGATCAAGCGCGGCTTTTTGACCAGTACCAGGCACCTGTGGAGAACCACCGCGCCTCCACACCAGCGGCCGCCAGGAGGGATGCGCCGCCCTCCTCGAGGGATGGCCTGCCCTCCCCTCTTTGCCAAATAGCGCTGTTATCGGCGTTTTTTGGCCGACCCCATCTAGCTGGGAATTTGTTACGTTTCCACAGGTCAGAGCCGTGTTTCTCCCCTGCCAAAAAACGCTGTTAACGGCGTTGTTTGGCAGGGGAAGCAGGAGAAGGACGAGTTTGGCGGGGAGGGATGGAACCGGAGAAGGGCGGGCTCGGCGGGACGGGAGGGGGGGTTGGAGAAGGGCGGCTTAAGCCTCGCGGGGGGCGGGGCGCAGGGAGGCCACGCAGACGGCCAAGCCGGCGAGAACCACCGCACCGCCAACAAAGCCGATCATCTCGAGCGAGAGCACGTTCTGGACGATGCCGCCGAGGGCAGACCCGCAGCCGATGCCCAGGTTAAAGAGCCCCGAGAAGATCGCCATGGCGACCGCGGAGGTGTCGGTGGACGTGCAGCGGATCACCTCGGCCTGCACGGCCACGTTAAAGGCGGTTGCCGCCAGACCCCACAGCGCGCAGACCGCGAACGCGCCCACGGCAAGCGCAACCGAGAAGCGCATGAGCAAAAGCGCCGCCGCCACGCCGAGCACCATGATGCGCAAAAAGCCCTTGGCATGCCCGTCGTAAAAGCGCGAGAAGAGCCAGCTACCCGCAAGGCCGGCGATGCCGAAGAGCGTGAGCGCCGCCGTGATGGTTCCGGCGTCGAGGCCGCCGACCTGGGCGAAGAACGGCTCGATGTAGCTGTAACCTGTGTAGTAACCGAGCGCGAAGAGCACGGTGACGGCGTAGAGCGCCACAAGGCCGCGGTTGCGCAGGAGCTCGGGCAGCTTGCCGAGCGTGAAGGGCTCGCCCTTCTCGAGCGTCGGCACCATGGCGGCGAGGTAAATGACAACGGCGAGCGCCGCCGCGCCCACGCAGCCAAACGTCACGCGCCAGCCAAACGCAAGGCCGATCACGCGGCCAAGCGGCATGCCCGCGATCATGGCGAGCGACGAGCCGGTGACCACCATGCTGAGCGCGAGCGCGCTGTGCCGCGGCGGTACGAGGCGCGAGGCAATGGGCGAGGCGATGGCCCAGAAGATCGCGTGCGCGGCGGCTACGAGCAGGCGCGCCGCAACGAGCAGCGGAAACGTGGGCGCCACGGCCGAAGCCACCTGGCCTACGGTAAACACCGCGAGCACCACGAGCAGCAGGCGCTTGAACTCAAGGCGCGAGGCTACGATCATCAGCGGCACCGAGAGGATCATGACCGCCCAGGCGTAGATCGAGATCATCATGCCGGCCTCGGCCTCGCTCAGCGCAAACGACCCGGCGATGTCGGTCAGAAGGCCGACGGGCATAAACTCGGACGTGTTGACGATAAACGCCGCAAACGCCATGCCGACGAGCGGCAGCATCTCGCGCAATGTGATCGATCCTTCTTTTGCGCCCATGCGCAAACTCCTCTCCCGCATCTCTCACAGCAAACGCGCCCCGCCGCAAAGCGGAGCGCGTTCGGCGGGATTATAGAGGATGTACCGCGCGCCTTTGCCGACATGCGAGATTTTGCAAAATCATAAAGAAGGCCAGGCTTGCTCGGCGCGAAGAGGACCGGGTTTACCCAGCGCGCAAAAGAATCGCAACCTGAATCGTGGGCCGAGCGCTTTTGGGTCGTTCCGCCCGCTTGAGCCCGACCTACGCGGTGAAGAAGATCGTGCCGCCCAGCGCCACGTAGACCAGGCCCGAGACCACCGCCGTTACCCGGCCGGCGCGCTCGCTGCGCGCAAGCAGGCGCGAGAACGGCGCGGCAATGGCCACGATCACCACGGTCCACAGCGTCGAAAGCGCCGTGTACGTGAGCCCGAGCGCCAAAAACGGCAAGGGGCCGTGCTCGTTGGGCACCGCGATGAACTGCGGTAGAAGTGCCAAGAAAAACAGGATGATCTTGGGGTTGAGCACGTTGGTGAGCACGCCCTGCGTATAGGTCCGCGCAAGCGGCGCGGGCGCGGCTGTGGAAGCACCGGCAGCTGAAGCGCCCGGGGCGCCGGGGGCGGCTGGGGAGCTGACGGACGCGCGGGCGCCGTTTGAGGCGCTCTTCTCCCCCGCTGCGGTAGAGAAGGACGCGCCGCCCGAGAGCACGCTGCGCACGCCCATGACCACGAGGTAAGCGGCACCCGCGATCTTGATGGCGCCAAACGCCACAGGCGACGCCGCGAGCACGAGCGAGAGCCCCGCCGCCACCAGCACGGTGTGCACGACGAGGCCCGTGTTGATGCCGAGCGCGCTTGCGAGCCCTTCGGCGCGGCCGCCGGCGATGGTGCGCGTGAGAATGTAGACCGTGTCGATGCCGGGCGTCAGGCAGAGCGCCGCGGCGGCGGCCACGAAGCCGGCGTAGTTCTCGATGCTCAGCATAGAGCGCGGCTCCTAGAGGACCTTGGACAGGAAGCTCTTGGTGCGCGGGTTCTGCGGGTTGCCCATGACCTCGGCGGGCGTGCCCTGCTCCTGGATAACGCCCTCGTCGACAAAGATCACGCGGTCGGCGACCTCGCGCGCAAAGCCCATCTCGTGCGTAACGACCACCATCGTCATGCCCTGCTCGGCGAGCTCGCGCATAACGTCGAGAACCTCGCCCACCATCTCGGGGTCGAGCGCCGAGGTGGGCTCGTCGAAGAGCATGATGTCGGGATCCATGGCAAGGGCGCGGGCAATGGCCACGCGCTGCTGCTGGCCGCCGGAGAGGCTGCGCGGCTTGGCGTCGATCTTGTCGGCGAGGCCCACGCGCTCCAGAAGCTGATGGGCCTTGGCCTCGGCCTCCTCCTTGCTCTTGAGCTTGAGCTCCACGGGCGCGAACATGACGTTCTGCTTGACCGTGTAGTGCGGGAAGAGGTTGAACTGCTGGAACACCATGCCCACGTGCTGACGGATCTTGTCGACGTCGGCCTTCTTGCCGGTGATGCTCTCGCCGTCGATGGTGATCTCGCCGGCGGTTGCCTCCTCGAGGCGGTTCAGGCAGCGCAGAAACGTCGACTTGCCGGAGCCCGAGGGGCCGATCACGCAGACGACCTCGCCCGCATGGATGTCGATGTCGATGCCGCGAAGCACGTGGTTGTCGCCGAAGCTCTTCTTGAGGCCGGCGACGTGGATCTTGATCTCGTTCTTATCCATTTACGCACGCATCCTTTTCTCGAGAGCCGACGACGCCAGCATGAGAACGCTGGTGATGACGAGGAAGATGACCGCAACCCAGGTATAGGTGGCAAACGAGTCCATGGTGCGGCCCACGTAGACCTTGGCCTGGTTCATGATCTCGGGCAGGCCGATGGCGTACATGATGGTGGAGTCCTTGAGCGTGATGATGCACTGGTTCACAAGGCTCGGCAGGCAGATGCGCACGGCCTGGGGCAGGATGATCTTCTGCATGGTCTTGGCCTTGCCCACGCCGAGCGAACGCGACGCCTCCATCTGGCCCTTGTCGACCGACTGCACCGCGCCGCGGAAGATCTCGGAGGTGTAGGCGCCGGCGTTGAGGATCAGCGTGGCGATGCTCGCCGTAACGACGTCGATGCGGAAGCCCGGTGCCACGGTGGCCTGCAGAAGCTGGGGCATGGCAAAGTAGATGTAGAAGGCCTGCACGAGCATCGGGGTGCCGCGGATGAGCCAGATGTAGAACTTGGCCACGCCGCGTAGCGGACGGATGCTCGAGAGGTTCATGAGGCAGGTGAGGATGCCGATGACCATGGCGGCCACGAGCGAGACCACGGTAACGTAGAGCGTGGTCTGCAGGCCGCTCCACAGAAGCGGCCACGCCGCCGTGAGGGTTTCGAAGAGAGTTGCTAGATCCATGACGCGCCTTTACCGTCGGGGAGCCGCCGCGCGTCGCAACATAGCGCGGCCGGCCCCGTTGACACAACGCGGGCGCCCCGAGAGCGCCCGCAGACAAGAAGGGGCGCCCGCCGCTTGGGGCAGGCGCCTGCTTTAACGATCGCTAGGCCTCGAGGTACTTGGCGACGATCTCGTCGTACTCGCCGCTCTCCTTGATGTTGGCAAGGCCCTTGTTGAACATCTCGATAAGCTCGGCGTTGGTGCCCTTCATCACGGCAAAGCCGTACGGAGTAGCAAAGTCATCGGAGTTCTCGGCCACGATACGCAGGCCGTTGCCCTGCGCCACGCCGTAGGCCATAACCGGGTAGTCCTCGAAGCAGGCAACGGAGTTACCGGTGAGAACGTCCTGGTACATCATGTCGGACGAGTCGAAGTAGGTGATGTCGAGCTCGTACTCGTCGGCAATGGACTCGGCCCAAGCGGCGCTCTGCGTGGCGGTCTTGCAGGCCACGGTCTGGCCGCGCAGGCCCTCGAGGTCCTCCACGTCGGAGTCTTCGGCCACGGCAGCGCACACGTAGGAGTCGTAGTAGGGGTCGGAGAAGTCGTACTTCTCCTCGCGCTCGGGGGTAATGGACATGCCGGCGATCACGGCGTCAGCCTGGTTGGACTCGAGCGCGGCCACGGCAGCGTCGAAGCCGAGGGAGTTGAGCTCGTACTCAAAGCCCTGGTCGTTGGCGATGGCGGCGAGAAGGTCGACGTCGATGCCCACAAAGGCGCCCTCGTCGTCGGTGAACTCAAACGGGGCGAAGGTGGTGTCGGTCGCAACGATGTAGGACTTGGCGGAGCCGTTGGCGTCGGAACCGGCGGCGGTGTCGGAGCCGGAGCTGCAGCCCACGAGGCCGAGGCCGGCCACGGCGGCAGCGGAGCCAGCGAGCGTCACGAACGAACGACGGGAGACGAAATTCTGCATAAGATCCTCCGATCATACGGGGCAAAGGGGCGACAGAGGTGCATTATTGCCGCCGATGAGCATAGCATGCGGATATTTCGCTCCGATTACACAGGGGCCGCATTACGGCGCGCAGAGCGCTCGTCTCGGTAGATCCTCCACGAAGTGACCAAAGATCCTCCACAACTCTGAAGCTTCCTTAAGAAAAAGCCAGGGAGAAGCGCGGAACTTCTCCCCGGCCTCATGTCCGAGTCAATTGGTCTGATTAAGCGCACGGACGCACCGAAAGATTACGCACGCGCGCGGATGTAGTGCAAGATTACGCAACGGCACGGTAGTGCGGGGCGTCAGGCGTCCCATAAACCGGCTCGCTGCGCAATCTTTTGGCTTATCCGGCGGATTGCGTAATCTTGGGGCGGGCGCAGCGCGAGAAGCGCAATCGGCACGGCGCGAGAGATGCGATCGGCACGTCGCGAGAAGCGCTCGGCGCAGCTCGTGAGCCCGGCCCCGAACCAGCGAATTTACGCCTGGATGTGCGTGCCGTCGGCGGGAGCCTCCGCCGGGTCGCCGTGGCCGTAGTGTGCACGGCCCATCTGGCTCCACTCGGGATCCTCGTCGGGCAGCGAGCCCGCTTCCTTGGTGAAGAGCTCCTTCAGGCAGTTGTACGCCACGATGACGCCGAGCACCATGAGCAGGATCGCGAACACGAGCTGCAGGCCCGAGGTGGCGATAACCGCCGCCCCGCTCGTCTGCAGGGCGGTGATGCAGCCGATCGTGCTCTGCACGAGCGAGGTGAACGTGCTCACCAGCAGGAAGGCCACGGGCACGTAGAGCATGAAGCCCTTACGGCCGGTGCACTTGCAGAAGACCGCGAGCATGATCATGGTCATGCCGCCGAGCAGCTGGTTGGACGCGCCGAAGAGCGGCCAGATGTTGGTGTAGCCGCCGAAGGCGAGCGCGAGGCCGAGCGCCAGCGTGAGCACCGTGGCAACCCAGGTGTTGGAGAAGACCTTGGCAGCGCCGGAGAGCTCTGCCTGCTCGTCCTCGAGTGCGTCGTTGCTGCGCGCGAAGAACTCCTGGAAGGAGAGGCGGCCGATACGGGCGACCGCGTCGACCGAGGTCAGGGCGAGGGCCGACACGCACATGGTCATGAAGACCGTGGCGAGCGTCTGGTCAACGCCGAACGCCGTCATGCCGCGGGCGATGCCCTGGCTGAAGATCTGGAACGGGGTGCCCACCGCAGCGCCGCCGGCGCCGGAGGTGTTCATGGTCGTGAACATGATGGCCGCAACCACGATGGCGAGCACGCCCACGAACGACTCGAGCACCATGGCACCGTAGCCGACCGGCAGCATGTCCTTCTCGTTGGACACCTGCTTGGAGGAGGTGTTAGTCGAGACGAGGCTGTGGAAGCCCGAGAGCGCGCCGCATGCCACGGACACGAAAAGCAGCGGGAACACGAAGCTGCCGTTCTCGGCGAGGGCGCCGATGTCAGCCACCATCGGCGCGGTCATCTGGGCCTGGCCGCCGGCACCGAGCACGAAGATGCCCACGACGGCGCAGACGATCATGACGATCATCATGATGCTCGTGAGGTAGTCGCGCGGCTGTTTGAGCGTCTGGATGGGCATAGCCGCGGCAAAGAGCAGGTACACCATGATGACGGCGAACCAGCCCATCTTGTCGAGGTAGACCGGGAATTGCATGCCGACGGCGAACATGGCCACGAAGAGCACCACGGCAAGCGCGAGCTCACGCCAGCCCGAGAGCTGGAAGCGACGGTTGATCCACCCGAAGGCAATGGCCACGAAGGTGAAGAGGATCGAGATGGTGCCCGCCGTGCCGCCCGCGTACGATGCGGCCATGTCGACCGCGCCGTCGGCGCCGGCCACCGTCATAAACGTGCCGGCGACCATGTCGACGAAGGCAGCGATGACGATGATGGTGAAGAGCCAGCTGAAGAGCAGGAACAGCTTGCGGCCCGTGCGGCCGATGTACTTCTCGATAAGCTGGGCGAGCGACTTGCCGTTGTTCTTGACGCTCGCGTAGAGGGCGCCGAAGTCGTGCACGGCGCCGAAGAAGATGCCGCCCACGAGCACCCACAGAAGCACCGGCAGCCAGCCGAACATCATGGCGGCGATGGTACCCGTCACAGGGCCTGCGCCGCAGATGGAGCTGAACTGGTGCGAGAACGCCGTGAAGCACGACGCGGGCGAGAAGTTCTTCCCGTCCTCCATACGCTTGGCGGGCGTGAGCGCACGCGCGTCGACGCCCCAGGTCTTGGCCAGCCAGCGGCCATAGACCAGGTAGCCCGCGACGAGCACTACCGCCGCGACCACCACGATAACCATACCGTTCATAGGTATCGTCCCTTCCGCTTGGGTGCGAGCCTCGGCGCACCGCATCGCTGCCAGCTGCCTGCATCTGCCCGCGGCGCTGCGCCGCAGGCCTTGGCCGTGCAAACAAAAAGCGGGGGCCGTCAAATACGACGGCCCCCGCCAAAAGCTAGCCGCCCGCAACTGCACGGGCGGCCACGCTGCCTGCCCGTGTTAGCAAATAATCGTGCTGATAATGGCTAGCTGATGCATGCGATGCCTCTTTGACTCGCGCATTCCCTTAGTGCGCCGCCCAGTATGGTCCTCAGTGCGATCCCATGTCAAACGCGGCGCCCGCGCTGTTACGAACGTGTTGCCACAAAGTTGCGAGGCCGCTACGCGTAGGCGGCGCGCCGGGCGGCTCCTCTTAGGCCAGCCGGCCGAGAAGCACGGGCAGCTCGGAGAAGTTCCGAATGACCGCCGTGGCGCCCACAGCACGGAACGTGCCCGCCACACGCTCGCACGCCGCGTCCTTCTCGGCGGGGCTCAGAGCCTCGTACTCTGTCTCGGAAAGCCCCATCTCGGAGCTGCCCTCGGCGACGCCGGTCGAGATGACGCCCGCGGCCACGCCCTCCTTGATGTCGGACACCGTGTCGCCGACCTTGGCGGCGCGTTCAGTGGGGCAGGTTTATGCATAGGTAAAGAGCTTCCCTGCATACGTAAGGGGTGCGTAACGATAGCCGGGAAGCATTCAGCCGAGAAAGTGTTCAAATTTGCAAATTATCAGTCGTTTGCAGGCGGCCAAAACGGCGTGAGCGCTTTGCGGCATATTCCGTTCCTGGGCAAACGCGCATTCATGCATACGCTGTACCTCATGCACAGGCGTAAAAGACTGATTATTTGCATTTTTGAACACTTTGGCCCTCGGAAGGGGCAACCGGCGGGCAGAGCGAGCGTCCCGCGAGCCGCTTCACGCGCGACGGACGCCCACAACTCTCCCAAGCCGGGGCTTTGCTCCAAGATCTCTCCCAAGCCGGGACGCCGCGCGCAGGCGCGGGATATGTTCCCTTCAGAAGGCCGCAACTCTCCCAAGCCGGGACGTTGGTCGACACCATCCTGCACATCGTCCTTGCTTGGGAGAATGGAGGCCTTTCCGCCGGCGAAACATTGCGATTCTTGAGCATCGTCCCGCCTTGGGAGAAAAGCGCTCTTTTGGAGAGTTTGGACGCTCGACAAAGCCGCAGGTAAACAGCTTGCGCATTTCTGGCCCCCTCCCAAGCAAGGACCTTGTTCCGGCCAATCTCTCCCAAGCAAGGACGTTGCGCACGAACGCGGAGAGTTTCGCACCCGAAAGGCGAGATCTCTCCCAAGGCGGGACGATGTTCCCGGAATCCTGCACGTCGTCCTTGATTGGGAGAACGGCCTGGGCTCGCGTGCACGGAGGGGCATCCGCCCGTCTGGGACAGAGACGGGAGCCGGCAGGCAGACTGCCCGAAACACAGCGAGGCCCGCCCCATACGGGGCGGGCCCATGCGATGCAGGTTGCCTTCGCGAAAGTGAGGACGCGGCTGGCGAGTCAGGGTGGCCCGAAGGAGGAGGCCATGCCCCCAGGCAGACCGTTCATACACAGCGAGGCCGGCCCCGTGGGGCCGGCCGATGCGGAGCAGGCGGCGTGCGGAAAGCGAGCGGGCCCCGGGTGCCCGAGGTCGCCTTGAAAGAGGAGGGCATGCCCCTGCCAGGTCGTCAGAGACATAGCGAGGCCCGCCCCATACGGGGCGGGCCTATGCGGTGCAGGTTGCCTGCGCGAAAGCGAGGGCGCGACTGGCGAGTCAGGGTGGCCCGAAGGAGGAGGCCGTTGACCTTATGGTCATGGCCGACGAATGAGGGCCAGCCTGGCCGCCAGCCGCGGCCGCAGCGTCAAGTACGTTAGCGACGATGGGGCTTAGTCATGCTCTTGAGATCGACGCCGGGATAACGCTTGTCGAAGTTCGCCTTGAACTGGTCGGCGAGCTTGCGGGCGGCCTTGTCATAGGCAGCCTGATCGTCCCACGTGGAGCGCGGGGTCAGGATCTTGGAGGGCACGCCGGGGCAGTCGCGCGGCACGTCGACGTCGAAGATGTCGTCATGCACGTAACCGGCGATGTCGAGCGAGCCGTCCTGCGCGGCCTTGACCAGCGCGCGGGTGTGGTACAGCGCGATACGGTGGCCGACGCCGTACGGGCCGCCAGTCCAGCCGGTGTTGACCAGGTACACGCGCGTCTTGTTCTGAACGATCTTCTCGCCCAGGAGGTAGGCGTACACCATGTGATCGAGCGGCATGAAGGGCTCGCCGAAGAGCGCGGAGAACGTGGGCTGCGGCTCCTTGACGCCGAGCTCGGTGCCGGCGACCTTGGCGGTGTAGCCGGTCAGGAAGTGGAACATGGCCTGCTCGCGGCTGAGCTTGGAGATCGGGGGCAGGACGCCGTAGGCGTCAGCGGTCAGGAACAGCACGACGCTCGGGGCCTCGCCGACGCCGGAGCTGACCACGCGCTCGATGTGCTCGAGCGGGTAGGCGGCGCGGCCGTTCTCGGTGATGGAGCTGTCGGAGTAGATCGGCGCGCGGCTCTTGCGGTCGAGCTTGACGTTCTCGGACACGGAGCCGAAGGTGATGGCGTCGTAGATGTCGGGCTCGCGCTCGTGCGTGAGGTCGATGGTCTTGGCGTAGCAGCCGCCCTCGATGTTGAAGACGCCGCGCGGGCTCCAGCCGTGCTCGTCGTCGCCGATAAGCTCGCGCTCGGGGTCGGCCGAGAGTGTGGTCTTACCGGTGCCCGAAAGGCCGAAGAGGATGCACGTCTTGCCGGTCTGCGGATCGACATTGGCCGAGCAGTGCATCGGCAGCACGCCGTCCTCGAGCGGCAGGATGTAGTTCATCATCGTGAAGATGGCCTTCTTGATCTCGCCGCAATAGCCGGTGCCGGCAACGACGATGCGCTTGCGGTTCATGTCGAGAATAACCGCCGCAGGCTCAAGGCCGTCGCGGTCGCGCGAGCAGACATAGGTCGGTGCGGCGAAGACGGTGATCTCGGGGCGGCCGAACTGCTCGAGCTCGTCCTCGGTCGGGCGCACGAGCATCTGCTTGATAAAGAGCGCCTGATGGGCGCGCTCGCACACGACCATGACCTTGCGGGCAAACTTGCGGTCGGCGCCGGCGTAACCGCGGATCACGAAGAGGTGGCGGCGCTGCGACATGTAGCGGGTCACGTTCTTGAAGACGCGCTTGCTCGTGGCCTCGTCGAGCGGCTTGTTGGTCGGGCTGTCCCAGTTGACGTTCTCGTCGGCGGCACCGGCGTCCACGATGTAGCGGTTCTCGGGGCTGCGACCGGTGAACGCGCCGGTCGAGACCGAAAGCGAACCGGTGGAGGTCAGGTACGCCTCGTGGTGCGAGATCGAGTGCTCGATGAGCTTGGCCGGGCTCCAGTCAACGTGGACGCGATCGTAATCGCAGTCGATGCCGTTCTCGAGCAGAATTGTTTCTACCATAGTCCTCGCCTTTCATCTTCGGTGCGGCGGCTGCAGCGAGCGCCGCACGCGGCAATAACCAAAGCAGGTGCCCGTGAAAAGGGCGCGGCGCGGCAGCGAAGGGCTCCGCGCAGGAGCGCTCCGAGCAAAGCGCGAGAGCGCACCTTGCCAATCGTACCCTCTGGCCCCTGATTGACAAAACGCTTTGCCACTTCAATACGGCAAAAGGCGCCCTCGAACAGGCGAACGGTAGGTTATTCAGCAGTTTTGTGACATATACCGGCTGCGAGCGGTTTACGTAACAATTGGTTGAGAAGCACCGCAACGGGCAGCCCCCCGCATCTGCAAGCGACTCCAAACAGCAAAGAGGCGCCGGACATTTCCGACGCCCCCTCGCGTGCCGTATCGTCTGTTCGCCCTCAAGAAGCGGCAAATTCTACTCGTTGTCGCCCGCCGTTATCTGGGTCGCCGAGAGACCTGTCGACGCGTCCGCCTCAGTCGCGGTGCGCGCGTCGGGCCAGACCCAGTCGGTGAACGCCGGGTGATCGTAGCCCTCGTCCACGGCAAAGCGGAAGGCCTCCTCGCGGAACGCGTCCCACGCCTCGGCCTGCGCGGCATGCGCCTGCGAGCCCGCAGCGCCGTCGACGAGGCGCAGCGCCTCGGCGGCGAGCGCCCAGCGGTCCATGTTGTTCAGGCGCAGCATGTCAAACGGCGTGGTGGTGGAGCCCTTCTCCTCGTAGCCGTGCACGCACCATGCGTCGTGGCCCGGGCGCGCCCAAACAAGGCGGCGGATAGTGCCCGCATAAGCGTGGAAGCAGAAGAGCACCGGCTTCTCGCCTGCGCCGAAGAGCTCGGCAAACCGCTCGTCAGCGAGCGCCTGGTCGTTCTCGCAGGCGTTCTGGATCTTGAGAAGGTCGACCACGTTCACGAACCAGACGCGCACGCCCTGCTCGCGCAGCAGGTCAACGGCAGCGAGCGCCTCGAGCGTGGGCACGTCGCCGCAGGTGCCGATCACGAGATCCGCCTCAGCGAGCGAGGCGGCCGTGGACGCCCACTCCCACACCGCCGCGCCTTCCGCAAGCTCGGCCTTTGCCTCGTCGACGCTCACAAACGTCGGCGCGGGCTGCTTGCCGCAGAAGATGGCGTTCACGCAATCGGTCGAGGCGTAGGCGCGCTCGGCCACGGCAAGCGCCATGTTGGCGTCGCAGGGGTAGTAGGCGTTGACGACGTGCGCGTCGTTGGCCTTGTTGAGGAGCAGGTCAATGAAGCCCGGGTCCTGATGGCTGAAGCCGTTGTGGTCCTGGCGCCACACGTGGCTCGACAGCAGGATGTTGAGGCCGGCGATGGGCTTGCGCCACGGAATCTCGCGCTTCGTGGCCTCGAGCCATTTGCAGTGCTGGTTCACCATGGAGTCGACCACGTGCACAAAGCTCTCGTAGCTCGACCACACGCCGTGGCGGCCGGTGAGCACGTAGCCCTCGAGCAGGCCCTCGCACTGATGCTCGGAGAGCTGCTCGATCACCTTGCCCTGCGAGGCGAGAAGCTCGTCGTTGGCCTCGTCGGCGTAGGCGCTGCCCGCCTCCCACTGCTTCTTGGTGACCCGGTAGGCGTCCTGCAGGCGGTTCGAGGCGGTCTCGTCGGGGCCGAAGATGCGGAAGTTATCGGGGTTCGCCGCCAGCACGTCGGCGGTGTAGGCACCGAAGACGCGGGCCGCCTCGGTGGAGCCCCAGCCATGGCCCTTCTCGGCAACCGGCACCTCGTGGGCATGAACGTCGGGCAACACGAGGTCCTCGCGCACGCGGCCGCCGTTAGCGTTGGGGTTGGCACCAATGCGCAGGTCGCCTGCGGGCATCCAGTCCGTCACCTCGGGGAGAACGGCGCCCTCGGCCGAGAAGAGCTCCTCGGGGCGGTAGGAGCGCAGCCAGTCGCGCAGCACGCAGAAGTGCTCCTCGGTGTCGCGCGCGCTCGCCAGCGGCACCTGATGCGCGCGCCAGGAGTCCTCGGTCTTCTTGCCGTCAACGTGCTTGGGGCAAGTCCAGCCCTTGGGCGTGCGGAACACGATCATGGGATAGACCGGGCGCTTGACCTCCTCGCCCGCTGCGAGCTGCGCGCACGCATGCTCCTTGATGGCGCAGATCTTGCCAAAGACCTCCTCGAGAAGCGCTGCGAAGCGCGCATGGATGGACTCGTGGCTCTCGTCGTCAAAGCCGGCGACGAAGACATGCGGCTCGTAGCCCATGCCGCGGAAGAACTGCTCCAGCTCATCGTCGGTGATGCGCGCCAAAATGGCGGGGTTGGCGATCTTGTAGCCGTTGAGGTGCAGAATCGGCAGCACGATGCCGTCGGTGGCCGGGTTCATGAGCTTGTTGGTCTGCCAGCTCGTGGCGAGCGGGCCGGTCTCGGCCTCGCCGTCGCCCACCACGGCCACGGCAAGCAGGCTCGGGTTGTCGAGCACCGCGCCGTAGGCGTGGCTGAGCACGTAGCCGAGCTCGCCGCCCTCGTGGATGGAGCCGGGGGTCTCCGGCGCAAAGTGGCTGGGGATGCCGCCCGGGTAGGAGAACTGACGGAAGAACTTCTCGAGCCCCGCCTCGTTGTTGGTGATGTCGGGGCGAATCTCGCGGTAGGTGCCGTCGAGCAGGCTCTGCGCGGTGCCCGCCGGCCCGCCGTGGCCCGGGCCCATGAGAAACACGGTGCTCTGACCGTGATCGGCGATGAGGCGGTTCACATGGGCAAACAGGAAGTTCAAGCCCGGCGTGGTGCCCCAGTGACCCACGAGGCGATGCTTGACGTCGGCGCGCGAGAAGTCGCGCGGCTCACCGGTCTTGGCGTCCGGGTAGTCGGCGCGCATGAGCGGGTTGGATCTGAGATAGATCTGACCCACGGAGAGATAGTTGGCGGCGCGCCAGTACTTCTCGACACCTGCAAGCCGAGACGCGGACACAGGCTCCTTGATCCGCCGCCACGGCGTTCCCAGAACCGGTTGGGACATACGCTCCTCCTCACCGCTTACGCGCTCGCGGCGACCATACCTGCCGCAAAGCGATATGTCCGGTATTCTCTCAAAAAATCAGGCGTGCTTTTACCTGGCGCGCAACACGTTGCGCAACGTTTACGCAAGCGGAATACAGGCTGACGCCGCGTCCTTTGACATGTGCTGCTGGGTTCCAAATTACGCCCGAGAAATGAAAAAGGCCGGCTCGCGGGGAGCCGGCCTGAAAGGCGTATGCGTGCAAGAAGTGCGCCCCGGGCGTCAGCCGCCGAGATAGGCCTTCTTCACGCGGTCGTCCTCGAGCAGCTCGCGCGCCGGGCCGCTCATCGAGATCTTGCCGGTCTCGAGCACGTAGGCGCGGTCGGCAACCGAGAGGGCCATCTGGGCGTTCTGCTCGACCAGAAGGATCGTGGTGCCCTGGCTGTGCAGGCGCTTGATGATCTCGAAGATCTCCTGCACGAGAATGGGCGCGAGGCCCATGGAGGGCTCGTCGAGCATGAGGAGCTTGGGCTTGCTCATGAGCGCGCGGCCCATGGCGAGCATCTGCTGCTCGCCGCCCGAAAGCGTGCCCGCGCTCTGGTTGCGGCGCTCCTTAAGACGCGGGAAGCTCTCGAAGACCTTCTCGATGGTCTCGGCAGCCTCGGCGTCGTCGCGCGTGAAGGCGCCCATGTCGAGGTTGTCCTGCACGCTCATGCCGGTGAAGACGCGCCTGCCCTCAGGGCACAGCGCGATGCCCTTGCTCACGATCGTGTGCGCGGGGATGCCGATGAGGCTCTTGTCGTTGAACGTGATCTGGCTGTAGGGCGTCGGCTTGAGTAGGCCCGCGATGGTGTTGAGCGTCGTGGTCTTGCCTGCGCCGTTGGCGCCGATGAGTGTGACGATCTCGCCCTCCTCAACGTCGAACGAGATGCCCTTCACCGCGCGGATGGCGCCGTAGGACACGTTGAGGTTCTCGATGTGCAAGAGACTCATGCGGCCTCGCCTCCCTTGGGCGCGCCTGCGCCGCCCTGGGCACCGGAGCCCAGGTACGCCTCGATGACCTGCGGATTAGCCTGGATCTCCTCCGGTGTGCCCTTGGCGATGATCTTGCCGAAGTTGAGCACGCAGATGCCCTCGCAAATGTTCATGACGAGGCTCATGTCGTGCTCGATGAGCATGATGGCGATCTGGAACTGGTCGCGGATCTTGACGATGTTCTCCATGAGCTCGGCCGTCTCGGACGGGTTCATGCCGGCGGCAGGCTCGTCGAGCAGCAGCAGCTTGGGACCCGTGGCGAGCGCGCGCACGATCTCCAGGCGGCGCTGGGCGCCGTAGGGCAGCGAGCCCGCCTCGTGGCCGGCGAGGTCGGCCATGCCGAAGAAGTCGAGAAGCTCGAGCGCCTGCTCGTGGAACTCGCGCTCGCTCTTCCAGTAGCGGGGCAGGCGCAGGATGCCCGGCACCATGCCGCAGCGGATGCGGTTGTGCAGGCCGATCTGCACGTTTTCCTCAACGGTGAGCGAGTTGAAGAGGCGGATGTTCTGGAACGTGCGCGCCACGCCGAGCTGGTTCACGCGCGCGGGGCCCATGCCGGCGGTGTCGTGGCCGTCGACCATGATCGTGCCGCGCGTGGGCGTGTAGACCTTGGTGAGCAGGTTGAACACCGTGGTCTTGCCGGCGCCGTTGGGGCCGATGAGGCCGCAGATCTCGGTCTTGCCGACGGTGATGTTAAAGTCGTCGACCGCCTTGAGGCCGCCGAAGTCGATGCCCAGGTGCAGGCACTCGAGCGCAGGGGCCTTGCCGAGGTCGCGCTCGGGCATGATCGAGACGCTCGGCACGGGCACCATCTTGGTGCCCTCGCGGCGCGCCTTGGCGAAGTCGGAGAACTTACTCATGGCTCGCACCTCCCTCGGCGGCAGCCGCGCCCTCAGAAGCAGCGGAGCGCTTGAGCACGCGCACGCGGATCATGTCAACAAAGCGCTGGTAGACCTTGAGGTGCGGAACCACCATCACGAGAATGAGCACCACGGCGTAGAGCAGCATGCGGTAGTCGTTGATGGGACGCAGCAGCTCGGGCAGAACCGTGAGGAACGCGGCGGCGATGATGGAGCCGCGCACGTTGCCCATGCCGCCGAGCACAACGTAGACCAGGATAAGGATCGACTGGTTGAAGTCGAACTGCGACGGAATGATGGTGGAGTAGTTCATGGCGTAGAGCACGCCCGCAGCGCCCGCGAGCGCCGATGCCACGGCAAAGGCCATGAGGCGGTACTTGGTAACGTTGATGCCCACGCTCTCGGCGGCGATGCGGTTGTCGCGCACGGCCATGATGGCGCGGCCGCTGCGGCTGTGCACGAGGTTGAGAACCACGGCCACGGTGATGAGCACGAGCACGATGCCCATGACGAAGGTCGAGATCTTATCGATACCGACCGCGCCCTTGGGGCCGTTGATGATGATGGTGCCCTGCTCCATGCCGAGCGAGGCCGAGTCGCGCATCGAGAAATGCAGGCCGGCGTCGTCGACACCTATATATATGATGTTGAGCAGGTTCTTGATGATCTCGCCGAAGGCAAGCGTCACGATGGCGAGGTAGTCGCCGCGCAGGCGCATGACCGGAATGCCCACGATAAGGCCGATGACGCCCGCAACGACGGCGCCCACGACAGCGGACACCGCGAAGATGAGAACCTCGGCCTCAACGCCGGCGCGCGCCAGGCAGGCGGCAACGATGACGCCGGTGAAGGCGCCCACGCTCATGAAGCCGGCATGGCCGAGCGAGAGCTCGCCCGAGATGCCCACGACGAGGTTGAGCGAAACGGCGAGGCACACATAGGCGCAGATAGGCACGAGCTGACCCTGCAGCGAGTGCGAAATGAGACCGGCGCCCGAGAGCACCTGCACTGCGATGAACGCGACGATGACGAGCGCGTAGGTGGAAATGGTGGACCATGTGGTCTTGCTGATCTTCTTCATGCGCTCACCTACACCTTCTCGTGAATGTCCTTGCCGAGCAGGCCGGCAGGACGGATGAGCAGCATGACGATAAGCACGGCGAACACCACGGCGTCGGCGATCTGCGTGCCGATGTAGGCGCGCGCGAAGATCTCGATGATGCCGAGAAGCACGCCGCCGAGAGCCGCACCGGGGATGGAGCCGATGCCGCCGAGCACCGCGGCCGTGAAGGCCTTGATGCCGGGCATGGAGCCGGTGGTGGGCATGAGCGTGGGGTACGCCGAGCACAGGAGCACGCCGGCGATGGCGGCGAGGCCCGAGCCGATGGCGAACACCATCGAGATGGTGGAGTTCACGTTGATGCCCATGAGCGTGGCGGCGCCACGGTCCTCGGAGCAGGCGCGCATGGCCTTGCCCATCTTGGTCTTGGTGGTGAAGAACGTGAGCGCGACCATGACCACGACGCAGGCGACGATCGTGAGCACCGTGGTGGCGCTGATCACGAGCTTGCCGTCAAAGAGACGCAGCGCGGGCAGGCTGATGATCGACGAGAAGCTCTTGGGGTCGGAGCCCATGATGATGAGCGCCGCGTTCTGCAAAAAGTAGCTCACGCCGATGGCGGTGATGAGCACGTTGAGCGAAGGCGCGTCGCGCAGGGGCTTGTACGCGAGACGCTCGACCACGATGCCGAGCACCGTGCAGCCCACCACGGCGAGAAGCACCGCCGCGATAGCGGGCAGCCCCAGGTAGCTGATGGCACAGAAGCAGATGTACGCACCGACCATGATGACGTCGCCGTGCGCGAAGTTCAGCATCTTGGCGATGCCGTACACCATGGTGTAGCCGAGCGCGATAATGGCGTACACGCTGCCCAAGCTCATACCGTTAATGAGATTGGTCAGGATCTCCATGCCCCCTCCTTTCAAATCAAAAGCGGAGACCACCCAGCGGCAGGTGATCTCCGCTTCGGAACATACGTTGCCGACTGAAATGCCGTTTAGGCGTCGAGCGGCATGTACACGCCGCCCTCGATGACCATGCCCATCGGCTGCTTGGAAACCTCACCCGTGTCGGACCAGGTAGCGGCCTCGCCGGCGGTGGTCAGGCCGGTGAACGAGAAGTCGCCGGAGGTGAAGGTCTCGACGAGGGCGTCGCAGACCTCGGAGAAGTCGGCGTCCGGGGAGACCTCGGCCTGCTCGAGCGCCTGCTTGAGCGCGTAGATGCAGTCGTAGGAGTCGGCGGCAAACTGGTTCGGGGTCTCGCCGTAGTCCTCCTCGTACTTGCTCACGAAGGACTTGGTGGCGTCGTCGGTGGCGGTGGCCACGAACGGGGTCAGCAGCATGGCGCCCTCGGCGAGCTCGGTGTCGAAGCCCTCGACGGTGAGCAGGCCGTCCATGCCGTCGACGCCGAACCACTTGGGAGCGTAGCCCATCTGGTCGGCCTGGGTGAGGATCAGCGAGATGGGAGTGTAGTAGATCGGGAGGAAGACCAGGTCGGCCTCGGCGTCGCGCGCGTCGTTGAGCTGGACGGAGAAGTCGGTGGCGTTGTCGTTGGTGAACGAGGTCTCGGACACGATCTCGAGGCCGAGCTCGTCGGCCTTCTCCTTGAAGCTCTGGTAGATGCCCGTGGAGTAGGTGTCGGAGATGTTGTAGATGATGGCGATCTTGGAGCCGAGTTTCTGCTCGGAGATGTACTGCGCCGACGCGGAGCCCTGGTTGGGGTCGGTGAAGCACATCTGGAAGACGTTCTCCTTGCGGGGCGTGGAGACGTTGCCCTCGGCGTCGGGCTGGCCGCCGATGACGTCGGTGGAGGAGCCGGACGGGGTGATCTGGAACAGGTTGTCGGAGTTGGTCTCGGCCGACACGGCAACGCAGGGGGTCGTCGTGGTGGTGCCCACGAGGATCTGCATGCCCCAGTCCTTGAGGTTGTTGTAGGCGTTGACGGAGCGCTCGGCGTCGTTCTCGTCGTCCTGGAAGTTGAGCTCGAACTGGATGCCGCCCTCGGCGTTGATCTCGTCAACGGCGATCTGAGCACCGTTCTGGCAGGCCTTGCCGTAGATGGCGGCGTCGCCGGTCAGCGGTCCGATGCCGCCGATCATGAACGCGGAGCCGCTCGCGGAGGAGGAGCCGTTGCCGCCCGAAGCGCCCTCGTCGCTGCAGCCGGCCAGCACGGCCGCGGAGGAACCAAGAACGCCCGCGGCGCCCATCGTCTTAACGAAGCTTCTTCTCGACATACCGAATGCACGCAGGTCCATGTCGGTTCCCTTCTCTTGGGGCCCTCCGCACCTATGCTTTTACCATGCCATACACGGAAAACCCAAATTCATAGAACGACCGTGATTCTAGCACTCGGTTTCGGCAGGCCGCGGGGGCGGCCAGTCAAACCAGCCGAATGTAACCTCTTTGCAATGTAACCTCTTTGCAATAATGCCCGTCGATCTGCGGATAAAGGCCCTGCCAGAGGGGCAAACGCACCTGCTGAAACACGGGGCGCGGCTGCCCCGAGAAGCGCGAAGCGGGCTACGGGCAGATGCTCGCAGCCCGCCGCGAGCGGAAGGCAGATCGTGCGCGCGGACGGCGTGCGGTCAGTAGCGGCCGCTGAGCGCGTACCAGCCGTTTTTCTCCGTCACCTCGAGCGGCACGCCAAAGAGCGCCGTCATCTCGCTGCTCGTGAGGAGCTCCTCCTTGGGGCCGTCGGCAAAGACCTCGGCGTCTTTGATGAGCAGCACGCGCTTGATGGCGGGGATGATGTCCTCGGGGTAATGGGTCACGAGCACCACGGAGCGGCCCTCGTCGGCGAGCACGCGCATGGTGTCGCGCACGTGGTACATGCCCTCGGGGTCGAGGCCGGTGCAGGGCTCGTCGAAGATGAGGATCTTGGGGTCGCTCATGAGCTCGCGCGCCACGAG